>JAISKM010000086.1 GCA_031261285.1 Candidatus Symbiothrix sp. | reverse complement strand
ATAAAGAGTACTATTGCATTTTGTTAAAATTTCAACGCGGCAAAATTACAAATTCTATTTGAGTTATCCAAATTTTAGGAAACAAATTTCATATTTTGCTAAATATTTAACATATTTTCGTCGCCGAAACACCGTAAAGGTTGAAAATTTTTATGATTATCCGCAAAAATACCCCTAAATCCCCTAAAGGGGACTTTACTGCATTACAACTTGCACAATCTCAATTGCTAAAGCCCCCTTTAGGGCTCACCAGTGAAGCCCTGTGTTTGAGAAGACCGAAGGTCTTGAATATAAATAACCCCCAGTGAAGCCCTGTGTTTGAGAAGACCGAAGGTCTTAAATATGAATAACCCCCAGTGAAGCCCGATAGGGCGACTGGGGGTAAAGCACAACTCTCTCCCTTGCAACCCCGAAGGGGTTGAATTATCAAAAATAAACACTACCCGGGAAGAGGGATATGCTGCATTTACGTTGGTTTATATTCAACCCCTTCGGGGTTGCGAGGGGGGAGAGCATTTTCTTTTCCCCCAGTCGCCCTATCGGGCTTCACTGGGGGTTATTCATATTTAAGACCTTCGGTCTTCTCAAACACAGGGTTTCACTGGGGGTTATTCATATTCAAGACCTTCGTCTTCTCAAACACAGGGCTTCACTGGGGGTTATTCATATTTAAGACCTTCGGTCTTTGCAAACACAGGGTTTTTACTGGTGAGCCCCCTGGGGGTTGGGGGTAATATTGCGGATAGTTATTAAAATTTTCAACCCCTGCATTAACCGGGTCAAATGGAATACTGGGTTGAAACTCCCCGGTAGCCTGAGGCTACTGTCGTCAATTTAAGGGGAAACGCTTGGATTAGGCTTGTTGGAATGGGATGTCTCCACTCCGTAGAGCGAGCTAAAGCCCGCTCCACTCCGGTCGACATGACGGAGACATCCCCTGCCGGCAAAGTCTTCATTCGACGTAGGCTTTCAGCCTTATGTATCCTAGACCAGGGTACCTCTTTCTTTTTTGTCTGAACGGTGATTTTTGCAATGGTAACAACTATTTTTCAAAAAAAAATCTTAACTTTGCACGATATTTGGAAAATATGAATATTGCAGCCTTAGTTTCTGGAGGAGTGGACAGTTCGGTGGTGGTGCATCAGCTTAAAGAGGCCGGTTACGACCCTACGATTTTCTATATCAAGATCGGTATGGAGGACGAGCATGGCTATGTCGATTGCCCGTCGGAGGAAGACATCGAAATCACGACCGCCATTGCGCGGAAATACGGTTGCAAGATGGAGGTGGTGTCGCTGCAAGCCGAATATTGGGAAAATGTGGTGAGCTATACCATTGATGCCGTGCGACGCGGATTGACGCCCAATCCCGATATGATGTGCAACAAACTGATTAAATTCGGTACGTTTGAGCAGAAATGGGGGCACGCGTTTGACAAAATTGCGACAGGGCACTATGCCACTACCACCGAATTGCACGGCAAAACCTATCTTTCCACAGCAGCAGACCACGTCAAAGATCAGACCTATTTTTTGGGACAGGTGGATTATCTGCAAATTTCCAAATTGATGTTTCCCATCGGGCATTTGCAAAAAAGCGAGGTGCGGGCGATTGCTGCGGCACAAGGATTGCCCAGCGCGCTACGCAAAGACAGTCAGGGCATCTGTTTCCTGGGAAAAATCAACTACAACGATTTCATTCGCCGCTATTTGGGCGAAAAGCCGGGCAAAATTGTCGAATTAGAAACGGGCAAAATCTTGGGCGAACACAAAGGCTACTGGTTTCATACCATTGGGCAACGCCGGGGCTTGCAGTTGGGCGGTGGACCGTGGTTTGTGGTCCAAAAAGACGTAGACAACAATATTATATATGCCTCCAAAGGTTACGAGCCGGATACGGCGTATGGCAAAGTAATCAATCTGCAAGGCTTCCATTTTATCACGGAAGACCCGTGGGGCGAGTGTTCAGACGAAAAACACATCGCCTTCAAAATTCGTCATACGCCTGAATTTACGTTCGGGACGCTCCGGCGCCTCAACGACATCTACCGCATCGAGTCGGAAGACAAAATACAAGGTATCGCCGCCGGACAGTTTGGCGTGATCTATGATGCGGATTGCAAATTATGTTTGGGAAGCGGGATAATAAGAGTTTAGAGTGTAGAGTTTAGAGTGTAGTTATTAGAGTTTAGTTATTATGGATAAGGAGAATACTGCGAGATATAAGAGTAAAAAGTTTGCAATTAGGATTGTTAACTTGTATAAGTATTTGTGTGACGAAAAACGGGAATTTGTATTATCTAAACAACTTTTACGAAGTGGCACAAGTATTGGTGCTAATTTGGCAGAAGCGGAATATGGAATCAGTGATAAGGATTTTTTATCAAAAGTTTATATTTCCTTAAAAGAAGCTGCTGAAACAAACTATTGGATAGAACTATTATTTGAAACAAAGTTCATAACTAAAGACGAATATAAATCTATGAAAAGCGATTGTGAAGAAATTCTAAAAATGTTGAAATCAACCACAAAAACGCTATCAAAAAAACTAAACTCTAATAACTACACTCTAAACTCTAATAACTACACTCTAAACTCTAAACTCTAATAACTAATTTATGAAGCAGATTTTATTAGTAGGATTGGGCGGCGGAGCCGGCAGCATTTTGCGGTTTCTGGCTTCTAAATGGTTGGTGCAGAGCGCGAAAGGCGGGTTTCCGTTGGCGACATTTGCCGTTAATGTGATTGGCTGCTTGCTCATTGGGCTGCTCATTGGCTGGTCGTATAAGCACAGTGCGCTGGATGCCGATATGCGCGCGTTGTTGGTTGCCGGATTTTGCGGTGGGTTCACCACGTTTTCGGCTTTTTCGTTGGAAAACATGCAACTCTTTCAAGCCGGTCAATACGGCACGCTTTTATTTTATGTGTTAGCCACACTAATCATTGGATTTTTAGCCGTTTATGCCGGATTTTGGTTGACTAAATAGCGTTTCTTTACTGTATTAAAATAGAGAGATGCAAAACAAAGATTCATATTTTTCAAATAATCACCCTGTGTGACTAATTCTCGCAGCAAAAAATACCACGTTTATGGTATTGTGGGAATTATGCAGACCCACTACCTTTGTCCCGTAAAACTTAAAAAGGCAAAAAAGATGAAAAAAATAGTTTTTATATTAGCATTGGCTGTATCGGCTTCTATAAGTGCATTGGCACAAAACAACGGACAAGATGTGATTTACATCAAAAGCGTTAAATTTGCCACCCCTCTGTTAGAGAAGTGGATTGCCGAGTATTCCAAATTGAATCCGGAAGTCAAAATTACCATAGCAGACAAAAACATCGACTCAGAACATATTGATATTCAATTGCTTGCATCGGATGAATATGCCGGTACTAAGTTTGCTTTTTCGATTGGACGCTATGCCGTACTGCCAATCGCCGGCAAAAGCAATACCTTATTAGGTGAATTTCAAAAGAAAAAATTAAACAGCAAACGGATCAAAGAGCTATTTTTTGAAAAAGACATTTTGGATGACGATGCCGGTGAAAAAGATAAATACAATGCAACGATTTATTCGGTGGTGAATGCGTCTTCTACAGCCAATACGTTTGCCAATCATTTTGGTTACGAGCCTTCCAAATTGAAAGGTAAAAAGATTTCCGGTGATGACATTTATTTGATCAATGCCGTGCAAAAAGACAATACAGGCGTGAGTTTCAATAGTTTGAGCTATATCTACGACATTCATTCGCGTCAATTAAAAAGCAACATCGCACTGTTGCCTTTAGATTTGAAACGCGAGTACAGTGAAGTGATTGCGGAAGCGAATTTGGATAAAGTGATTGATTTGTTGGAAACAAAATCCATCGACCTGATTCCGGTAGAAGACATTAATTTCGTTACCACCCACACGCCGGATGCGCAAACGGAGCAATTTCTACAATGGGTGGTTGCCGACGGACAAGCCTACAATCATCAATACGGCTTTCTGAACGCAGACAAACATCAGTTATTGGGCTACAAGAAATAACACACCATTGGATTAAAAATGAAAAAGACTTTAGTAGTATTAGTTTTTATATTGATTGCATTCGGTGCCTCTGCAACAGAATTGGTTGCATACAACATTGGAACAGTTGTTTCAAAAATAAATAGAAATTATACAATTTAAAAAAGAATAAAAAATGAAAGTATTTGCTTATTTAGACAAAAGGCGAAAGAAATTCTCAGATCGAATTTCCCTCGCCGGTGCTGTGAGGCAAGTTGCCGGTCACATCAGTTCTTCTATTTCTTCTATCCAAACCGTTTCTCCTGTTTCTTCTTGCATGTCTATGCGAATGCGAATGTGTTGCTGCTAAGCGATACCGTTTCTTTTTTATCGTACTTTTTAGTACCCCTTTATCATTTATTAAAAATTTAAAAAAACATAATTACATGAAAAGAATATTCTTTTTATTAGCGATAGCTATATCCTTTGCGTTACCCGCATCTGCCGAGAAATTCGATTATTTCTTCGACAATTCGATTCAGTTCGACTCAAAAATTCCTACGCCCGAACAGTTTTTGGGCTACGAAATAGGAACGCACATCACGGAACATCATCAAATCAATGCCTATTTTAAGGAATTGGCAAGACTGTCTGACCGTGCACAACTCATCCCAATCGGACAGACGCACGAAGGTCGCAAGTTGAATATTTTGGCGATTTCCGATCCATCTAATTTGTCTAAATTGGACAATATCAAACAGGAACGCGCTCAAGCAAAAACGGGCGAAATACCCAATACTCCGTTGGTTGTTTTCTTGGGCTTCAGCGTTCACGGCAACGAAACATCTGCTGCCGAAGCCGCTCTGTTGACGGCTTATTATTTGGTAGCCGCGCAAACCAATTTAGTGAAACAGGAGTTGACCGATGGCATCTATTTCGTGGATCCGGTGCGTAATCCGGACGGTCAGGAACGTTTTGCTCATTGGATTAACAGCAATGCAAGTGTGAACGTGACCAACGACAATCCGTTGGATCGCGAACATTTGGAAGGTTGGCCTCGCGGTCGCGGCAATCACTATTGGTTCGACATGAATCGCGATTGGATCAACACCGTGCAGCCGGAAAGTCAGGCGCGTGTCGCTTTTTATCAGGATTGGTTGCCTCACGTGCAAGCCGACCACCACGAAATGGGAACGAACAGCACCTTTTTCTTTGAGCCGACCGACCCCAATGGCAATGAAAGTCATTTGGTGCCGCAATCGACGTACAAACTCAACGCACAATTTGCAAACTATTATTCCAAAGCGCTGGATAAAATCGGTTCTTTCTACTATACGAAAGAGGGTTATGACAATAAAAATCCGACGTTCGGATCCACCTATCCCGATTACAATGGGGCGGTAGGTATCTTGTTTGAGCAAGGTTCTTCGCGCGGGATTCATCAACAATCAGACAATGGCATCGTGACATTTGCGCACACGCTTCGCAATCAATTAACGGCTGCGATTGCTACCGTAGATGCTGCCAATGGACACAAACAAGAGTTGTTTAATCTGCAAAAAGAATTTTTCACAGCATCCAAAGGTAATCCGAAAGCTTATTTGATTGGGGATAATTATGATGCTTCTCGTTTGAATAAATTTGTCAATTTGCTGTTGAGACATCATTTGGAAGTGTATGAAAACACACAAGATGTTACGATTGACGGCGTGAAATATGAAAAAGGCAAATCCTATATCGTGCCGGTTGGACAACCCAATGCTGCCTTAGTACAAATCATTTTTGATGAGAAAACCGATTACACCGACCCTGCTAAATTAGGCGGTTACGGTGCCGGTTTCTCGGTCGCTTATTCTTCCGGTTTGGCTTATGCCACCGTTACGAAAGCGAACAAGGGTGCAAGAGTAGAAACGCAATTGAGCAACACACTCACACCGTTCACACAATCGAATTATGCATACATCGTAGATTATCGCGACTCGAAAGCACAACAATTATTGTTCGATTTGTTGCAGAAAAACGTGTTGGTGCAGGCTGCCTACAAACCGTTCTCTATTCAAACGAATGACGGCGTCAAAGCGTTATCGTATGGCAGTTTGTTGATACCGGTCAGTCTGCAATCCATTTCTTCCAACGATTTGTATGCTTTATTGAAAGAATTGGGCACGAAAGAAAACGTGAATATCCTTTCCGTACCGGGTGGATTTAGTGCCAAGGGAGTGGATCTGGGCAGTAGTTCGTTCCGCACCATCAGCACACCCGGTGTATTGGTAGTAACCGATGGCGATGTATCGGCTACCGAAGCGGGCGAAGTATGGCATTTGTTCGATCAAAAACTGGGTTATCCGCTTGTTCGCGTGGATGCTTCCAGTTTTGGACGTGCCAACCTCCACCAATTTAATCGCATCGTGTTTGTAAGCGGCAGTTATTCTTTCCTTACGCCCGCAGCTACGCAAGCCTTGAAACAATGGATTAGCGATGGTGGCACGTTGATTACGTTCAATTCGGCAAGTCTGTGGGCAGCTAATACGCTTACGGCAAGAAATGATAGCACCGCCAATCGTGGTCGTGGCAATGGTGGTGGTCGTGGTGCTTATGGCAGACAACCGAACTCGGTTTTTGAAACGAAAATTAAGTTGAACAGTCCCCTCGCTTTTGGATTAACGCGCGACATAGTGCCGATAGTGAAAGAAAACGGCGTTTTCTTGCCCTTAGATCCGGCAAAATCGGTAGCAACCTATTCTGCAGAACCGCTCTTAAATGGGTATGTAGATGATGCGGGGAAAGAAAACTTTAAAAAATCGGCATCTATCAAAGTCGAAAATCTGGGTTCCGGAAGTATTGTTCTCTATGCCGAAGATCCTTTATTCAGAGGCACTTGGGATGCTACGGAACGCACATTTATCAATGCTATTGCCTTTGGTGACAGACTTGGTGGCGGCTTTCGGTTTTAACAATTAAAAAACAACTAAACAACTATAATAATGAAAAAAAGTAAATTATTCTTCCTTGTAGTGCTGTTAAGCATTACATGCCCTATATTTGCCCAACAAAAACTTGCAGGGCGTGTCTTAGACGGAATCACAGGCGATCCGATCATCGGAGCCAGTGTGTCGGTCGTGAGTGAAAAAACAGGAACGGCAACCAATATAGATGGCGGGTTCTCTGTGCAGGCAAAGTCGTTACCAACAACGTTGATTATCAGCTATTTGGGTTACAGAACATTGGAAGTGGACGTGTATGAATACACCGAGCCGCTGGAAGTTTATCTTCAAGAAGAACGCAACCTGTTGAATGAAGTGGTGGTAGTCGGTTATGGTACACAAAAACGGAAAGAGTTGACGGGTGCCGTTACTTCTATCTCGAAAGAAATACTTGCGCAACCGGTTGTTTCCTTGGACAATCTGCTGGGCGGTGCCGTTGCCGGATTAAATATCTCGGAAGGCGGACAACCGGGATCAACCTTTTCAGCTCGCATCCGGGGTGGTAATTCTATCACAGCGGGTAATGAACCTCTGTTTGTAGTGGATGGTGTGATACTCTATGGTAATAGTGCCACAAACGCAGGTGTAGGTCGTGTGTCGGCAAACCTCAATCCACTGTCTTCCATCAATCCTAATGACATCGAAAACATTCAGGTGTTGAAAGACGTATCGGCAACAGCCATTTATGGTTCACGCGGTTCTAATGGTGTGATCATTGTCACTACCAAAAACGGTCGAAAAGGCAAAGATAAAATAGACTATCAATATTCTATTGGTTGGCAAACCGCTACGAAAAAATTGGAGTTGCTGAACGGTCAAGAATGGGCAGTTCTCAACCGTGAAATCGAAGGACCGCTTAAAGACGCGACTGATATCGAAATTGCAGCCATTGGTAAAGGGTACGACTGGCAGGACGAAGCACTGCGCACGGCTGTGACACAAAGTCATCAACTATCGATCAGCGGAGGAGATGACCGGACGCGTTACGCCATTTCCGGAAATTATACCGACCAGGACGGGATCCTTGTCAATACCAATTTCAAACGTTACGTAGGTCGTTTGAATTTTGAGCGTGATGTTTTGAACAATCTGAAAGCGATCCTGAATGTGAATGCCAGTAAGTTGAAGCAAAACGGGCTGGGCGGCTATGCTGCTTACACCAATAATTTGTCCAGTAATTTTCAATCCGTTCTTCTGACTTCTCCGGCAAATCCTATTTACAATGCCGATGGAAGTTACAACTATCACAACAAGTTTGAGGTGGGCGACTTGATCAAAGGCGACGGTGTCACGACCAACGCTATTTCCGATCTGAAGAACACAACGTCAGAAAATAATGCGAACACCTTGTTGGGCAATTTGGCTTTGGAGTATAAGATTATCCCTGATTTGAGACTGAAATTAGCGGGAGGAACGAATATTACCAATGCTACGTCAAACTATTATGCTCCTTCTTCTTCGGCAGGCGGATTTGCATCGAATGGTTATGCCAGTGTGGGCAATCGTCGCACCGACGTTTGGCAATATGAATTTACTGCTAACTACATTAAGCAGTTGAACGAGGACCATTACATTGATGCGTTGGCAGGTTATACAACCCAAAATACAAATACAGAATATGCTACTTCTACGGCAGCAAATTTTGCTAACGAGCAAGTGCTTTGGCATAGTCTTCAAAGTGGCAATACCCTTTCATCACCCGAGTCAGGGGGAACAGAATCCATTCTCAACTCCTACATTGGTCGTATAAACTATACATTCAAAGGTCGTTACAACTTAACGGCAACTTTGAGAGCCGACGGTTCCTCCCGTTTCGCGCCCAAGCACCGTTGGGGATATTTTCCTTCAGTCGGAGTATCGTGGAATATCACGGATGAGGCATTCTTGCACGGACTAAAAAATCTCAACGAGCTAAAATTGCGTGCCAGCTTGGGAACGGTTGGTAATCAGGAAATCGGCGACTACAGGTATGCAGCCACCTATTCCTCTGTTGATCCCAATGAAAATCGCAACCAAATTTATGCTTTCAACAATCAATTATCAACCGGATATGTACGCAGAAACGCAGAAAATCCCGATTTGAAGTGGGAACAAACAACCGCTTACAACGTAGGTGTGGATGCAAGTTTGTTTAATCATCGCCTAAGCCTTACGGCTGATGCCTATTACAAAAAAACAACCGACTTGTTGTTGAATATACCAACGTCTATCACGAGCGGATTTTCTTCGGTGTTGCGCAACGTAGGAAGTGTAAGCAACAAAGGGCTTGAATTGGAAGCAACCGGTCATATTATAGACCAACGAAAATTCAAATGGTCGGTATCAGGTAATATTGCCAAAAACATCAATAAGGTAATCAGTTTGGGCGGACTGAAAAATATAGGCAGTAGTATTTTCCTTGACCGTCCACTTGGTAACCAGTATTATATTGTATTTGATGGAATTGTACAAAAAGACGATGATCTGACAAAAATTGTGGGTCCATCCTGGAAAAAAACGGTTGAATACGGTGACGAAAAATTTGTGAACCAGTCCGATGTGCTTGACGGCGAAGGCAATCCAATAAAATCGGTAGATGAATCCAACGACCGGGTGCATCTTGGCTCAAGCAATCCGGATATTACTTACGGTTTTTCTACCACAGTGGCGTATAGGGATTTCAGTCTGTTTGTTGGTTTTCAAGGTGTGAGCGGAAACAAAATTTACAATTCTCTGCGTCAATCACTTGAGACACCCAGCAGAGCTTACAATGGACTGTCAACCTTGCTTGACCGGTGGACGGAAAACAACCCGTCAAATTCCATACCCAAAGCACGAGTAACCAGCCAGACGTATAGTACCAGCCGGTACTTGGAAGACGGAGCGTATCTTCGCCTGAAAAATGTTACGCTGAACTATAATGTGCCTGTGAAAATACAGGGAGCTCCTTCTGCTAAATTACGCCTTTTCGTATCGGGTCAGAACTTGCTTACCTTCACTAAATTTACCGGTTATGATCCCGAATCCGGCGGTGGCTTTGGCTATCCGGTGGCAAAAACCGTATCCTTTGGTGTAAATATTTCTTATTAAGTGAAACGTAAACAATCAACTATTCAAACAATAAATTAAAATAAAAATAAGATGAAAAAGTTAATATATGCACTATCAATCATTTTTTCGATTGCATTTGCTTCTTCTTGCAACGATTTGGATGTAGTTCCAATCGGACAACTTTCAGATGGTAATTTCCCTGTGTCAGACGAGGATGCTATCGCTGTGACAAACGCTGTTTACACTACTAATATCCGAATCAGTACGGCTTTGGGTTATCTCTTCGACTTAACAACGGAATTAGAAGCCGGCGATGAGGGAAACCCCAACGGTGGCAGTGGTTTAATCAGTAGTATCAGATGGGACCCGACTAACAGTTATTGGGCAAGTAACTGGAATCGTTTGTATGACATCGTCACACGTGCAAACGACGTGGTCGATAAAATCGGGTCTTCCAATGTGGTTACTCCCGATTTGAAGAAACGATTAGTGGGAGAGGCGAAATTTCTCCGCGCTTACGCCTATTTCTATCTCGTACAGGCTTGGGGTGAAGTGCCTCTCGCCTTGCATGCAACCGACATTGCTGTACCCAGAACGGATATTAATGTAGTTTATAAACAAATTATTCAAGATTTAGAAGATGCTGCCGTAGCCTTGCCTGCTGCTGCTCAATACGCTGCCGAGGATAAAGGACGTGCTACACAAGGAGCGGCTTACGCTTATCTGTCGAAAGTATATCTCGTTTGGGGACAAACCGATGTAACGGCTGATGCTGCAACGAGAAAACAGCGTTTCACGGAATCTGTTAAAAATGCAAATCTCGTAACCGGATACGCACTCGAAGAAGATTTTCTTGCCAACTGGTCAAGAACGAATCGTAACGGTAAGGAGTCTATCTTTTCAGTGCAACATATTCAAGGTCAATATGCAGCCGGCGATGGCGGAAACCACTTGGTTCACTGTGCTATAGCAGAAGGCTTAACAAACGCAAAAAAATCGCATGTCTATGCCCCCAGTGAGAAATATTATAACGACTTTGACGACCGTGACCAACGGAAAAACGGAACATATATTAAGCACGTGGATGACGATGGCACAGGAAATTCGTTTACCTTTACCTCTTTCCTTCGTTTCCGTAAATATGCCGGGGAAGTTTTGACACAGGCACAAATTCTTGCTGCAGCACAAACACGCGACATCAATCGAACAGTTATTCGTTATGCCGAAGTATTGTTGCTAAAAGCCGAGGCGATCAACGAACGGGACGGAGCTCCGAATGCAGAGGCTTACGAAGCCATCAATCAAGTACGTCGTCGCGCTTTCAAGCAATTCCCTGTGACATCTCCGGCTATTGAGCCCGGTGTTGAACTGCCGGGCGGTTTAGACTATGCGGGGTTCAAAGCGAAGATTCAACAGGAACGGGTATTTGAACTTACCTACGAACAAAACCGATGGACTGACCTCGTGCGCTGGCGTATTTTGCAAAAGACGTTGAAAGGTGCTGTGGAAAACGGTGATATACCTGCCTCTTGGGGAAAACAGAATGTGCAACCGTTCAACTACCGTTTCCCGATTCCGAAGGCTGAACGCGATATTAACCCCGAAGGATTGTGGCAAAATTATGGCTATGATGGTTACGATCCCGCTAAAACAGGTACTGACCCTTATGCAGGATTTGAATAATGAATAAATATTTTCTCATTACTCTATTAGGTTGTTTGCTCTCCTTCTCTGCTTATGCGGAGAGTGAGGGCAAAAAACCGAACGGACGAGGCGATGTGAACGGACAACGCACCCATTTGTATTATTACTCCAATGGTGTGAGTCAACTCTTGTCCGACACGCTCGAAAATGCAGGTTTTCCTGAATTAAGCCCCGATAAAAAAACATTGGTCTATACCAAGCGAGATGCTTACACCGGAAAAGCACCGGAAAGAGGCAATCATTTGTTGCTGTTGGACGTTGCCACTTTGGAAACCAAAGAACTCAAATTGTTTGAAAAAGCATCTTACGGCAACATTCAATTTATCAATAATGACGAGTTGTTTTTGTCTGTCAATCGCAGTTTGGAACACAATAAAATTGAAAATTCCGGCTTGTACCGTTACCATTTACGTACCGGGAAATTGACGGAAATTTACGATGGCTCGATTTACGGTTTAGGTAGCAGCATTGGCTCAGACGTTGGTGGCGGCGGTAGAAGTAAAGTTCTTTTCGACAAAGACGGCGTGGTTTTCGTGACTACCCATGTGGACTATGCACCGTTGATACACGTGGCGTATAAAGATGCGAAAGTGACTTTTCTAACGCCCAAAGATTTAACCGTACAGGAATATATTCCTTACAAAGACGGCTATCTTGTCGTGGGCGCAATTGGTCAACAAGGCAGCGAAATTTATCAAATAGACAAAAAAGGGAATTATACGCCACTGACTTCGATTAACAAAGCGGTCTTTGATGCACATTCGGTTGTTCATCCTATTGAAATCACGTTCGTCAACGAAAATAATATCACGTTGAGAGGGTATGTGCTGCCGCCGGTGGGTTACGAAAAAGGCAAGAAATATCCTACCATTTTGGATATTCACGGTGGGCCGAAAGCCACTTACGGTACGGTATTTTTTCACGAAATGCAATATTGGGCGAATCAAGGTTATGCCGTTTTGTTTACAAACCCGACAGGCAGTGACGGGCGTGGCTCTCAATTTTCCGATATTCGTGGGCAGTTCGGCGAAGTTGATTATCACGACCTCCTCACATTTGTGGATACAGCTATTGCAAAAGTCGATTTTATTGATAGTAACCGATTGGGCGTTACAGGTGGCTCCTACGGCGGCTTGATGACTAATTGGATTATCGGACACACCAATCGTTTTAAAGCAGCAGCCTCACAACGGAGTATTTCGTCTTGGATAAGTTTCAGCAACACGAGTGACATTGGTCACACATTTTCTTACAACTATTGGGGTACGGATATTTGGAAAAACCAAGCCTTGCTTTGGGAGCGTTCCCCGCTGAAATATGCCGACCAAGTGCACACGCCAACCCTCTTCATTCACAGCGAAGAAGATTATCGTTGCCCGCTGCCCGAAGGTTTACAGATGTATTACGCATTGCAATATTTTGAAGTCCCCACGAAGATAGTTATTTTCAAAGGCGAAAATCATGAATTGTCGCGTTCCGGTAAACCTCAAAATCGCATCAAACGGATAGATGAAATCACAAAATGGTTTGATAAATACCTTTAATAATAAAACACAATAATGAAAAAAACAGTAATTTTAGTACTAAGCGTACTACTGACAATAAGTGCATTTGCACAAAAGTCAAAAAAGAACAATCCATTAAACAATGTGGCAATCAAGTATTTGAACAACAATTTCAGTACTTATGATGCGTTGCAAAAGGAAATTTGGAATAATGCCGAATTGGGTTTTATTGAAACTCAAAGCTCAAATGCTTTGCAACAACATTTGAAAGACAATGGCTTTTCAGTGGAAGCAGGCGTAGCGGGGATGCCCACCGCTTTTGTTGCCACTTATGGGTCAGGAAGTCCGGTGATTGCCATTTTAGCAGAATTTGATGCACTTCCAGGTTTGTCACAAGACACAGTGCCCTATCGCAAAGTGTTGATAGAAGGCGGTAGCGGTCACGGTTGCGGACACAACACTTTTGGTGTAGGCTCCTCTGCCGGTGCAGTCGCTATCAAACAATGGTTGCAATCCACCGGAAACAAAGGCACGATTAAAGTGTATGGCACACCTGCTGAAGAAGGTGGTGGCGGTAAAGTGTATTTAGTTCGTGACGGCTTTTTCAAAGGCGTAGACATCGTATTGGATTGGCATCCGGCTTCCGGAAATGCCGTCAGCGTAGGCACAGGTACCGCCATTCAAATGGTTGATTATAAGTTTTATGGCATCCCTGCCCATTCAGCGGGAAGTCCCGACAAAGGACGTTCCGCTCTGGACGGCGTAGAGTCGCTCAACTACATGGTGAATATGCTTCGTGAACACGTACCAACCTCTTCACGCATCCATTACGTGATTCCCGACGGTGGCGATGCCCCCAATGTCGTACCTCACTACGCCCGTGTATCCTATTATATCCGTAGCCCGAAACGTGAAATTCTGAAAGACCTGACGGAATGGATAGGCTCAGCAGCAGAAGGTGCAGCCAAAGGCACACAAACACGGGTAGAAATAGAAATCGTTGCAGGCTTCTACGAATTGTTGAGCAATCGCAAACTGTCGGAAATAGTTCAAAAAAATCTGGAAACCGTCGGAGGTGTGCATTACGATGCCCGTGAATTAGCGTTTGCCAAAGAAATTGTGAAAGGTCTGAACCTCAACGACACGATCTTGAAAAGTGCCGCAAGCGTACAGCCGTTACGCATTGAAACGCCATCTACAGGTGGCGGATCGACCGATGTGGGCGATGTGAGCTGGAATGTGCCTACCGTTAGCTTCGGAACAGCCACGTTCGTGCCGGGAAGTCCCGGTCACAGTTGGCAAAATGTGGCATCCGACGGCACAACGATTGGTACAAAAGGTCTTATCAATGCCGCTAAAACATTTTCGTTGACTGCGATTGAGCTGTTCGCTAATCCCAAATTAGTTGCAGAAGCAAAAGCCGAATTTGAATCCAAACGGGGTGCGGATTTCAAATACGAGTCTTTAATCGGGGATAGAAAACCGGCGTTGGATTATCGAGTGAAAAAATAAAAGAGTATGAAAAACATCCTGAAAAATACGACCTTCCGCCTGTTTTTGGCGGTAGTCGTTGGTTTATTACTTGGTCAAGTGGCGAATGAAACTGTGATTGAGATCATTTTGCCGATTAAATATGTGTTGGGGCAGATTATCTTTTTTCTCGTACCGCTCATCATTTTCGGATTTATCACGCCGGCGATTACGCGCTTAAAGAAAAATGCATCCAAATTGTTGGGAATTGCATTGGGAATTGTTTATTTGTCATCGGTGGGCGTGGCTATTTTTGCTGCGTTGGTGGGTTACAATCTAATTCCTTTCCTCCATATTATTCCGGTTACGGAAGGAATTAAGATACTTCCGGCACTAATTTTCAAATTGGATATTCCGCCTATTTTATCGGTAATGAGCGCGCTGGCTTTGGCATTGATGCTGGGTTTGTCCATTAGTTGGACGAAAGCCGACAAATTGGAAGGGTTCCTTGATCAGTTTCGGGACGTAGTGTTGTCTATGGTCAATCATTTCTTATTACCTGTTTTACCATTTTTCATCGCGGCGAATTTTGCGGTGTTTAGTTACGAAGGGCATATCGTTTCGCAGTTGCCCATTTTCTTGATCGTAGTGTTGGTTGCTTTTGTTTGCAATGTGTTGTGGCTGACGTTGTTGTACGTTTCAGCCGGACTTTATGCCAAGAAAAATCCGTGGCGAGTATTAAAATATTACGGTCCGACTATTCTCACAGCGATGGGAACGCAATCTTCGGCAGCCTCACTGGGATCCGCGATTAAAGCCTCCAAAAAAAGTGATGTTTTGCGCGATGATGTGCGGGATTTCGCCATTCCGTTGCTCGGGAATATCCATTTCCCCGGCTCTGTGTTGGATGTAACTTTTTTAGTGATTGTCGTTTCGCAAATTTTATACGGACACGTTCCCGGCTTAGGCAGTATGGCAATTTTCATTGCGTTGTTGGGAATATTTGCGATTGGTGCACCCGGATTACCCGGTGGCACAGTCATTGCATCACTTGGCTTAATGTACTCTGTTTTGGGCTTTGACGAATCCGGAACAGCCTTGTTGCTCACCGTTTTTGCACTGCACGACAGTTTCGGAACTGCCAACAATATCACCAGCGACGGTGCTTTAGTCCTGTTTTTATCGGCGTATGAAGATAAGCATGAAAGCCGTAGGGACATTGCATGCAACACCCCTACAAGCTAATCTGACGAGGTTGGACATTTTTAATCCTCATCATTATCAATTCATTAGTACGGCAACGCCGGCGGCTATGAGTGCTATCACAAATAGCACTAATAGAATATCTCTATATGTTAAATTCAATTTTCCCATTCTATATAATCTACTTCTCAAACAATAAACATTATCTTTCTACGTTATTTATTTAGTTTGAATAGCTTCAAAAATGGCATAGTACTCCTTGTACTACAACTTTAGAGATTTTATAAATAATTGATTTGTAATGAGTTATAAATTTTCGATGAAAAATTTATTTTAACATTTGAGGCTTTGAAAAGACGAATTAAATCCGCAAGGGCGGCTGTGAGCCTTGAAAGGTGGTTCTGAAATAAAAAAATGACATAGTACAAGGAGTACTGTGTCATTTTTTAGTAGATTTAACGCTACAAAATTATGAATTATAGTTGAATTATCCAAATTTTAGAAAATAAATTTCAAATTTTATTTGAAATTTAACATATCTGTACCCAAAATCAGTGCATTGAGATTTACGTTACAACATACCGGTCTGCTTTCTAATGAGAAAATTTTATACTGTAGACAATAAAAAAGGTCATGATACGTTTAATAATTATGATGCAAGAGAAGATGTTATCTTACAATAATTCAACCCCTTTGGGGTTGAGGACGGGGGTTATTATGCCATTACCTCCAGTCGCTTCGCTTCACTGGGGGGTATTCATAGTTAAGACCTTCGGGCTTTCTTTGCATCACATTATTCTTTCTTTGCGCCGGATTATTCTTTCTTTGAGCCCTATTATCTTGCGCCGTATTTTTGCTATCATTTCGTTTATCGTCTTGTTTTTTCTTTGCAGCGTTTCGGCTTTTGCCTCTAATTCGGTGCTTAGCGAAGGGAAATGGGTGCAGCTAAAGGTTTATGATACAAGTATTTACAAACTCACGTTTGACGAAATCAAAAAAATGGGTTTTTCTGATCCGGCACACGTGAAAATTTACGGTTACGGGGGCTGGATGCTTGATACGGATTTCACAAAACCGGTTTACGACGACTTGCCCGAAATAGCTGTTTATCTCTATAAAGGTAGCGACAATGTGTTTAATGCGGGCGATTACTTGCTTTTTTACGGACGTGGTCCCCAGAAATGGACTTACAATGCATCCGGCGACTTGTTTGAACACGAGAATAACCCCTACTCTACTTTTGGATCGTATTTTATAACCGAACATGCGGCGGGACCGAAAGAAATGGCTGTGCAACATTCGGCTCCTGTTGAGGGGATTGCGGATCAGACCCGCAATGACATTCGAACATTTGACGATTATGTTTTGCACGAAAAAGATCAGACTGCCATTATCAATTCGGGTCGCGAATTGTTTGGTGAAAGTTTTTCAGGCAATCCTACTCAGAATTTCACGTTTACAGTGCCCGGAATCACTCATTCACCTGCAAAAGTGAGCCTGTCGTTTACCGCCAATCCACCACAGACAGCGCCTGTAATGCTTTCCATCGGCAATGAAACGCTTATCACTCAAAACATTAACAAAACAACGACCGAATATGAACGTGCCAAATTGGTAAATGCCACCGCTACGTGGACGGGCAACAAAACCGAAAACAGTTCGGTAAAAGTCAATTACAATTCCACAGGTATCTCCTATTTGAATTACATCCGTTTGAATGTGCAGCGCGACCTCCGTTTTTACGGTAATGCCTATACTTTTTTTCGGAATAAATCAGCACGAAACACGATTTTAGACTACTCCATTGCGGATGCGCCAACCGAACGTCAAGTTTGGAATGTGTCCGACCCGCTTAATAGCAAGTTGGTAGAATGTACGGCGGACGGAAACCGGTTGAATTTTTCAACCAATCCCGACGGCACCATTCCCGAATATGCGCTGGTTGATTTGAGTAAGTCATTTCCAACACCTGAAATCGGGAGTACAATTTCCAATCAAAATTTGCACGCATTGCCGCAAACAGATATGGTCATTATTGTGCCGGCGGCTTACGCGGCACAAGCGGAAAAATTGGCGGAAAAACACCGCACACTACAAAATCTTCACGTCACAGTGGTGCAACCCGAATGGATTTATAACGAATTTTCGTCGGGAACACCCGATGCAACCGCCTACCGGCGGTTTATGAAGCAGTTCTATGACCGCGCAACGAGTGACGACGAGAAACCCCAATACCTGTTATTATATGGCGACGGGTTGTTTGACAACCGCCATCTGACCACAGCCGCCGCTAAAATGGACCCAAACAATCTGTTGTTGACGTATCAATATAAGGAGTCGGTTAACGAAGCCTACTCGTATGGCACCGACGACTATTTCGGTTTCTTGGACGATAATGAAGGTGTGAATTTAGGTTCCGACAAATTGGATATTGGCATCGGACGACTGCCTGTCAATTCGGTGGAGCAAGCCGAAACCGTGCTCAATAAACTTCTGTCCTACATGGACAACTCGCATTACGGACGTTGGAAAAATACACTGCTTTTCACGGCTGACGACAAAGACGCGGGCGATCCGTTTGTTCACGTCAAGCAAGCGGACGCTTTGGCAACCTACGTCGAAGCCAATCAGCCGCAGTATATGGTCAATAAAGCCTATTTGGATGCGTTTCAACCCGTGGATGTGAACGGCAAAACGACCTATCCGGGTGCCAAACAAAAATTGCTTAACGCGCTGAAAGAGGGCTGTTTTTTGGTCAATTACACGGGGCATGGTGCCACGCACAGCCTGAGCGGCGAAGATTTGCTCAACATTTCAGACATTCGTCAGATGGCATTTGAAAATCTACCGCTGTGGATTACGGCAACCTGCGATTTTGGTTGGTTCGATGCCATTCAACCGTCTGCCGGTGAGGACATTCTGTTGCAAAAAAATAGCGGTGGCATTGCGCTATTCACGACTTCACGTGTGGTGTATTCCGATCCCAATTTTAGAATCAACGACCAGTTGATTCGCCAACTCTTTTTGAAAAAAGACGGCAAATATCCCTGTTTGGGTGATGTGATGCGTCTGGGAAAATGGGGAGTGGGCACGGACAACAATAAACTGAATTTTATTTTATTGGGCGATCCTGCCCTCCAACTCAATTATCCCGAGTGGAAAGTGGTATTGGAAACCATCAATAATGAGGCCGTTGCACCTGACGTCACCTACAATTTCAAGGCATTGGATCGCATGACTTTGGCAGGTTCCATCGTGGACGAAGCAGGTGAGCCAATTTCGTCTTTCAACGGCAATTTGCAAGCAACGGTGTTCGACGGACAACAAAATTTTGAATCGCTGACGTCATACGACGATACGCATTTCAAGTTCACAGACTATCCTAACACGGTTTATAAAGGCACAAGCAAAATTGAAAATGGGAAATTTGCGGTGGCGTTCAACGTGCCGTTGGACATTTCGTATGCCGACCTCGCGGGAAAAATCAATTTTTATGCTTTTGACGCGACGCAACACGCAGATGCGAACGGCTATTTTTCAAACTACACTTTCACCGGCACTGGCGACGGGCTTGTGAACGATAGTTTAGGACCCGAAATCAGTCAAATCTTTCTTAATGCACCTGATTTTCAACCGGGCGATCGCGTGAATGAAACGCCGTTTTTCTTTGCAGAAGTCTTTGATGAAGACGGCATCAACATCACGGGAAGTGGTTTGGGGCACGATTTGACCATTTGCATCGACAATAATCCGTCGCAGACCTACAATCTGAACAGTGCTTATCAGCCGGAAGATGCACAAGGCGGCACGATTGGTTTTTCGATTCCGGCAATCGCTGTCGGAAACCACGAATTAACGTTCCGTGCGTGGGATATTCTCAACAATTCTTCGACAGACAGTTTGCGATTTACCGTTGTTAAAGGGCTGGCACCGGAACTATCCATGCTGTCTGCGCAACCAAATCCGGCGCGCGAACATACACGATTTACGATTGAACATAATCGTCCGGAAACTGTTTTAACAGTAGAGATACGTGTTTACGACCTCCGCGGACAGTTGATGTGGTCACATTCCGAAACCGGCTCGACAGCGTTCAACCGCTTGTATCCTGTCGACTGGAATTTGACGACCAATGCAGGCGAGCGTGTGGCACCGGGCATTTATCTCTATCAGGCGACCATCCACTCGAAAGAGGGAAAAGAAACAAGTAAAGCGAAAAAAATAGTGGTGTTGTGAGAGTTTTAAGTTTTAAGTTATAAGTTATAAGTTTGAGTTATGAATAAATTTTTTAAAAAAAATATGAAGAAAATTAAATTGAAAGTCGTAATTGCGTTGCGAGCTACGACCCGCAATCCTCTAATGATTGTTGCGAGCTTGCTATTTACCACGGTAATAAGCGTTTATGCAGAGGACGATGTGCCGGTGTTTAATCCGTTGCGAACAGGTGTTCCGTCGCTCACGATTGCCCCAGACGCACGTGGGGGTGCCATGGGTGATATTGGTGCCGCCACCGAGCCGGATGTGTTTTCACAGTATTGGAACCCCGCCAAATATGCGTTTGCATCCAGTAAAGGGGGCGTGAGTTTGTCTTACACGCCTTGGTTGTCGAAATTGGTGGACGACATTAACTTGGTTTATGCGTCGGGTTACTATAAATTAGGTAATTCCGAAAACTTGGCTCTCGGAGCTTCTATCCGGTATTTTTCACTTGGAAACATTCCTTTGATCGACCGTGAAAATATGCCATTAGGCGAAACTAAACCCTACGAAATGGCTGCGGATATTAGTCTTTCGATGAAAACATCCGAAACATTTTCTTTGGCGGCTGCCTTTCGTTACATCCGTTCCGACTTGGGTGCCGGCATTGACGAAGAACTCGAAGCAGGAACAGCCGTAGCTGCCGACATTGCGGGTTATTATAATAAGTATGTGAACCTTGGCAGCAGCGAATGTTTATTAGGCTTAGGTTTCAATATCTCCAATATCGGACCGAAAATCTCTTATGACGGCGGCAACACTAACGTCTTTTTGCCTACCAATATGCGCTTGGGAGCATCGTTGTTGATGCCTTTGGATGATTACAACACTTTGTCATTCAACGCCGACATCAATAAATATTTGGTGCCGACCCCTCCCATCACGGACGGTATGACTCCCGATGAAGCAGCTGCTGCTTGGGAAAAATACAACGACAAATCGCCCATTTCAGGCATTTTCAGTTCATTTAACGACGCTCCCGGCGGCATGAAAGAAGAACTCAAAGAAATCATGTGGTCGGTGGGTGCAGAATATGCTTACGATCGTAAATTTTTCGCTCGCGGCGGTTATTTTTACGAAAACAAGAGTAAGGGCAATCGTCAATATTTCTCTCTGGGAGCCGGATTTAAACTTTCAGCGTTCCAATTGGACGTGGCATACTTGATTTCGACGGTCGCATCCAATCCTTTGGATCAGACGTTGCGCTTTTCTCTTAGTTTCGACATGGACGGCATGCGCAGTTTAATGCAATAATCAGTTACCAGTTAGCAGTTACCAGTTACCATCAGTGTTTCGGTAACTGATTAACTGGTAACTGATAACTGGTAACTGATAATTGTATGAGAGTAGGTTTTGGTTATGATGTGCATCCATTTGCATCCGGTCGCGAATTGTGGTTGGGAGGTATTCTTATTTCACATTCGCGGGGGTTGAAGGGACATTCGGATGCGGACGTGGTGATTCATGCTTTGTGTGATGCGCTTTTGGGTGCGGCTAATTTGCGGGATATTGGGTATCATTTTCCCGACACGGACGGTGCTTTTAAAAACATTGACAGCAAAATTTTATTGGCACGCACGATGGAGTTACTGCGTGCCAAAAATTACGAAATCGGCAACGCCGATATTACCGTTTGTGCCGAAAAACCCAAAATCAATCCGCACATTCCGCAAATGCAAGCTTGTTTGGCACAAGTGATGCAAATTGATGTAGACGATATTTCGATTAAAGCGACTACGTCCGAAAAAATGGGCTTTGTGGGTCGCGAGGAAGGGATTGCGGTGTTTGCGACGGTTTTGATTGTCTGAACTGTGATTCAAATCACAGTTCAGACGAGTTCCACAACGGTGATGCCGGAGCCTCCGAATTGGGGGTGCTCATCTTGGTAGTTGGCGATGCCTGAGGTAGTTTTTAGATAGTCGCGAACAATTTGGCGGAGGGCTCCGGTGCCTGTACCGTGCAGGATGCGGACACGTCCTACATTGCATTGGATGGCGTCGTCAAGGTAGTACATGACGGCTTGGAGGGCTTCGTCGGCGCGCATACCACGCAAATCCAATTCCATATTGAAATCGCGTTTTTTTGCAGACAATGCGTCTGCACTATTGGCGAGGATGATTTGCGAGCGTGAAGACTCTTTTTTTAGTTGGTTTCGGCTGGTTTTCTCCAATTGATTGAGTTTGGTGGTTGTTTTCAGGGCTCCGAACGCTACGGTTGCGTTTTTGCCTTTGATTTCCAAGACCTCGCCTGCGGTTTGTTGTCCGCGCATGCGGACGGTGTCGCCAATCGCGATAGGCTGTAGGGGCGACCCTTGCGGTCGCCCATTTTGTGGAAATCCGTTTTGCGGAAATCCGTTTTGTGGAAATCCGTTTTGCGGAAATCCGTTTTGCGGAAATCCGTTTTTAACGGGTTTTTCGGGTTTAAGGGTTTTTTCGGGTTTTTCGGGTTTAAGGGCGACCGCAAGGGTCGCCCCTACGGATTGTTTGAATTGCGTTAATTTTTGGCGGGCGGCTTTTGTTTTTTCTTTTTCTGCTTGCGCCTCTTTAATGTCGCGTACTGTCTTTTCTATGACGGCGTTGGCTTCCGAGAGGAGTTTTTCTGCTTCTGATTGGGCTTTTTTCAGGATTTCTTTGCGCTGATGTTCTACTTTGTCGAATTTACTGTTGTAGCGTTCGGTCAATTCTTCCAACTGTTTTTCTTGCTGGTGAATTTTTTGACGCTTGTTTTCCCAGTAGCGTTTGTCGCGTACGATGTCCTGCAAATATTTGTCCATCGCGATGTAATCTTGTCCCACAATGTCGGACGCTTCGGCAATCACGTCTTCCGGCAAACCGATTTTGCGGGCAATTTCGATGGCAAACGAGCTGCCGGGATTGCCAATGGAGAGCTTAAACAGCGGTTGCATCTCGTGACGGTCGTAGAGCATCGCGCCATTGACCACGCCGGCGTGATTTTCTGCAAATGTTTTTAGATTTTGATAGTGCGTGGTGATAATTCCGAAACTGCCTTTGTCGTTGAAACGGCGCAACAAAGCTTCGGCGATGGCTCCTCCGATTTGCGGCTCGGTGCCGCCGCCAAATTCGTCAATCAGGATCAGCGAGTGAGCAGACACATGTTTCACCATCATTTTCATATTTGTCAGGTGCGAACTATAGGTGCTCAAATCGTTCTCAATCGACTGTTCGTCGCCAATGTCCAAGAAAATATCCTTGAAAATGCCGGCTTTGGAACGTGCGTCCACCGGAATCAGCAAGCCCGATTGCAGCATGTATTGCAGCAGTCCGACCGTTTTCAAAAGTACTGATTTTCCGCCGGCATTCGGTCCGGAAATAAGCAAAATCCTGGCGGATTTTGGGGTAAAAGGTGAAGGGTAAAGGGTGGAGGATTTTGGGGTAAAAGGTAAAGGGTAAAAGGTGAAGGGTAAAGGGTGAAGGGTTGAGGGTGAAGAGGTCTTGTACCTTTCACCTTGTACCTTATACCTTTCACCTTGTACCTTATATCTTTCACCCTTCACCTTATAGCTGTTTCCCAGCTCCAAATCCAACGGCACGACCGGTTTGTTTTGTTTGCGATGCGAAAGCAGCAGTAACGGATGGATTGCTCGAATCCAATCCATCTGTGGTTGTTTTTCTACCGTAGGCAAGGTGGCGTCGATGTTTAGGGCGAACAGAGCCTTGGCTCGAATGAAGTCGATTTGTGCCAAAAATTGGTAGGATTCCTTGATTTCCGGCGTCAGTGGACGAATTTTGTCGGTGAATTGTGTCAGGATGCGGATGATTTCGCGTTTTTCTTCATTTTCCAATGCGCGAATCTTGTTGTTAGCTTCCACTACTTCGGCAGGCTCGATGAACACGGTTTTTCCGGTTGCCGATTCGTCGTGTACAATGCCACGCAATTTACGTTTGAATACCGGCGAAATCGGAATCACTAATCGACCGTCGCGCATGGTTGGTGCCACGTCTTTTTCGACCATCCCTTCCGCCTGTGCTTGGCGCAAAATGCTATTGAGAGTTTTTGAAATGCTGTTGGTCGTTTGCACCAACTGTCGCCGAATCTCGCCCAGTTCCGGTGAGGCACTGTCTTTAACATGTCCAAAGGAGTCGAGGATGCGGTCCATTTGCTTCGTCAAGTCCGGGAAAACAGGCACATCGGCAGCCAAGGTCTGCAAAGCCCCTCCACCCCCCTCAGGGGGGAGCAAAAGCCCCACGCCTCCCGCAAAGGGAGAAACTCTAACCCCCTTCCCTTGAGGGGAGGGGTTGGGGATGGGACTTGTGAAAAAACAGACAATAGTATTGATGGTTTCCAGTGAGCGTTTGATGTCAAAGAGTTCGCGTTCAAGCAGATAAGTACCTTCAATGCGGATTTTGTGCAACGCCTCACGCACATCCCAAAAGTTGTCGGATGGAAACGCACCGGCATCGCGCAAGACCTGGGTCATTTCTGCCGTTTGGTGCAAAGCGTTCCGAATCGCCTCCGGATCGGTCGAAAAAGTCATTTCGGTCACTTTTTCTACTCCTAAAGGCGATAAGCACGCGTCCGACACAAGTTGCCGAATGGTATCAAACCCTATTTTATGCTCAAAATTCTGCGGATAAATCATCCGGCAAAGATACAAAATAATTACGAAACAGCGTTTTGTACTTGTCTTTTCAAATCTGCCAGAAAATTCATGCAATCCATCGGGGTAGAGGTGGCGAGCGGAAACTCACGGATAGATTGGTGGAGGTCTATTTGGAAGATGGCATACTTTTCGGTGGGAGGAGTGCTTTCCTCATCTTTTTCGACAAGGGGTTGAGGGGCAGGCAATCGTTGGATTTTCCATTCTGCGAATGTTTCTTTGGCGGAAGTTTCGGAGAGTTCTATTTGCAGGATAACGTGTGAATTATCTTGAAATACTACGTTCCGACCATCCAATAGTTTGCTCAAGGCTATATCGGGAAAGCCGATGGAAACAATTTGCATACCTACATTCTGTAAAAACTTGGTCTTTGTTTGATACATCTTGATGTATATAACAAACAAGTAGGCACTATATTCGTAGGCTTTCCAAAAACTACCCTCTTTATAGAGGTAAATGCGATTGGTGTTGACGGCTTCGCGTGCCACAATTTCCGGCATTGTCATATTACTATTTTTTAAAATTATGTTATTATTATTTCAATCTATCAATAATAACAAGCACCGGTTAATAAAAGTTTAGCAAATTTTATTAAGAAATGGTTAAGTTTTTATCTCCGTAGTCGTGTCACCTTTTTGTCGCACGTGAAATGTACGGGGTGAGTGTCGTGCATCATACGCGTAAGGCTGCGAATCACCTCAATTTGCTTGCGTTCATTGAGAGATTCCTCATCGCGGTCGATAGAGCTGTTAATCAAATCAATCAAATCTTTTGATAAGTTATAAAACTTTTTAAAAACCAGTAGCTTGTCATACGTCGCCATACAATCATTTTTTCATATTGATACTATTTATTAAAGCAAACTATAAAGTTGCCTCTCAAACAATAAACAATCATTATTTGAAAAAAGTTTAACAAATTTGTTAAGAAATGATTAAGAATGATTTTTATCAAACTATATAAAACTTAACAAAAACTTAGTAAAATTTTAATCAAATCGTAACAAAAGTGTTCTATTTTTGCAAACAAACTAGCAATCACACCATGGGACAACAACTCACGATTTGCTTCAAGGAACGAAGCACGATTACATTTGACGACTTGCACACGGCTTACCTCCACTGTCGCGTGAATAAACGGCAGACTGCCAGTGCGCAAACTTTTGAGCGAGAGGAGACGGAAAATCTCACGCAGCTCGTGAACGACATCAATAACAACACCTACACCATCGGGCAAAGCATCGCTTTTATTGTGGATAAACCCGTGACGCGCGAGATATTTGCCGCCGCTTTTCGCGATCGCATCATCCACCACTGGATTATCGACAAACTCAATCCACTCTTTGAAAAAGAATTTATTTACGATAGCTATAGTTGTCGAGAGGGACGTGGCACTCTATTTGCAGTCAACCGAGTTGACCGTTTCATTCGCTCGTGCAGCCAAAATTATCAAAAAGACACCTATGTTCTCAAATTAGATATAAGAGGTTTCTTCATGTCTATTTCAAAAGATATTCTTTGGAATAAACTCCAACAATTTATCAAAGACAAATACCTTGCTGACGATCAAGATTTGATGCTCGAACTGGTGGAGCAGGTGGTGATGAACGATTGTACCCACAAGTGCTACATCAAAAGCCCGCGATGGAAATGGAAAAATTTGCCGACAGACAAATCACTCTTTAACAGGGGACATGTCGGCATTCCCATTGGCAATCTGACTTCACAAGTGTTTGCCAATTTCTATCTCACGTGTTTCGATCATTTCATGAAATCAACGCTCGGGCTGAAATATTACGGTCGCTACGTCGACGATTTCTTTGTGATACACAACGACAAGCAGTTTTTGCTCAGCTTAATTCCAAAAGTCGAAGCCTATCTAAAAGACGAATTGCATCTGACACTGCATCCCAAGAAACGGCAAATTGGGCACTGTAAACGGGGAATGAAATTTGTAGGAACATTCCTGCTGCCCAATCGGACGTATACCGACAAGCGCACCAAAGGCAATTTTTATAGACTCATTGCCAAATGGAACCGGCTGATAGAATCAAGGGCGGGCAAAAATTGTTGTGCATTTCTCAACAAAGAAGAAACTGACCATTTTCAAGCCTCTTTTAACTCCTATTGTGGCTTTTTGCGTCATCACAAGACCTACAAACTGCGCAAAAAGATGTATGAAATGCTATCGCCGCATTTTGCGCCATTTTTCGTCACCAAAAACGACTACACGAAAATCGAACATCCGCAAGCAGAAACCCAGCGCGCCGCAAAAAATGCAGCAAAAATAGAACAACTCAGAAAAGCCAAAGGTTATGTCAACAACCTCCCCTGGCCGCATTGCTACTATCCGGAAAACGATCCGTACAATATTGGTCTATTTGATGTCCAAAAAGAATATTTTTAAATCTGCTTTAGCTTATGGGTCATAATGGCTTCCATTTCTGAAAGTTATTTTTTGTGTTAACAGTTCTTTTTGCTGAGGGAGTTTCGCCAGCCTGTGAGCTGCCGGCCAATGCTATCCATGATGTTGGTGATGAATTTCAGTTGTTTCTCGCTGATTACTTTGTCATCGAAGCCGAGTTGCAGTTCAAACCTCAAAAACTCTACATGTTCCGCCATTTTGATCAGCCATGGCTCTTTATCGTGCGTGGTGTTGGCACGAAAAATGCAACGAATCATTTCTTTGACCTCACCACGCATCTCTGCTCCCAAAGTGTATTTCACTTCGCGAGGCAGGTGGGGCATCAACTGACCAAGAATTTTCATCAAGCGATACGTTTCTTTATAAATCGGTAAATCGTAATACAAAGCCATACTCATACAAATTTGTCATCAATCAATCCAATAATTACAAACTCATACTAATAACAAGCAGTACTTAATAAATGTTTAGCAAATTTTGTTAAAAAAAATAGAGGCACCTGACCGGGGGTACCTCTACCCTATAACTCTGAAAATTAATCGTTTCTAATTTATCTGACTGCGATTTCCTTGATCCTTAACCTTGGGCGTATACGACGCCCCTACACATCTTGTTTTCAGCATGTCCTTAACACAGCGCACGTAGTTCGAATTGTTCGTGTTGTTGTTGTTCGCACTGCCATTGTTGGTGTTCACGTTCCAAGCGTTCCCGTTGGACGCATTGGTGTTACGGAAGGTACTACTCCAGTAGTTGTTGCTCGCTACCAGCAATCACAATAAAATAGTCACTCTTTTGTGCGACAATGCATGGCTTCATGCACGTCTCGTTTACCTCCGGTCCCGGTGGACTA
>JAISKM010000074.1 GCA_031261285.1 Candidatus Symbiothrix sp. | reverse complement strand
TTTACCGATTATTATCTGAAAGTCACTCCTGTAAATTAAAGAACCGCCGTGTACTGAACGGTATGCACGGTGGTGTGAGAGGTCGGAACGGGAAATAATCCCGTTCCTCCTACTCGATTATTTGTGCGATAACAACCCATCCGAAATTCTTATTTAAGATAAAAGTATGTTAAAAATCACACAAAACCGGTTTAATATCTTGAAAATAAGTTATGAGATTAAAAAATTATTTGTACCTTTATAAAATTAATAAAAAAGGACAGAGAATGATACGAATGAATTTATTGTTGTTGGTTGCCGGTTTACTGGTTGTCTGCGGTTGGTCATCTGTGCATGCGCAAGTGGCGATTGGTGGTGATGGAACGGTTACTGCCGGTGCGGTGTTGGATTTAAGTCAGACCGGTGTAGCCGATGGTGACAAAGGCGGTCTGCTTTTGCCAAGCGTCGCAAGTCTTCCTACAGAAAACCTGGTTCCCGGGATGCAGTTTTTTCTTACTTCCGACAACACGGTTTATACTTACACCGGAGACGAAACCTGGTCAGCCGGAGGTGCCACGGCAAATGCTCTTATCTACAAAGGCACTGCTTCTACTTATTCGCAATTGACAGATTCAGTTCAAAATCCCGTTATTGGTGATGTTTGGGACATTCATGACACCGGTGCCAACTATGCTTGGGATGGTGCTAATTGGGATAAATTGGGCGAAACAATTGATTTGTCGGCGTATGCGTTGACAACTGATGTGAATGCTGCAATTGCTTTGAAAGCATCTATTGAAAGCCCGACGTTTACAGGTACTGTAAAGGTTCCTTCCAAAGCTACTGCCGCAACTGCTGATGGCACGTTGGTGGCTACGGAAGCTCAAGTGAGGTCGGTGGCTGACGCTGTTACTTTGCTTGCTTTGCCTGACATCATCACTCAGCCGGCAAAGTTTACGTTTAAACGTTCACATGATGCGATTGGTGACCCGAATGCTCCTGTGGCTAATGCTACGGCGTTGACGGTTGCGGTTACTCCTTCTGCGGGTGTTACTTATCAATGGTATTCTGTACCTTTCAATCAAAATGCGGCTCCTGTGTCGTTAGGAACTGCTAATGGTGCCAATACAGCTACTTACACTGTTCCTGCTCCTGCTGACGGTGTTGCTAATTGGGGCCTTACCCGTGTTTATTGTGTGGTTACCAATGCAGCGGGTTCTGTGAAATCCGGCATCGCTGAAGTAGCGATTGGTTGTGGTGCAAAAGCTTCTGATGGTGGTTGGTTGCGTTTCATGTGTCAAAATGTGGGTGCAGCTCCTGTGCCTGCCGGTTCTGATGCTGCTTCTTTGGTGGCTTATGGAAAAGCGTTTGATACACCAGTTACCGATACCGGTTCTGAAGATGCTCGTGGTGGTTTATTCCAATGGGGTAGATCTGCCGGTGGCAACCGTACACTTAAAACGATGGCTGCTCCTGTTCCTAATCCAAGTGCACAAGCTTCGGATACAGCGTTTTATACTGCCGGTGCCGCTACGCAATATGATTGGTACAGTGCAAAACGTCAAGTTGTGATCACTGCCGGTGACACTATCAAAGCATTGGATCAAAACGACTTCTTGTGGCAACCTTGGGCATCTGCTTCTGCAGTTTGCGGCGGAGGCACTTGGTACGTGCCAAGCCAACAACAATGGGCTAACATCTATCGTACCGATGGTAGTGTGTTTGACGGCGGTCGTCAAACACCGAACGCTATTGCCAACTCATGGTCATGGGATACTAAAGGCTACAAAATCATGCCGGATGGTACTACTACCACGCTGTTCCTGCCTGCTGCAGGCTACCGTATCTACAGTAATGGAGCCTTGGCGCGTGTCGGCACGTACGGCTACTATTGGAGTGCTACGGTCTATGGTCGCAACGCCCACTACCTGTACTTCACCAGCACGGGCGTCTACCCTGTCTACACGGACTACCGTGCCAACGGCTTTTCCGTTCGCTGTGTAGCGCAGTAATTGGCTTTGAATAGAATCGCTTATTTGGAAATTCAAAAACTTTATATTACTTTTGCGGAAGATGAAAAGGCAATATTTATTTATAATTTTGTTCGTGGCAACCGTCTTCTCAGCTTGCGCTGCAGACCGGGGGACGGCGGCGTATGATATAGGCGACCAGTTGAAGCCTGTATCGACCATGCAATTGGTGTGGGCGGATGAGTTTAACACCGGCACAAGCGTGGACACAGCCGATTGGACGTTTGAAAAAGGATACGTTCGCAACGGTGAAATTCAGTACTACACGGAGAATCGCCCCGAAAACTGCCGAATTGAAAACGGCGAATTAGTCATCACCGGACGCCAAGAAACAACGCCTTACGAAGGAACGGCATCGTTTACCTCCGCGAGCATTATCACCAATAAAAAACATTCATGGCAATACGGACGTTTCGAAATTCGAGCTAAAGTGCCTGCCGGTAAAGGCCCTTGGCCTGCTTTTTGGGCAAAAGGCGACAACCAAAACGCAGGTGCCGGTTGGCCAAAATGCGGTGAAATCGACATCATGGAATATGCCGGCAAAAATCCGAATATTATGCTGCAAAACGCCATTTATGGCACCGGATCGGCACCGGGACAAGTGCAACAACAGACGAAACGGGTGCAAGCGGCTGAGGCTTATTCCGAAGATTACCACATCTACAGTCTTGATTGGACGTCTAAACAATTAACGTTCGCGATTGATAATAAGGTGACTGCTGTTGTTGATTTGGCCTCCGTGACGCCCAATCCGTTTAATCAAAAATTCTTTATACTGTTAAACTTAGCCTTGGGAGCTTCTACCGAGCGCACTTTGGGCGGCAAACTCGACCCCAGTTGCTTGCCCGTTGAGTTTAAAGTCGATTATGTACGCATCTATCAAAAAAATACTATTTGTTTGTGGGGAACTACGGATGTTCGCTATCCGCAACCGGATGTGCCGAATATAAAAACGACGACCAATCTATCGCTCAAAGCATGGAAAGGCGAGCGTGTGAATGCGCAAGCGGTGTTATCCACGAATAAGGATTTGTCGGACGTGACCGTTTCTATGAGTGATTTGACAAATGGGGCATCCGTCATTTCCGCATCCGCCGTTAAAACCAATTTTGTGGGCTATGTGATGACCGACGAATTGAATAAAGATGGAAAAGGTGCCTGCGGACACCGTCCAAACAAGGCAGAATGGGATTCGTCGATGGTAGCCGATATATTGGATAGTGCGAAAGTGATTGATATTCAGGCAAATACCACACAACCGGTTTGGGTCAATGTTTGGGTGCCGGCAGATGCGAAACCCGGAAACTACAACGGCACCTTGACCGTTTCCGGTAAGAATCTATCGCCGGTGACATTAAACATGGAAATAGAGGTGCTGAATCGCACTCTTCCTGCGCCGAAAGACTGGGCGGTTCATGTGGATTTGTGGCAAAATCCATACGCCGTGGCACGTTATTATCAAGTGCCCTTGTGGAGTCAGGCACATTTCGATGCGATGCGTCCGGTCATGAAAATGTTAGCGGATGCGAGTCAGAAAGTCATTACGGCAACCATCATGCACAAGCCTTGGAACGGACAAACGGAAGATGCGTTTGATAGCATGGTGGGCAAAACGAAAAAGAGAGATGGCTCGTGGTCTTATGATTACACGGTGTTCGACAAGTGGGTCGAATTTATGCAAAGCGTTGGGATTGATACACAAATCAATTGCTATACAATCATCCCCTGGGCACTGAATTTCGATTATATGGATCAGGCAACCGGCCGGGTGCTATACATCAAAGCAAAACCGGGCGATGCTGCATACAATGAATACTGGGGCAGTTTCCTCGCCGACTTTGCCAAACACCTGCGCCAAAAGGGCTGGTTTGAGAAAACAACCATCGCGATGGACGAACGCGGATTGGATGCGATGCAGGAGGCTATTAAGTTGATACGACAAGTGGATCCGAACTTTAAGATTTCATTGGCAGGTAATTACCATCCCGAAATCGAAACAGAACTTTACGATTACTGTGTGGCCGTTGGACAGAAATTTCCCGCAGCCGTGAAAGCCGAACGGGACAACGCGGGCAAAGTGAGCACGGTCTACAATTGCTGTACGGAACCTCGCCCCAATACATTCACCTTTTCTCCTCCGGCAGAAGCGACTTGGATCGGCTGGTTTGCTCAAGCAGGCCATTTCGACGGCTACTTGCGCTGGTCTTACAACAGTTGGACGATTGATCCGTTGCGGGATTCCCGTTTTCGGACTTGGGCTGCCGGTGATTGCTACATCGTGTATCCCGGTCGCAGCAGCATTCGGATGGAGCGACTGATTGAAGGCATACAAGACTATGAAAAAATCAGCCTCCTGAAAAAAGAGTTCACAAAAACAAACAACAAAACGAAATTAGAGAAACTGAATAAACTAATTTCTCAATTCACTATCGAAGAACTCAATAAACGAGGAGCCAACGAAATGGTGGAACAAGCCCGCAAAGCGTTAAACAATTTCTAACTCATAACTCATAACTCATAACTCATAATTCATAACTCATAATTCATACCATGTCACTATTAGTAAAAAAAGTAAAAAATGCGAACTGGAAGGCTTCCGAGCTATCCGAAGCGTTTGATAACGCCAACATTCCATTCCAGCCTGTTTCTTATGTGAATTGGCCGGAGTATCCTTACAAGCCGGATGTTAAATTTCGGATAGCGCACAACGGCAACACTATTTTTCTCAATTACCAAGTGGAAGAATCGGACATCAAAGCCGTTTGCAACGAAGATAACGGCAAGGTCTGGGAGGATTCGTGTGTGGAATTTTTCGTCACGTTCGACGGTGAGCCGTTCTACTATAATGTGGAGTGCAACTGCATTGGAAACGTATTGATAGGTGCGGGTGCCGGACGGCAAGACCGCAAGCCCATTCCTGCCGAATATCTCAATCGTATCGACAGATGGTCGAGTTTAGGCAATCTACCCGTTCAAGACAAATCCGGCAAGTGGGAAGTGTCGTTGGTTATTCCTAAGGAGGTGTTTATGTTTGATAAATTAGACTCTTTGGCCGGCTTACCGGCAAAAGGTAATTTTTACAAATGTGGCGACAAACTGAAAGTGCCTCATTTTTTGTCGTGGAATCCGATACAAAGCGAACACCCCGATTTTCATTTGCCCCACTATTTTGGAGACCTGCTATTTGAATAAATCCTGTAAAAAAACAAATCGATTCATCATGAAAACTCTTCGAATACTATTATTCATGGCAGCATCGTTTGCCTGTATGTCGAGTAATGCACAGCCAAGCATGATTCCAACCCCACAATCGGTTACGTTGGGTAAAGGATATTTTACGGCGAAAAAACAGCCGGCAACCGGGGCGATGGTAGTAGTCACGGAAAAAAATCACGGCGACGAATACTACCGTCTGGTAATCACCCCTAAAAAAATTACATGCTACGCGTCGTCGGAAGCGGGTGTGTTTTATGCGAAACAGTCACTGCAGCAACTGACAGATAGCCTTGGACGCATTCCTTGCATGACCATCATCGACGAACCCCGTTTTGCGTGGCGTGGATTGATGCTCGATGTATCCCGTCATTTCTTTGACAAGGAAGTCGTTTTGCAGCAACTCGATCTGTTGGCGCGACTCAAGATGAATCGCTATCATTTGCACCTGACCGATGAAACCGGTTGGCGCATTGAAATCAAACGCTATCCGGAATTGACCGGCGTAGGAGCTGAAGGGAACTGGAGCGATCGCAAGGCACCGCGCGCGTTTTATACGCAGAACGATATTCGGGAAATCGTTGACTATGCGAAGGCTCGACACATTCAGGTCATCCCTGAAATTGATATGCCCGGACACGCGACGGCCGTGTACCGCGCCTATCCGGAATTTTCGACCGGCGGCACGGGACGATGGGCGGGCTTTACGTTTTATCCGGTGGTAGAAACCACCTATGCCTTTCTCCGCAATGTATTGACAGAGGTGGCAGCCCTTTTTCCGGCACCCTACATCCATATCGGTGGCGACGAAGTGCATTTCGGCAACCAAGTGTGGAAGACAGACCCGCAAATACAGCAATTCATTCGCGACAACCAATTGGGCGATGAAGTGGGGTTGGAGCATTATTTTGTGCGCCGCGCCTGCGAGATTGTCGCTGATTTGGGCAAGACCGTAATCGGCTGGGATGAAATTATTGAAGCCGGTGTGCCTGCCGGCAATATGATTGTGATGTGGTGGCGCCACGACAAGCCTCAGATATTGGACAAAGCGTTGAAAGCCGGTTATCGTGTCATTCTTTCGCCGCGCATCCCGTGTTATTTCGATTTTGTACAGGACGATTCGCACAAAACCGGTCGCCGGTGGAGTGGGGCGTTCAATACCTTGGAGGTAGCCTACCGCTTTCCCGAAAGCATTCAAGACAGGTTGACAGGCTATGAAAGTCAAATCTTAGGGATTCAGGCAAACATCTGGACAGAACGTATTGCCGACAAAAAACGACTTGATTTCATGACGTTTCCCCGGTTGGCAGTCATCGCCGAAGATGCCTGGTCGCCTGCAGAACGCAAAAACATAGCAGACTTCAAAGCACGTCTTCCGTTGTTTCTGAACTACTTAGACACGCAAGGCATCTACTACTTTAATCCGTTCAACCCTGCCTCCACGCCGGAACCGTGGGGCCCGGAAAAGGAAGATGTGACTGCGAACGGATAAAGTCAAGATTTTTTTATACCTTTGCAGTCTGAATATACATAATTATGAGCAAAGAATTTAAGAGGACACTGATTACGTCCGCGTTGCCGTATGCCAACGGACCGGTGCATATTGGACATTTGGCGGGCGTGTATGTGCCTGCAGATATTTATGCGCGCTATTTGCGCCTGAAAGGTGAAGACGTGCTGTTTATCGGCGGGTCGGACGAACACGGTGTGCCCATCGCGTTAAAAGCGAAGGATGAGGGTGTTACGCCACAGGAAGTGGTGGATCGCTACCATTATATTATCAAAAAATCGTTTGAGGATTTCGGCATCTCGTTTGATGTTTATTCGCGCACGTCGTCGGCTATTCATAAAAAAACGGCGTCTGATTTTTTTCGCACACTCTACGACAAAGGCGAATTTGTGGAACAAACGTCCGAACAATATTACGACGAGGAAGCCAAACAGTTTCTCGCCGACCGCTACATCACGGGCATTTGTCCGCACTGTGGCAACGAGCGGGCGTATGGCGACCAGTGTGAAGCCTGCGGCACGTCACTCAGTCCGATGGATTTGATTGAACCGAAGTCGGCGATTTCGGGCAGCGTACCCGTTTTGAAAGAGACCAAACACTGGTATCTGCCTTTAGACAAGCACGAAGCGTGGCTGGAAAAGTGGATTTTGGAAGACCACAAAGAGTGGAAACCCAATGTGTATGGACAGTGCAAATCGTGGTTGGATATGGGACTGCAACCGCGAGCCGTGAGCCGCGACTTGGATTGGGGTGTTCCCGTGCCGGTCGAAGGTGCCGAAGGAAAAGTGCTCTATGTGTGGTTTGACGCGCCTATCGGCTATATTTCCAACACGATTGAGGTGTGTCAAGACCAACCTGAAAAATACGGTGATTGGACGAAATGGTGGAAAGATGAGGCGACAAAAACGATCAATTTCATCGGAAAAGACAATATCGTGTTTCACTGCATCGTGTTTCCGGCGATGCTGAAAGCCGACGGTAGCTATATCTTGCCGGAAAATGTGCCCGCCAACGAGTTTTTGAATTTGGAAGGCGACAAAATTTCTACGTCACGCAATTGGGCGGTGTGGTTGCACGAATATCTGGAAGATTTTCCCGAAAAACAGGACGTGTTGCGTTACGTGTTGACCGCCAATGCTCCCGAAACGAAAGATAACGACTTCACGTGGAAGGATTTTCAGGCGCGCAACAACAATGAATTAGTCGCTATTTTGGGCAATTTCGTCAACCGTGCGATGGTCTTGACACAGAAATTTTTCGAGGGAAAGGTGCCCGCTCGTGCCGCATTGACGGACTATGACCAGCAAACGTTGGAGGAATTTGCGTCTGTCAAAAAAGAGTTGGAAACCAATCTGGATAATTTCCGTTTCCGCGATGCGCTGAAAGATGCGATGAATTTAGCGCGCATCGGCAATAAATATTTAGCAGACACGGAACCTTGGAAATTGGCAAAGACCGATATGGAGCGCACGGCAACGATTTTGAACATCGCGCTGCAAATCACAGCCAATCTTGCCATTGCGTTTGAACCGTTTTTGCCGTTTTCGGCTGAAAAAATCAAGCGGCTGATTAACAAATCGGACTTGAAATGGTCGCAATTAGGTTCAGCAGACCTGTTGCCGGACGAACATCCGCTCAATCCTCCCACCTTATTGTTTGAAAAGATTGAAGATGAGGCAGTAGCAAAGCAAGTCCAAAAATTGGAAGATTCCAAAAAAGCGAATGAAGCAAACCCCTAAATCCCCTGAAGGGGACTTTAAGACCCTTTCAGGGGAATAGGGGGGGGGTAAAAAATAAAAAAATATGAAACACACATTGATTATTTTAGGCCTGTTCATTGCCTTGGCAGGCTGTAGCAAGACGGCGAAAAATCAGCCGGTAGAAGAAGTAACGGCTGTCGATTCGACGGCTGTCGTAACTATGGTAGGAGTGGCTCAACTAAAAAACGTCACGATTGACGATGCCTATTGCTCGAAAAAAAATGAGACGGTCAGAATCCCGACTTCCAAAGAAGTCAAAGCGATGTTCAAGCAAATGTTTTCGAGCGAAGAGTTGACAAATTATAAAGACGCGTCTTTGCGGATTATTGATACGCTTTATCTGTCTGATAAAACAAAGCTGTTGGTGGTGAGTCGTGAAATGGATGGTGCCTTTTTTACGTGGCTGACACAATTTGACACCAAGGACAAGCTGCTTTTTTGTCAATTAGTGTTTAAAAATGACCTTGATTCGGAACTGTATCATACGATTTCTACACAAATCAAAGACAGCACAATCACCCTTTCTCACCTTAAAGCCGAGGAGGTATATCATAATGACGGCACGATGAGGGATCTTGTGGAAACGAAAACGCTCACGCACTATGTCTTTACCGCTCAGGAAGAGATACATTATCTTGAAAATAATACCGATTTGGGTCGTGTCGATTTTGGCGAGCATCCCACTCAATTTGTCACGGAACCGGTCTCGAAAAATGATATTTATGACGTGAAATCGACGGTTTTAATCTTACCTCCTTTCCCTGAAAAGACGTTTGAAGATGAAAATTCTGAGGAAGCTGAAGCGTATTTTGCGATGGCAGATGATTTTGGATGGTACACCGCAGAAACCAGTCAACATTTTCAAGAAACAGGTGTAAAAACGGAAACTACCCACGACAAACGGTATGTGCGTTTTCAGTTAGACAATGGAAAACAAGTGATTGTGGACACAAAAAGGAACGATGCCTGGGGTGCGTTATTATACAAAAAAGGCAAACTGCCCATCAAAATAGACATAGTCACTAATGACTTGGAAACGGCAAAAAAATACTTAAAGCACTAAAAAAAACGGCGAAGATCACCTGACTTTGACACTTTTATTTTTAACATTTTATAATTGGCTGATACTTAATTATTTATAAATTTTGGGACACCGATTTGGGTGTCCCAGCCGAAAAAAAGTGTTATTTTTGCAGTATGTTTATACGTAAGAAGAAAAATCCGAGTGGAGTTGTCAGCGTTCAGGT
>JAISKM010000008.1 GCA_031261285.1 Candidatus Symbiothrix sp. | reverse complement strand
GCACTCTCACCGGCTTCCATCAAATTACTGATTGTCCAGCGAAGGTTTTTCAAATCCGTAGTTGCATCCGGATAAGTAGCCGTACAATACGTATTGCCGGAAAGACCTGTGATTGTACCTGTCCCTTGACCGCTACAGGTGTAAGTACCACCACCCGAACTGCCTAAAGCCGTCCACGTAGACGTGACATCGTTGTAAGTATAGACTGTGTTATCAGCTTGACTGAACACCATCATGCCGGCTGTGCGAGTAGCCACAGTCGTATCTGTCACTTGTGGCAACAGCAGTCCACCATAGCCTTGACTTAAATCCAGCACTGACCCGGCCGTGACCGAATCGGTTGCACTACCAATTGAAACTTGGGCAGTTACCAGTGAACAGTTACCAGTTACCAACAAGCAGATTATCGTGAACAGTGTCATTCCAGACTTAATCCGCACCGGTGATGATGTCATTGCGGAACAGATCCGCACCAATGATGATGTCATTGCGGGCTTGACCCGCAATCCCATTCGTATTCTCCTAAAATTATTTTTTTTCATTTGTTTGTAATTTTATAAATTTAATTTGTTTGTTCCCTGCATTCCGTAGGAATGGTAGCTCGGTAGAAACCAATGCTCGTCTACCATTCCCGCATGCCGGAGGTATGCCACCATCTCCCCCTTGAGGGGGTTGGGGGGGCTGGTAGCATCCCGACAGGATGCCGGAGGTGAGGGGGGGTGATTGCCTTTTCTACCGAGCTATCATCCCTATCGGGATGGAAATAATCACCCCAATTGTCATCGCCAAACACGCGGTGAAGTATTTTTTGTGGAATCTACCAAATCTTTTCTAAAAAATTGCAAAAAAAGCAAACGAGTCCAAGAATCCTTTTTTTATTTCATATATATCGGACGCACCTTACCGGAGCCATACTTAATTCATGGTGAGTATACGGGTTCGCACCAGTATTAAATGGGTATACACGCACAAAATTCTTCGTTAGGTCGTCATCATTATATAAGCCCAAGCCAGCACTCATTCCCAAATAAAACCCATACTCATTCACGCCAATCCAAGAATAACGCCCCGTCCCCGACGTAGTCATTAATTCGCGCAACCCACCACCACCATTAGGACTCTGGGTCCAGAATGATTTTTCCTCATAAGTTAAATCAACGAAGCCAGCCAGTAATAGTCCCATATCAAACGTAGTGGGCAAGCGCCAAGCATATCCCAAACCGTTTTGACATACATCACCACCACCATTTATAACCGCAGTCGGTCCATAATAATAGCCCCGCGAATCACCCGCACCATTCGCAGTAGCCGCTTGTCCTGCCTCTTTTAAGTTGGAAAGCGTCCAACACAAGTTTTTCAAATCGTTTTGGGCGTAGGGATAACTACCAATCGGATATTCATTACCGGAAACACCCATGACCGAACCACTGCAAGAGGTAGGTGAGGGCGTAGGCTCCGGTTCACTGCCTCCTCCGCCGGAGCCTCCCGAACCACCGCCGGCACTCCAGGCAGAACCGTTGTAGGCATAAATTTTTCCGTCGGTTTTGTTGTAAACCAGCATCCCCGGCTTTTTCAACACAGCAGTAGCCGTGTCTGCACTTACAATTTGGGGTAACAACAAGCCGCCGGCATCAGTGGCTTGTGATAGATCTAACAACGCGCCCGGCGTCACAGTGCCGTCGCCACCAATGGCCACTTGGGCAGTGGCAGTGTAGGGGCCAAACATGTTTGGCCCTGTTACCAATAATGTGGCAACCAAAAACAATAATATCTTTTTCATCATTTTCAAATTTATTTAATTAACTAATTTACGGTTTTGCCCTGTCGTTTTTTTTCGCATACACACATAAAAGGAGGGCGGACAAACTCAATTTATCGATTCAAGAGGTTATAGACTACCCACACAATCAAATAAACGAGAATGCCCGCGCTTTATAGCACAAAGCCCCCTATTTTATTCATGATTGTGTTTGAAATTGTCTATATTTCTTGAATCAGAATATTTTCCTTTTTTCTAAAATGTATGTATTAACACACTATTTTTGTATCATAAGCTATATTTTTTACGTTTTTTATATTATGGGATTCCTGCCTGCGCGGGAATGACAGTGCAAAGGAACGTATTTTTTTTGACACTACCAAATTTTTTAATTATTTTTTTTGTGAATCTTCCTTGTCCTGAGATTTATCCACTATCAACTACTCACCCGTAAAACCCTTATTTCTATGTATTTTTAATATTTTGAAATGTTTTTTGAAAAAAATCAAACATTTTGTTGTTTTTATTTTGATAATTAAAACAAAATGTTTACCTTTGCGGCGTTAATAGATTAAAATGCTATTTCAGGGTCACGAATTAGGTTTTATATACATTAATTAATAAAGGCAAATAGATGAAAAAGTTATGTTTAGCGATTGGTTTTTTCGCTTTGGTGCTGCCGATGAAGGCGCAAGAAACAAGTGGTGCTACATTTTCTGCCGGTGCAGATGTAGTGAGTTCGTATGTGTTCCGTGGGACGCTGCAAGAGGCGTTTCCCGGTGTAAATGTCCAGCCCGGCTTAGGCGTGTCGGCAGGTGGTTTCTCCCTTGGGGCTTGGGGCAGCACCAGTATCTACTCGGGTGCCAAAGAAGTGGATTTGGCGGTTGGCTATGAGATTGCCGGTGTGAAGATTGGCATCACCGACTATTGGATTGTTGACAACGGCACGAAGTACTTTGAAGCTATCAAAGACTCACATGTGTTTGAAGCTAACTTGAGTTACACCTTTCCGGAAGCATTTCCGCTGACCATTTCTTGGAACACAAATTTCGCCGGTGCCGATGCGGTTGATGCCGGCGGCGACGCCTTGTATTCCACTTATGTGGGCTTGACTTATCCGTTTGCCGTGAAAGGCGTGGATTTGGAAGCTGAGGTAGGTTTCACCCCTTGGGAAGGCGCTTATGCCGACAATTTCAATCTGGTGAATGTAAGCCTCAAGGCATCCAAAGAGGTTAAGATCACAGACCATTTTGCTCTTCCTGTGTTTGCACAATATAGTATAAATCCTTATCTGGAAGATGCAAATTTAGTGTTTGGCACAGGTATTAGTTTTTAACATTTTTAAAACAATAGAAATATGAAAAAGATTGAAGCAATTGTGCGTAAAGCAAAATTCATGGAAGTGCGAACAGCGCTGCATGAAGCCGACATTGAATTTTTGTCGTGGTGGGATGTCAAGGGGCAGGGCGATGCCAAACAGGGATTGATTTTCAGGGGAATAGCCTACGACATCAATGCGATTGACCGGGTGTATATCTCGTTTGTGGTCAGAGACGTAAATGTTCAAAAAGCCATTGATGCGATTCTGCACTCGGCTTACACGGGCGAAAGTGGCGATGGTCGAATTTTCGTTTCGACTATCGAACAGGCTATCCGCATCCGGACCGGCGACAGTGGTGACGAATCACTCTACAACAAATAAATTACGAATTAAAAATTAAAAATTACGAATTAGATGAAAAAGATATTTAGATATTTGTGTGTGGTTGCAGGCTTATGTTTGAGCAGTGGAGTGGCTGTGGCTCAGGGAGTTGAGACGGCTACTTTGGATTCAGGCAATACGGCGTGGATTTTGGCTGCTACGATGTTGGTCATGCTGATGACTATTCCCGGGTTGGCATTTTTCTATGGAGGTATGGTGCGGCGCAAAAACGTGTTGAGCGTGATGATGCAATGTATTGTGCTGACGGCAGTTATCACTATCGAATGGATCGTTTATGGCTATAGTGCCGTGTTCGGAACAAGTTTTGCCGACAGTGGCTTTATCGGCGAATTTATCGGCGGTTTCGATAAAATTTTTCTCCACGGCATCAGCAAAGACACGCTGACGAGCGGCAACATTCCCGAAGTGCTTTTCGCGTTGTTTCAATGCAAGTTTGCGGTTATCACGCCTGCTTTGATTGTAGGCGCATTTGCCGAACGGATTAAATTTTCGGGCTTTTTGCTCTTCTCGGTGTTGTGGACTATCCTCGTTTACAATCCGATGGCTCACTGGGTGTGGGGCGGCGGCTGGATGATGCGACTGGGTGCGCTTGACTTTGCAGGCGGCACGGTGGTGCACATCAATGCCGGAGTTTCTGCCCTTGTGATGGCGATTATGCTCGGCAAACGCAAGGGTTACGGCACCCGTATGATGATTCCGCACAACGTCCCGCACGTGGTTTTGGGAACTGCCCTACTGTGGTTGGGCTGGTTTGGTTTCAACGCCGGTAGCGGCTTGGCAGCCGATGGCTTGGCAGCCAACGCTTTCCTGGTCACCCATTTGGCGACGTCTGTAGCCGCCGTTACGTGGATGACGATGGAATGGCTGCTTCACAAAAAACCCACCATCATCGGTATCTGTACCGGCGCAGTAGCAGGCTTGGTAGCCATCACTCCCGCTGCAGGTTCGGTTGATGCGTTGGGTGCACTGTTTATCGGGCTTTTCTCGGCAATCATCTGCTTTGCCTCAGTGGCCTACCTCAAACCCAAACTTGGCTACGATGATTCGCTGGATGCATTTGGCGTGCACGGCGTTGGTGGCTTTGTAGGTGCCCTTTTGACCGGTGTATTCGCGACTCAATTGATTACGGGCGAAGGTGGACAACAGGGTTCACTCTACGGCGATTGGCATCAACTTGGCGTTCAAGCGATTGTAAACCTCGTCGCCGCCGTCTTTGCCGCCGTAATGACCTTCATCCTCTTCAAGATTGTGGATAAATCGGTGGGCTTGCGTGCCGATGAAAACTCCGAAGCCATAGGGCTGGATATTTCACAACATGGCGAAATTGCTTATAGCGAAGATGAATAAAAATTAAGTGTCATGGGATGAGTTTTTCGGCTAATTGCAGAAAGGCTTGTCCCATAATACTGTCGGGGTTCAGGGCGACAGGTTGACCGCTATCGCCCGCCTCGCACACACTTTGCACTAAGGGAATTTCGCCCAGGAATGGGATATTTAGCTCTTGAGCGAGTTTTTTGCCTCCGTCTTTGCCGAAAATGTAGTATTTATTGTCGGGGAGTTCGGCGGGCGTGAACCATGCCATGTTTTCGACCAAGCCTAAAATAGGGACGTTTAATTTTGCATTTTGAAACAGGCTGATGCCTTTTCTGGCGGCTGCCAATGCTACGTCTTGCGGCGTGGTGACGACTATGCCGCCCGTGAGGTTCAGCGATTGAATCAGCGTGAGATGAATATCGCCTGTGCCGGGAGGCAAGTCGATAATGAAATAGTCTAATTCGCCCCAGTTGGCATCGGTGATTAACTGTTTCAAGGCATTGCTTGCCATTGAACTGCGCCAAATGAGCGCGTCGTTTGCATTCACAAAAAAACCGATGGACAGCAGTTTGACGCCGTATTTTTCGATCGGCACAATCCGTTCGCGTCCTTCTACTTCTTCCATGTAGGGTTTTGCGTCTTCCTCGCCAAACATTTTTGGAATGCTTGGACCGTAAATATCGGCGTCCAGCAAGCCTACTTTATAGCCTAATTGTACTAAAGCGACCGCCAGATTGGCGGAGATGGTGCTTTTGCCGACGCCGCCTTTGCCCGATGAAATGGCGATGGTGTTTTTTACTTGCGGTAATGATTTTTCGGGTGTTTGTTGGGCGTTTGTTTGTTGGGCGCCCGCAAGGGGCGCCCCTAAGGGTTGAATTTGTATGGTGATGTTGCCTTTGATGTTTATGTCCGGACTGACATACGTTAGGATTGCCGTTTCTGATGCCTTGACAAGGGATTTTGCAAACGGGTCGTTGACGCGGGTCAAAATGAGCGAAAGGCTCACTTTATTGCCTTCAATGCGGATATTGTCCGCCACCATGCCACTTTCGACAATGTTTTTGCCGGTGCCGGGGTAGCGGACTTTTTCCAATGCGTCTGTGATTAATTTCGGGTAAAGCGTCATTTTCAATTAAAAATTACGAATTAAAAATTAAAAATTACGAATCAGTTTGCGGGAATAAGGGCGTATTCCAGCACCAAATTCACTTTATTTTCGCCGGCTTGAAAATCTTTGAAAAATACTTTGACGTATTTACCTTTAGTTGTTTTGAACACCACAACCATCTTATTGACAGACAGTTTGTAAGGGGGAAGCATTTGAAAAGAAGCAAATGATTTGAACATATTCAGTTGAGTTGCCCGGGTAGGAGGCATCACAGCCAGACTTTGATAAAACATCCCTGGGGTAGCCGCATTGGGTACAAAGGTTAAACTTGCTGCATTTTTGATGTTAGCAAATACAGTTTCCAAAGGAGTTACCGATGTTGTATCTGCAATAAATGCTGCTGTTACACCACCATTGCCTACGGTTCCACTGTTGGTGCGAATATCATAAGCGTGTAAAGCAAAGTCCCAGCCGGTGCTGTTTTTCCGTGTTTCACTAATTTTTTCAGTACCGATTCCTCCCGGATTAACATTTTCCAATTCAAACAGGTCGATTCCGGCTTCCAGAATACCTTTTTTGTCATCCAACGTAAAATAATGCCAATGCCCAAAGTCGGGTGATTCAAAAGTGGTAGCACCAATAGTTATCGGCAGAATGCCCATTTTTGAATACGCAAATGTGTACGTTTTACCTTCCACGATGTCGTTAATGTCATCATCGCACGATTGCATACAAGGGATTAATCCCAAAACCAAGCCTAAACAGGCGAAAAGAAATTTTTTGTTCATTTTATTATATTTTTTTTGTTTTTTTCGATTAGAGGTGCAAAGGTACGAATTTTTTTTGATTATTTGTATTGTACCGTTTGAACACCGATAAGTTGGTCGTAGCGTGTGCCAACCGGACGAGCGTATACCATCGCGCGGTATTCATTGTCCGTTTGATAAAAATCGCCCTCAATTGGTGCCGTGGAAGCCGGCTCTGAGGCGTTTTTTTGCGTCACATATAAATAATTGTAATATCCTTCTTTCAATAAGACCGCTTTCTCATAACCGCCTTCCGAGGCATTGTAAGTCATTTCGGAACGCTTATCCAACACATTATTAAAGGCACCACTCAAAATGTACACTTTTTCAAGCAGCGGCTGCGCACACGGCAGAAAAAAATGCACAAACTGATAATCCGCCTCCGTATTGGCATCTTCCGCGTCAATGTTGCGGATATACACCTTGCCGTTGAGGTCGTCGGTAAAGTCGTAAGCGCGATTGTTACGAAACCCGTTTGGGTACAAAACCGTGTGATAATAGGGCGCATGGTAGTTCACAGCCGCGATATTCAGTCCTGCAAATTGCGTGGTGGTCATCTCAAAACGGCGGTATTCATTGCCGGCATCAAAAATCAACGCGGGCGCGTGGTTGTATTCCGCCTTGCCGGTTTGCACCAAATACGGCTTTACAAAGCGTGCAGCGTTATCTTGACGATTGTTTTGAAACACAAACACTTTCAAATCCTGTGCCGGATTCCGAATCTCATTGCGATACCCCACCACCAAATTCACCGCTTGGAAATGATTGTTGATGCCTTTGTCAGTAATAGGCGAAACCGTCATTTGCACCGAGGCTTGCGGCTCAACGACCGAAAAACACGCGTTAAGTATCGGTTGCTCACTACCCTCTTCAAAAATTTGCACCACATAATTGCCCGACAATTTGAGGCGCACCTGCTCGTTCGGCAGTTTCAATTGATAGTGAATGTAATCCATCGTGGTGTTGAGCGAATTGTCGTAATCCAGCAACGGATTATTTTGCAAACCATCCAAATACTCGTGTTCAAACAAGTCAGAAAGCGTCCAATCGGCGTTGCAATGCACAATTTTATAAGTCAAATAGTTAGGTGCAGCACCCAAAACATCGAAATTGATGTCAATCGTTTTCATTCGTAGGGGTTGAAAATTTTGTAAGGGTTGAAAATTTTCCACCCCTACAACCGGTGCCGAATCCCATTGATTTTCCGGAAACACGCGCAAGGTTTGGACACGTTCGGAAAATGGTTCCGTCCGGAAGGGTTGTGCTTGAAGCGAGGTTGCAATTCCCAGCAGCAGGAGTAGAGACGCGGCGCGCCACGTCTCTACAATATTATTGATTGTTTTCATCTTATTCAACAATTATTGTTTGATTTGTGCTATTAATTTATTATGTTAGTATTCCATTCTTCTATCATCATTTCCAAGCAAGATAAAACTTGTTCATATTTTAGACTTCCATTTGACTCCAGCAGTTGATTGATCAGTCGACTTTCTTCTGCAAGTGCTATTTCGGTGGACATTATGTCTTTTATACGATTGAGTACGTCAGCATTCCCTTGCAGCATGAGATTTACGTCATGAGCGATTAGTTGAGCACCTGCAATCACAGGGTCAAAGGAATCTGTTGCGTAAAGTTCATCATAATAATCATCCACAGCACGTTTTTCGTTCACATTCAGATAATTAACAAGCAACAATGCGATGTCGAAAGCATCTTTTTTACTTGTTGAATTTCGATCTTCCCATGCCGATAGTTTGAGCAAAAAAAGTCCGGGCAACGATGCCACGCGAATAATGAGATCATTATCTACTTGAATAGTAAGTGTCTCTTTGGCAACTTCCGGAAACCCCCAAACAGACATTGCAACTTCTTCATTCGGAGGCCAATAGATGTTTCCGTCCTCTTTGGCAACTGTGCCAAAGGGAACAATATCTACCTTATAAACATCCCGATACAGAAAGCGTTGTTTTTGTGTTCTATCCTTTTTGAATCCAGACCGCTGAGATAGTTGTTGTTCGATCAGAGCAAATTGTTCCCAATCTGCAATCGCAATCGCGATGTCCAAGTCATCTGTTTTGCGATTTGAAATTATTTCATAAAGGTTGCATAATACAATATCGCGTGCCGTAGCCCCGACAATATAAAAATCCACACCAATTGAGTTGAAAAAAACGGTGAGTTCTTTCAGCAAATCCTTTAACAGCGGATTATCCAATTTTTTACTTGAGATGTTGTAAATCACGATCACAAATTAGTTTTGCTGTTTCTATATTCCGACTATCACCACTACCCATCAAATCCGCGTAAGTTAACAACGGAGAAACATAAGTGTCGTCCTTTGCTGCTTTATAAAATAATCGCAGAATCTCTATTTTACCGGTATCCTCCGGAATTAACTTTAATGTTTTGCCAAGCGTTTGCCAAGTTGCATCGGTATATATTGTATAACTCTCTGCGGTCAAAGAACCCGTAAACCAGCATGCAGCCCATTCTCCACCCCAAATTGTTTTTTCGGGAATATCCTGTAATGGCAAATCTGCCCAATTAGCATCTTTTGGATTGGTAAAATTCATCCGCTTAATAACCAATCGGGGGCGCAACACATCATGATAGGCAACCACCCAACGTGCCAATAATTCCGGCTTATTTTTCAGTATTTTCTTCTTTTTAGTTTGCAAAATAAACTGCAAATCAGTCAATTCCCGAATGATGGTACTTACCGAGCCAACAGAAATTTGCGCCAATGCAGCAAGTTCGCGTACAGGTTTGTTTATTTTTTCAGGGTCAAGCAATAATTGGTATAGCAGTTTGATACCGGCTTCCTGAAAGGCGCGAGGTTGATTGACCTTAGCCTTTCGTTCCGCTTTTTTCCCTTCCACTACCACACACAATGCCCCCTGACGAATAAAACAATTGCCCGCCGTGTCAAGATAGTTCATCCCTTCCGCAACATAGTATTTGGCAATAGAAGCGGGAATATACCTCGTAAGTAGCAATATAGACCTCTTCGCTTTTTGAGCTGTTTCCTTCAACTGTTGCAGTACTAATCCAAAATTCCCTTGTGTGATTTCAGATTTTTCCACAATCACAAACCATTCATCGCCAATACGGGCTAAAAGTTGCCCTAACATACTATTAGAATGGAAAGTTAGATTTAACCCTGTGATTCCCAGCAATTTATTTGCGGCATCCCACCGTATATTTTTTTCTGTATCCATGCTGTGTGTTCATTAAATTTCAATGTTCATTTTCAATGAACACACAAAAGTACTGAACAAAAATGACATAACCAAATAATTTATCAAAAAAATGCGATCTATCCAGTCATAATTTCTACTTTTTGAAATCTTGACAATTTGCAAATTGTGAGGATTTGCATTATTTTTATTGATATACAAATAGTTATCAATGCTGAAAAATTAAATAATCTACATGATATTTGGTACAAAAGTACGAATTTTATTTTAATTCAGACATATTCAAATTTCCCAAATTCACTTTCAATCACTAACTCTTTTTTGGCAGCAGCCTCCACAAAGCCCACCACTTGTGCGTCGATGCCGAAGGATTTGGAAATGGCGATGACTTCACCGGCATATTGCTGGGGGAGGTAGATTTCCATGCGGTGACCCATGTTGAAGACTTTGTACATCTCTTTCCAACCGGTGCCGGATTGTTCCTGAATCAATTTGAAGAGGGGCGGAACGGGGAACAGATTATTTTTTGTGATTTTGAGATTGTCGATGAAATGCAGGATTTTTGTTTGTGCGCCTCCTGACACATGCACCATGCCGTGGATTTTGGGACGCATTTCGTCCAATAATTTTTTAATTACCGGGGCGTACGTCCGCGTGGGGGATAACACCAATTTGCCTGCGTCGATGCCCAGACCTTCAATTTGGTCGGTCAATTTCTTTTGTCCCGAATAAACCAAATCGGCAGGCACGTTGGGATCGTAGCTTTCGGGATATTTTGTTGCTAAATAGTTCGCAAACACGTCGTGACGCGCACTCGTGAGACCATTGCTGCCCATGCCGCCGTTGTATTCTTTTTCGTAAGTGGCTTGTCCTGAAGAACTTAACCCTACAATTACATCGCCTGCTTGGATGTTGGCATTGTCAATTACGTCGGCGCGTTTCATGCGGCACGTGACGGTGCTGTCGACGATTATCGTGCGCACCAAATCGCCTACGTCCGCCGTTTCGCCGCCGGTGGGATAGATGTGTACGCCGAGATTGCTCAATTCGTCGCACAGTTCGTTTGTACCATTTATTATCGCCGAAATCACGTCGCCCGTGATGAGGTGCTTGTTGCGTCCGATGGTGGATGACAGCAGAATGTTGTCCGTCGCGCCCACGCACAGCAAATCGTCGATATTCATGATGAGCGCATCCTGTGCAATGCCTTTCCAGACCGATAAATCGCCCGTTTCTTTCCAATATAAATAGGCAAGCGCCGATTTTGTGCCGGCACCGTCGGCGTGCATCAGGTTGCAATAGTTGGCATCTCCGCCCAAAATGTCGGGAATTATTTTACAAAAAGCCTTGGGATACAACCCTTTATCACTATTTTTGATGGCGTTGTGTACGTCTTCTTTGGACGCCGACACTCCGCGTTGCATGTAGCGTTGCGTGTTCATTTTAATAAATTTTCTGCAAAGATAAACAATATTTTTCATTTGGTTGTTATACTTGTAGGGGCGTATTGCAATACGCCCCTACTGACAAAATGTCAGGCGGGAAGTTTGGCACGGGATTTGCTCTTTATTGGGAAAAACAAATTAAAAACAAATTAAAAAGATATAACATTATGGGAAAAATTATTGGTATTGACTTGGGAACGACCAACTCGTGTGTGGCAGTCATGGAAGGTGGCAAGCCCGTGGTTATCCCTAACAGCGAAGGTAAAATGACGACGCCTTCCGTCGTTGCTTTTTTGAAAGATAACGAACGTAAAGTGGGCGATCCTGCTAAGCGTCAGGCAGTTACGAACCCCACGCGTACGATTTATTCAATCAAACGGTTTATGGGTGAAACTTACGACCAGGTGGCGGAAGAAATCAAACGCGTATCTTATAAAGTGATAAAAGGCGACAACAATACGCCGCGTGTGGATATTGACGGCCGGAAATTTACGCCACAGGAAATTTCAGCCATCGTGCTTCAGAAAATGAAGAAAACGGCTGAAGATTATTTGGGCACAACGGTGGACGAAGCCGTGATCACGGTGCCGGCTTATTTCTCTGACTCACAACGTCAGGCAACGATTGAAGCGGGCGAAATCGCCGGTTTGAAAGTGAAACGTATCATCAACGAACCGACGGCTGCGGCGTTGGCTTACGGTCTTGAAAAGTCAGACAAAGACATGAAAGTGGCTGTATTTGACCTCGGTGGCGGTACTTTCGACATCTCCGTGCTCGAACTGGGCGGTGGCGTGTTTGAAGTATTATCGACCAACGGCGATACGCACTTGGGTGGTGACGATTTCGACAACGTGATTGTGGACTGGTTGGCAGACGAGTTCAAAAATGACGAAGGTCTGGACTTGCGCAAAGACCCGATGGCGATGCAACGGTTGCGTGAAGCAGCAGAAAAGGCGAAAATCGAACTTTCAAGCACGGCTTCTACGGAAATCAATTTGCCGTATATCATGCCTGTGGACGGGATGCCGAAGCACTTGGTAAAAACATTGACCCGTGCGAAATTTGAACAGTTGGCAGATGCCTTGATTCAGAAAACAGTTGCTCCGTGCGAAAAAGCATTGAAAGATGCGAGCGTAACTGCAAAAGATATTCACGAAGTCATCTTGGTAGGTGGATCCACTCGTATCCCCGCGATCCAAGAAAAAGTGAAACAGATTTTTGGCAAAGAACCGAGCAAAAACGTGAATCCGGACGAAGTTGTAGCCGTAGGAGCAGCCATTCAAGGCGGTATCTTGGCGGGCGACAGCAATTTGGGCGGTATGGTGTTGTTGGATGTGACGCCGCTTTCTTTGGGAATTGAAACCATGGGTAGCGTGATGACCAAATTGATTGATGCCAACTCGACCATCCCCATCAAGAAGTCTGAAACGTTTACGACAGCGGTCGACAATCAGCCTTCGGTTGAAATTCACGTCTTGCAAGGCGAACGTCCTTTGGCAAATCAAAACAAGACCATCGGCAAATTCCACTTGGACGGCATCATTCCGGCACCACGCGGAGTACCTCAAATCGAAGTAACATTCGACATTGACGCCAACGGTGTGGTAAGCGTATCTGCGAAAGACAAAGCAACCGGCAAGGAACAAAGTATCCGTATCGAAGCCTCCAGCGGCTTGAGCGACGCCGAAATCCAACGCATGAAGGACGAAGCAGCAGCCAACGCCGAATCGGATGCCAAAGAAAAGGAAAAAATTGACACCCTGAACAAAGCCGACAGCGTGATTTTCCAAACAGAAAAACAGTTGAAAGATTTGGGTGACAAAATTCCTGCGGACAAAAAAGCGCCCATCGAAGAAGCCTTAAGCAAGCTGAAAGAAGCGCACAAGTCGCAAGATTTGTCAGGCATCGAATCAGGCATCTCCGCAGTGAACACTGCTTTCCAGGCAGCCAGCCAAGAGATGTACAATGCAGCCAACGGCGGCGCAGGTGCAGCAGGCGGCAATCCGTTCGCCGGAGCAGGCGATCCCTTCGCAGGAGCGGGTGGCAATCCGTTTGATCAGGCGCAACAGCAAGCAAATGCGAATGCCGGCGGCGGGCAGGCTCAGAGCGGTGGCGGCGATACCGTGCAAGATGTGGACTTTGAGGAAGTTCAATAAAATCAATTAAGCAAGGCTCCAATCTTTTTAAGGTTGGGGCTTTGTTATTCACACTAAAAAATATCATGGCAAATTTGATAGAAGATAAAATCAATACAATTTGGAACAATGCTCAGATTGTGCCAAATGTTGATAGTAAGGAATGGAGAAAAGACCCTTGTGGGGCATGTATGGCGAACAGGAAGATTATGGTTGGGAAATAGATCATGCACTGCCGGAATCAAAAGGTGGTACTGACCATACGGAAAATCTGCGTGCAATGCATTGGGAGAACAATCAGAGTAAATCTGACAATTTTCTTTCTTATGACACTGCCGTTAGTTCAGATGGAAATAAAAATATCGTAAGTGTTAAAAATTTTAAGTTAGGCGAATCCATGTTACAAAAATTAAAAAGACTTTATCCAACAAATAAGTATCTGCAAGAAAACTATTAAATTTTAAATGGGTGCTACACACTTGCAAGGGGTTATCGAAATTAAGACCTACCGGCCTTTAGAAATATTTCAAAAAAGCATAGCGTTTGCGATGTTGTAAATACATTGGCGTGGCGGTATTTTGGTAGGCTTCTCGCTCAAAAGAAAGATTTTTATAACTTTGTGAGCCGTATTTGAATAACTTGAAAATCCATTCGAGGAAATAGAAAATGTAAAAAAACAGATAGAACAATTCTTTCATTTGTGCCGTATGGATACGTTCGTGCCGGATGACTGCATGCGTTAGACGAGCACCTTTACGAGCAAATGTCACGCCAAAAAGATTAATGGCGAGAAAGCCTTTGAACGGAATGAGTGAGTTATAAATTATTTTCATGTATCAAAGGTAAGAATTTTTATTTTAATTCGTACCTTTGCATATCAATTCGATAAATATAAACGCACATTATTATGCTCATCTCCTCCCTAAATCCCTCCCTGATCGAAGCCGGCTGCGACGAAGCCGGGCGGGGCTGCTTGGCTGGTGCCGTGTTTGCGGCGGCAGTTATTTTGCCGCCTGATTTTCAATGTGAGGCACTCAATGATTCTAAGCAACTGTCTGAAAAACAGCGGGATGCCTTGCGTCCGATTATTGAACAGAAGGCGTTGGCTTGGGCTGTGGGCACTGTTTCGCCGCAAGAGATTGATGAAATCAATATTTTGAATGCGTCTATTCTGGCGATGCACCGGGCGATTGACCAACTCACGATTCGCCCGGAACATTTGTTGATTGACGGCAACCGGTTTCATGCGTATCAAGACATTCCGCACACGACGATTATCAAGGGCGATAGCAAATATATGTCGATTGCAGCGGCGTCTATTTTGGCAAAAACGCATCGAGATGAATACATGCAACGCTTGCACGCCGAATTTCCGGTGTATGATTGGGATAAAAATAAGGCGTATGGCACGGCGAAGCATCGCAAGAGCATTGAGGCTTTTGGAACTACGCCTTACCACCGAATGACGTTTGCGTTGTTGCCCAAAACAACCAAATCGGCAGATACAAAAACTTCTTTTGACCCTGTTTCAAATTCAGATACAACCGTTTTGATTTTGGGATCGTTGCCGGGCGACAAATCGCTGGAACTGAGTGAATATTACGGGCATCCAAGCAACCGGTTTTGGAAAATCATATCACGCATCACGGAAAACGAGTTGCCACTCACTTATGCGGAGAAAAAGCAATTGCTGTTGAAAACAAACATTGGCGTTTGGGACATTGCTCATCAAGCCAATCGAAAAGGCAGTCTCGACAGTGCCATTCACGATGAAGAACCGAACGATTTGGACAGTTTTATCGCCAAACACAAGAATTTGAAAGTTGTCGGTTTCAACGGCAAAAAAGCGGAAGCCCTTTACAACAAGTATTTCGACAGAAAACCCGGCATAAACTACATTTCTTTGCCAAGCACAAGTCCCGCCAATGCCGGCATTAATTTTGAAAACATTTGTGAAGTTTGGCGACACCTGTTGAATAAATAAATCGTATAGTTGCAACCTATTTTAAATATTATAAACATAATGAAAAAGATTCAGTTACTAATGATGTCAACACTATTGACGACGGCTTCCTACGGACAAGGGTTTGAAAACAGCACAAACGTGGGGGAGGCACGGGTGCATTTGCTTTCGGAAGGACAGCAAAAAGGGAATACTTCTATTTTGATTGGTGCCACACCGGAGATGATTGAAACACAGGCGCCTGATGGGACATTTCCTAATGCGGTCAATGCATTCTTAATTCAGCTTTCCGGTAAAAATATGTTAGTTGATGCCGGTTTTGGTAAACGATTGTTTGACAATCTTCAAACATTAGATGTGGATGCGGAACACATTGACATCGTGCTGATTACACATGCGCATGGCGACCATATCGGGGGAATGTTGCGTGATGGAGAAAAGGCGTTTCCTAATGCACAAGTCTATATGTCGCAAAAAGAACATGACTATTGGACAAGTGATGCGGTGAAAAACAATACTGTGCGTCAATTGATTGCGGTCTATAAAGACCAACTAAATTTGTTCAATCCATCGGTGATAGGCGAGCCGGCAACGCCGCTAATTGATGGTGTGACTGCAATTGCGGCTTACGGGCATACTCCGGGGCATACGATGTATGAGGTGGAATCAAAGGGCGAAAAGCTATGGATTTGGGGCGATTTGACTCATGCGATGGCCGTGCAGATGCCTTATCCAAGCGTAGCTGTAACGTATGATGTTGACCCCGCACAAGCAGTTAAAACCCGTCTTGAGGTGTTAAACTATGTGTCGAAAAACGCAATTCCCATAGCCGGGATGCACATTGCCTATCCATCCACCGGTGCAGTTGTGAAAGAAGGTGATGGGTATGTTTTTAATCCGGTGGAAATAAAAAAGATGAAATAGAAAAATAATTGAAGAAATTGTTCAATCTCAAAATAAAGTTTTATCTTTGCAAAATGAAACAAAAAATATAAATACGACGAAATAGAAAAATTAGAATTATAAATTATTAAATATAGCTTTTAGCTTTTATTCTCCCTAATCGGAAATCTGGAAAATTTCAAAAAAGTAGATGAGAATAAGTTGCGAAGGTTCACGCTCTATGGGCGTGAACTGTTTCGTGCTTATTAATCTACAAAGGTTTTCCAGAGCCGCGATTAGGAAATAAGCAATAACGAGCAGTTTCACGCTTTTTTGTTTGCTTGGGTTTAGGAGTTTGGCGCAAAACGCTAAAATATGGCAAACACCATTTTCAAAATTCATTCGATAAAATTATCAGCCTCGCTAATAGCAAGGGGTTTAAACTCCTTGCTGATTAGTGTGGCTTTTTATATGCAATTTCTTCAAACTTGTGCTGCCGTTTGGCACAAGTACGGATTAAATTTGCACCCAAATTACGAGAGGTTGCGCGTTGAACGCGACGGGGAAGCTGAAACCCGAAAGTTGAAGCAGAACAATCTAAAACTATTTTATCATGGCAAATATAAAAACATGTGCATGGTGTGGTCGTGAATACGACTATGATAAGTCAGCCGCTTATGCAAAATGGAGCTACTGTAGCCAAAAATGCGAAGTTGACGCAAAGGCTGCTGGCAAGTAAGTGCCTCAGTGCAAGTCAGCCTTCATCTGCAAGGCTGAGGGCTGGCTTTGAAAATTGAGTATTAATTAAAAAAATAAAAAATTATGAGTACAAATGAAACATTAAATGAATTTCGTCAAATCGGAACAGAAATTGTAAAGGAAGGTGTTTTTGAACGTTTTCCTGAATTAGTACCTGTGTTTGGGGGAAATTATTCGAGCGACAAACACAAAAAACTGCTTCTGGTTGGCGAAAGCAATTATTTCCCTGATGAGTGGGAAGATAGCAAAAGCGTATTTAAAAATGCAGAATTGTGGTACAAAGGAGAAAATTGTTCTTTAATTCCGGAAGAAATGCAACGGAATGTATCTAATTGGGTTGGAGATTACAAACTGTATATCAATTTATTTAACTCAATGAAATTTGTTTTGGATAAATGTGAAATAACAGGTTATAAGGATTATCTTTTAGAAGAAGCCTCCTATTATAATTACTTTTTAAGACCGGCAAGAGGGATAAAAGGTAAAAATGGATTCCAAAAAGATTGTAAACCAATAGATAGCGAGGTGTCTTACATTGCTCTTTGCAGTATTATAAAAGAAAAGAATCCTGATATTCTTATCTTTGCGAGTAAATACGCATGGACGAATTTTGATAGTTATTGTAAAAAACATAATCAAGAATTTACAACAACAAAAATAGAATGGGTCAATCATCCCTCTGTCCATTTTTCTTGGCATCATAGATATGGGAATGGAAAACAAAAGTTTGAAAAACTTCTGTTAGAGAATTGGATTAAATGATACTAATAAAAACAAGAATATCAAAAATGAAAACATTAAAAGTAATGTCCATAATAGGACTGGTCTGGTTTGCGTTACTATTCATTGTAATGGTGAGTGAAGAATGCACAGTTGACGAAGCTCTTGGAATGGGATTGTGTGCAATCTTATATGCCATTCCATATTCAATTGTAGGTTTGGTACAATCTTCAAAAAAAGAAGATAAATAAAAAACAATTAAATAATTAAAAATTAAAAAATGGAAAAGTTAGTAATTAATTTATGCGCGGTAGCCATTATTTGTATTGGCACCGTATCATGTGGTAAATCATCAAGTGCAGTACCCGGCACATCACCTGAAAGCGATGCAAAAAAGTATGTGGAATTGATTTCTGAGATGGAGCAAGTATCAGAAAAGTTGGGACAAGGTCAAATTGAGTATCAGGAAGCTATAAAACAGAATGAAAAAACTGACGCAGAATTGAAACCAATAATGACGTATTATATGGTTGGAGAAAAAGCATCGACAGAAGAAGGAGTCCGTTTCAAAAAGGAAGTTGATAGATTACAAGCAGAACGGGAAAAGGGCGACCAAACAAGTGTAGAACCAGCAAGAATATCAAATTCAATAGAAGACAACTCTACTTCAGGTGATTACAAAGTAAGTATATTTGGTGAATCTGGTTGGTACTTCTATACTATTGTAAATGAATCGAATATTACAATGTTATGTTATGCAAATCAAAATGAATATCACAAGAGTGGGAAACCAATTTATATATTGCAAGGCACTATTAATGCACCAGATAAAAAAAATTTAATGCTTGACGACGAAGCTGATCCAAACGCAGGTGCAGTGAGATTTAAAACAATCTATTCCGATTCAAATAAAGAAGACATGGTACCTTGTGCTGAATGTATTTGGTATAAGTATAATCCGAATGGAAAAGATCGCTTGGAAGAAGCAAATTATGAAGGTGGTTTGAATATTTACGTGCAAAAATAAACTGTACAGCTTCCAAAAACAGGGTCAAGCACCCATGGGTACGCCCAATGCAAGTTGAAACCGCCCGAAGGAGCAATCTTTCGGACGGTTGATTATATCAATTTTTTTACTACCTTTGTACCAAACGTACATAAAAAAATATGAAAAAGAACATTCAAATTGCTATTGCCGGCGCATGCGTCGCTTTGGGGTTGATTATCTTGGGGATTTTTATCAACAAGGGGTTGCAAAGTTTCTCTAACAAGGAACGTGTGGTAACGGTGAAAGGGTTGGCTGAAAAGGAAATCAAAGCCACTTCTGCCGGTGTGTATATTTATTACAATTTTTCGGGCGATGACCCTAAGGTGCTGGTCGAAAAAATTAATAACCGGACCGCCGAACTCAGCGCATACCTGAAATCGAAAGGATTTAATACTCCGGAAATTGGTGAATTAAATCTTTTTGACAGTAAAACGTATTATGAAACGCGCTGGGTACAAGGGCACGAAGTTCAAGTAAAAAAAGACCGTTACACAGCCTCAAAGCAGCAAACTATTGTTGTGAAAGAAGTGGAAAAGGCAGAAAAAACAAGCAATCAACTGAATATTGACCTCATCAACAAGGGATTAACAGCTGATGTATCTGCCAATTACAAATTTCCGGAATTGAATGAAATCAAACCGGCGCTCATTGCCGAAAGCACTAAAAACGCACGTATTGCCGGCGAACAGTTTGCCGAAGATTCACAGTCACGGTTAGGTAAAATCAAAACCGCATCACAAGGACAAATCAGTCTTGTGGGGCATTACGACGAAGAAGGCTCGGCGCCTCCTGCTGCCCCATACCTCCAAAAAGCCCGTGTCGTGAGCACAATCGTTTTCTTTTTGGAAGATTAAAATAAAAACAAAAATAATAAAAAACATCTATGGAAAATTTACCGGAAAAATTAGGGCAAAGCGAAATCTTGCTCTATCAGTCATCTGAGGGCATTATCAAAATTGATGTGCATTTGGAGAATGACACTGTATGGCTTACGCAAACGCAAATGGGGCAACTATTTGGCAAAGGTAGAAGTACTATTACCGAGCATATTCAGCATATCTTTGAAGAAGGCGAATTAGACGAAAAAGTGGTATGTCGGGATTTCCGACATAGCACTCCACATGGCGCTATGGCTGGGAAAATGCATGAAACAACCATAAAATATTACAATTTAGACGTCGTTATTTCTGTCGGCTATCGCGTAAAATCGGTGGAAGGAACGCAATTTCGCATTTGGGCAACTCAACGCCTGAAGGAATATATTATCAAAGGGTTCGTTTTGAATGATGATCGATTCAAAAAGGGCAATTCCATGCACTATTTCGACGAATTGCAGGAGCGTATTCGGGATATTCGCCTCTCGGAACGATTTTTCTATCAGAAAATCAAAGATATTTACACTACAAGTATTGATTACGACCCCAAAAATGAGCAAACTATCCTGTTTTTCAAAATCATACAAAATAAACTGTTGTGGGCTATTAGTCAACAGACTGCTGCCGAGTTGATTTACAGGCGGTCAGACGCCGCTTTGCCCTTACTCGGCATGCTGTCTTATGACAAGAAAAATACAGTTGCAATTAAAAAATCAGACGTCAGCATTGCCAAAAATTACCTGAACGAAGACGAAATGCGATTGCTTGGGTTATTGGTCGAACAATATTTAGCATTTGCCGAAACCATGGCACAACAGCATACGCCCATGTATATGAGGGATTGGATGGAACGTTTGGATATTATTTTGCAACTTAACGGCAGAGAATTATTGAATCACGCAGGCAAAATCAGTCACGAAATGGCATTGAAAAAATCGGGCGAAGAATTTGAAAAATACCAACAGACACAAAAAGTATTGGAAAAGGAACTGAGCCTGAAAGAAATTGAAGAAGATATAAAAAATATGAAAAAAAACATTCAAATTGGTATTGCCGGCAAACAGTTTGCCGAAGATTCACAGTCACGGTTGGGTAAAATCAAAACCGCTTAAAAGATTAAAATAAAAAAAAATAAACATCTATGGAAACTCTACCGGAAAAATTAGGGCAAAGCGAAATCATTATCTATCAAACAGAAGATGGTACGACAAGTGTGAAAACTCGATTTGAACACGATACCGTTTGGCTCACACAAGCTCAAATGTCAGAATTATTTCAAACTTCGCGCCCAAATGTAACCATGCACATCAACAACATCTTTGAAGAAGGTGAGTTGCAAGAATTTTCAGTATGTAAGGATTTCTTACATACTGCGAACGATGGTAAAAACTACAGAACCAAATATTATAATTTGGACATGATCATCTCGCTCGGTTATCGCATCAAATCCCATATTGCCACCAAATTCCGCATCTGGGCTACCGATCGCCTGAAAGAATACATTATCAAAGGGTTTACGATGGATGATGAACGACTCAAAGGCACCGGTGGTGGAAATTATTGGAAAGAATTGCTCGATCGCATCCGTGACATTCGCTCATCCGAAAAAGTGATGTATCGTCAGGTATTGGACTTATATGCTACAAGCGTGGACTACGACCCGAAAGCCGCTGAAACCATCCGATTTTTCAAAACGGTTCAGAATAAACTTCATTATGCAACCCATCAACAAACGGCTGCTGAACTTATCAATAACCGCGCCGGTGCTGAGAAAGATTTTATGGGACTCACCACTTTTGCAGGCGTTTTACCAATAGGGAAAGAAGTTGTTATTGCTAAAAACTACCTCACCGATGACGAATTATTTCGTTTAAATCGTTTAGTCTCAGCATTTTTCGACTTGGCAGAAATTAAAGCGAGCGAACATACACCAATGTATATGAAAGATTGGGTGGCGGAATTGGATAAATTTGCAACCGTTTATGGCAAAGGTGTATTGAAAGACGCGGGAACAATAAGTCACGAACAAGCGATTGACAAAGCAAAAACTGAATACAAAAAATATCAGGCTAAAACGCTTTCGCCCGTAGAACAAGCTTATTTGGAAACTATTAAAGCTGTACAAAAGAAAATTGAAAAAAAAGTTTGAAACATCGTAAGGTGTTGATTTTTCCGTATCTTTGCACAGAGAAATACTAATTTATAGAGCAAACGCAATGAAAAAAACAGTAATTTTGACGGTAATTTGTGCACTTCTACCGATATTAACGAATGCACAACCAACAAGTAGCAACCATGCAACAGAAAATGGCATGCAAGAAGTACATGATTTTTTGAAAGCGTGCGGCACCTATTTTATCGCCACAACTGAAGGCGACCAGCCGCGCGTGCGTCCGTTTGGGACGGTCAATATTTTTGACAGCAAACTTTACATTCAAACCGGAAAATCCAAGAATGTTGCCAAACAGATTGCGGCAAATCCCAAAATCGAGATTTGCGCTTACGACGGCAAAGGGAAGTGGATCCGCATCCAAGCGATTGCCGTAGCCGACGAACGGCGCGAAGCAAAACAAAGCATGCTCGACGCTTATCCGGGTTTGCAAAGCATGTATTCTGCCGATGACGACAACACCTTGGTGCTCTATCTCAAGAATGTCGTCGCAACCATTGCATCATTTTCGGGAGAACCGAAAGTGATAAAATTTTGAACTGACACCGGCAGGATATTTCCTAAAAAGCCTCACAGTTGAGAGACTACGAGGCTTAACTTGTTTGGTCATACACAATCATTCGTCTTTTTTAGTTTGCTTCCGCTCCATCAGATAAGCGATTAGCAAGCCTAAGCCGCCGAAGATTGTAATGAAAGAGAAATACAAAACAAATTCTGCTTTGTGTAATAGATTCCAGTCATAATCTTTGTAGTGCGAGAAATCGAAGATCGAATATTCCACTAAAAATGCTACAATACAACCTAACCCAATCCCTAACAACAGTAATGCTATTCGCAAGGGCCAAGAACCATAATCCTGTTTGCCAAAAGCAAGTTCCGGAAGATTGATTTTTCCTCCATTTTCTTTGTTTTCAAAAATAATAGGAAGTTTTTCCAACAGCGTCAGTCGTTCTTGCTTTTTTACAAACAACTCAAACAATTTGTAAATACCCAATACAATAAACCCGACAATAAAAATAGGCATTAATTCCTGCATAATCGTTAATTTTAATTTGTGAATACTCATTTGCTTACATTTCTTTGACGCAAGTAAATGAAAATGGTTACATTTGTAACCAAAAGGGGCATGATGCGTCTAACTGAATATGGAACAGGTCAACGACTTATTTTACATACAACAGGCAAGAGGCGGCGACACGCGCGCTTTTACAACCATTGTATGCAACTATCAAAGCAGGATCTTGACCATCGTGATGAAAATAGTGGGCAACCGTGAAACGGCGGAAGACATTACCCAAGAAGTGTTTATCAAGGTTTTCAAATCGCTGGCGCAGTTCAAAGAAGAGGCGCAATTCTCGACTTGGCTCTATCGCATCGCCTACAACACGACCCTTTCGGAATTGCGGAAGCGCAAACTCTATTTCACGTCCATAGAGGATGAAAAATTAGTGAATGAAACCATTTCCGACGACATCGAGGAGGGCAACATCGAAGATCAATTAGCGTGTTTGGACAAGGCGTTGAAGCAACTGCCTCCGGAGGAAACATTTCTGATCACGTTGTATTATTTAGACCGGCAGCCGGTAGAGGCGATTAGCAAGATAAGTGATTTGTCGGTGTCGAATGTCAAAGTGAAATTGCACCGCATACGCAAGAAGTTAGCACTGGAAATGACTAAATTAATGACCGATGAAAATAGATAAATTATTTGATGAGATGCCTTTGGTAAACCCTTCAGCAGGATTTACGGACACTCTTATGTATAAAATAGAGAAGGAGTTAGCACGCCAAAAAAGGCGGAGTCAATGGCTCACGATTGCCGCGTTGGCAGCCAGCATCATTGGTATTTTTGTGCTTCCGGCGGGCGTTTTTTATCTGTGTTCGCTGTTTTTTCCGGACAGGGCTTTCAGTTTTTCTTTCCCTAAAATAGAGTTAGCTATTCCCTCAATGATTGCGCTCACAGGGCTTTCTATATTGATTTTATTGTTAGGCGACATGCTTCTGCGCAAGCGAAGTTACTGACATGTTGCAATTTGTTGTATCTTTGTCGCGCCATTCGGAAGAAAAAATCTCTGAAAGCGCACTAATTTATGATGTGGATTTATTTAGCGTTTCTATCAGCTTTATTTTTAGGCGGTTATGAGATATTTAAAAAGGTATCTCTAAACGGTAATGCGGTTATTCCGGTATTGTTTTTGAATACGTTCGCCGGCAGTTTGATTTTTGTGCCGTTTGTGTTAATTTCATATTTCTCGCCGGAAACACTGCAAGGTACGCTCTTTTATATTCCGCGAGCGTCGTGGGAAGTGCATGGACTGATTTTCATCAAATCACTCATCGTGTTGGCATCGTGGATATTCAACTACTTTGCTACCAAGCATTTGCCATTAACGCTATCGGGACCTATCAAAGCCACCCAACCGGTGATTGTGCTGATTGGCGCGCTACTTATTTTTGGCGAACGGCTCAATTTATATCAATGGATAGGCGTGTTGCTGGCGGTTTTATCGTTTTATCTGCTATCTCTTGCCGGCAAAAAAGAGGGCATCAACTTCCGTCGCGATAAGTGGATTCTGTTTTTGGTATTTGCTGTGATTTTCGGTGCTGCCAGCGGTTTGTACGACAAATATCTGATGCGTAGTTTGGACGCCATGACCGTTCAATCGTGGTTCAATTTTTACCAATTTCTGACAATGATTCCGATACTGATGCTCCTTTGGTATCCGGGCAGACGAAAAACCACACCGTTCCATTGGAGTTGGTCTATCCCGCTGATTTCCATCTTTTTAGCTATTGGCGATTTCCTGTATTTTAATGCGTTAACCTATCCCGATTCGATGATTTCGATCGTCTCGATGATACGCCGCAGCAACGTCATTGTCGTATTTTTCGCCGGCGCCTGGATCTACAAAGAGAAAAACCTGAAAAGCAAAGTCATTGACTTGGTCTTAGTGCTCACCGGCATGCTATTTTTGTATTTTGGGTCGAAATAATTTCAAAAAACAACAAACTGCGCCAGAGTAGTAGAAATGCGAAAAATGATCGAAGACTTGTTGGTTAATTAAGAAAATAATATTAACTTTGCATGGTTAAAACTAATGAAAATGTTTAAATTTATAAAAATTTCGCTTGTTTTTTTTGTACTTCTGTTTGGATGTACTAAAAAAACTCATCAGAGTTCATATTTTGAACAGAGAGACACAAATATTGCAGCATGTGTTTCCGCAATGATAGCTCAAGGGATTGATTCGATTGAGGCAGAGGAATTATGCCCGTGTTTGCTTGATGTTGCCTATTCAATGGATTCCACGTTTATTACACTGACTGAACAAGAAAGGCAAGATTTCTTGAGAATCCATGAAGATAAAATAAAGTTCATTTGCGATAGTTTGAGAACCACATCTACAATGAATCCTTAGATTCGCAGTTTGCTGTTGGGAATGAACTGGGGGAGGTGTACGGCAATTTTTGGAGGGCAAAAATATCTACAACGAAAAATCAACGCCCACAGGGCTGATTATTATGAGCACTCCAACAACCGAATCGCTCAATATAGCGACTGCGACTGCTATCACGCTATCAGAATTTCGCCGGAGAATGTGATTTTTTTTTCAAAAAACATTTGCATTTTTAAAAACACTTTCGTAACTTTACCGCCGATATTAATATGATACTAATTCAGTTATGACATAAAAATAAACACAATGTGCTGCAAAGCACATTTT
>JAISKM010000121.1 GCA_031261285.1 Candidatus Symbiothrix sp. | reverse complement strand
CGGTTTGGAATCTGCCGACACAAATCAGCGATTTTATCGGGTGGAGGCCGGGAAAATGGTTGATCGAACGGATTGGTTTTGGAAAAAATAACAAATATTTTGCTAATCCAAAAATAACCTTTATCTTTGCGAATTGATACTAAAAAATACGATAATAAAATAGATTTTATGAAACATTTATTTTTTATTTCGCTGTTTTTATGCAATATGGTTTGGGGCAACGCTCAAATTACGCCACAAAAAGCAACAGAGAATGATAAGGCAGAAATTCAAAAATTAGTAAGAAAAGTGGTACCAAATGGTGTTGATTTTGCCGTATTTCCTTCTGCTATTACAAACAAAGCAAACACACGCTACATAGGATTTGACCTTAATGAGCACAAGGAAAATATGACGGAACTTAAAAAGAGTAATTTATTTGCCTCTGAATTTATCAATAATCTGGATAAAGCTGTCCTGACTGCCGACAAAAACTTACGAGACGGTGAAGATTGGTTGGTTGGCGATATAGGATATTTTGATGATTTTGACCCTTGGTGTGATTGTCAAGATTTCCCTGATGATGAAACTATAGAAATTAAAATTTTGAATATAGATAGCCAAAAAGCAATTTTAACTTGGAATTGGACTGCAGAAGGATGGGATGCTTTTTCGCACACAGTCAAAGTTGCTAAAGAAAAAGGCATTTGGAAAGTAGCATACTTACAAGGATTTGATTTTGGTTATTTGACAGAAACAACAGTTTCGGAAGAATAAAACTAAAAGTGATTTTAATTTAAAGGCTGTATTGAAAGAAATTTTAATACAGCCTTTTTATTCAAATAAATTTCTTATCTTTGTCGAAATTTATATGCATTGACTATGAACGAGCAAAAAAACTTCTTAATTTACAACGCACCAAACAACGATGTGAGGGTAGATGTCTACGTGCAAGACGAGACGGTTTGGCTGACGCAAAAGGCGATGGCGCAATTGTTTGGAATAGAAATCAGTACGACTAATTATCATTTGAAAGAAATTTACCAAAGTGGTGAGTTACAGGCTGATCCAACTATTCGAAAAATTCGAATAGTTCAAAAAGAAGGTAACAGAGAGGTATCGCGAGAAATTGATTTTTATAATTTAGACGCTATTATTTCGGTCGGTTATCGGGTTAATTCCGTTCAAGCAACCGCATTTCGCATTTGGGCTACCAAAACGCTGAAGGAATATATTGTGAAAGGGTTTGTATTGGATGATAATCGTTTGAAACAGGCACAGACGGCCTTTGGCAAAGATTACTTTAAGGAGTTGTTGCAACGGATTCGATCGATTCGTGCCAGTGAACGCCGCATTTATCAACAAATTACTGATATTTTTGCTGAATGTAGCATCGATTATCATAAAGACTCGCCTGTGACCAGTAATTTTTATGCTATGATTCAAAATAAATTTCATTATGCGATTACAGGTAAAACAGCTGCAGAAATTATTTATCATGAAGCCGACCGCAACAAGGAACACATGGGACTGACTACCTGGAAAAATTCTCCCGAGGGGCGCATCCTAAAATCGGATGTCATTATTGCTAAAAACTATTTGCAGGAAAATGAAATTCGCCGTTTGGAACGCACTATAACAGGCTATTTCGATTATGTGGAGGATTTGATAGAAAATGAAACGACTTTCACAATGGCAGATTTTGCCGAAAGTGTGAACGCGTTTCTATCTTTTAGAAAATACAAAATACTGGACGGAAAAGGCAAACGATCCAGATTGGAAGCCGACAGAAAAGCACTTACGGAGTATGAGGTGTTCAATAAAACGCAAAAAATTGTGTCGGATTTTGATAAAATGATGAAAGAAATTGAGCATAAACAAATCCTATAACATCAGTCGCTACAGGCTGTTGATGTTTAGTTGCTTAGCGCAGATTGAAACGGCAGGCTGAGTCGAAAACTTAAATTTCGTCCCATGTTGTAGATGCCATCTTGCTTGTAACGCGATAAATGGTCGTAATACACTTCGTTGAAAATGTTGTTTACGGCTGCATTCAAGTTGATTTTTTGTTTGCCGAACTGAAATTCAAACGCCAAACCGGCATTTACCAAATTGTAGGCAGGCGTGGATGTTTCGTATTCGGCGATACGATTTTGAGCCAATGAATACTGTTCTTGCAGATAGGCGGAAAATTTCCGAACAATTTTATTCGTTGAATTTTCAGGCGAAAAATTGGCTCGAACGGTTGCATTGAGTTTCTGCGCCGGCATAAGCGGCAAATCCCGGTGGTCGGTCTTCTCTCCGAATGTGTTGCTATAGGAGCCTTCAACGTGCAACCAATCCAATGGATGCGGGTGAAAATGGAAGCCTACCTCGCCACCGTAGAGCCGGGCATCGGCTTGAGCGTAATAGAAAACCGGCAGTTCCTCCAAAATTTCGTCCGAAGGTTGCAAATAAATATAATGGCGGATGTAATTGAAATACGGATTCAGAAATAGCTCCACGTGTTCATTTTTGTAATCCAACGACAAGTCTACCTGATAGCTATTTTCTGTTTTTAACGCACGATTACCTATTTCGTAGCGATTGGTGCCCTCATGAACGCCATCGCTCAACAATTCAAACATGTTAGGCGCACGATAACCCGAAGAAAAATTGGCTCGCAGCGACAAATTTTCATCCAGCGATTGAACAATCCCGGTAGAAAAGTTGAACGCCGTATAAGTTTCCGAAAACTGGGGGAAATAGCCGGCTTCATCCTCAACATCGTGCTGTTTGCCGGCAATTTTTCGTCCGTCCAGGCGCAACCCGATTTGCCAATAAGATTTATCGGAATAGTAGTAATCCGACACGGCAAACAATCCAATATCAGTCGTTGTAGCATCCGGAATCAACCATTCTTCGCCTTTGTTGGCGTTGGTTTGGTACATGCCCTGACTGCCAAACGTGAATGTCCATTGGTCGTTTATTTTGGGCGAATACCACTTGGCATCGTATGACCAGGTACCTAAATTCATATCCAGTGCAGCCTCTCCCCCCGCCCTCTCCTCAGGAGAGGGAGCTTCAAATTCCTTACGATTGTTGAAAACATAACCTACATTCAGTTTCAGTTTGGAGGCGTTTTCAAAAAAATAAGTATTTTCAGAACTGATAATGTGCGTGGTCAAATCTTGATAAGGTAATTCAAGATGACGACCGCTTGAGATTGGCTCTGCATCAGGTTCCAGTTCCGTCAAACCGTATTTTTCGTTCAAAAAACTGTATTTCAGTGAGCTGATAAATTTTTCGCCGGTATAGCCCAATGACGTTTTGAAATCTCCTGTGTGAAAACGGCTATTGGGCACCAAATCGTTGTTGCCGTCTTTGTAGTCCTCGTGTGTGGTGTAGCCGCCAAACGCATTCCAATGAAAGTGATTTTTCGACAATTTGAACGCTCCCGTGTTGCGCCAGCCGTTGGTGTTGCTGTTATATTCCGAGCCAAGTGTGCTTTCAAGGCTGTTTTCTTTGGCATAGAGCGCATCCGAAAAATACAAAACGCCGCCCAACGCATCGCTGCCATACAAAAGAGATGCCGGACCCTTGATGATTTCCACCTGCTCATAGCCGTTTTCATCCAGCCCTAAACCGTGTTCATCGCCCCACTGTTGATTTTCGATGCGAGTGCCTTGCGCAAAAACGGCTATCCGATTGCCGCTCAATCCGCGAATAACCGGTTTGCCGATGCCTGCGCCGGTACTGAAATTACTGATTCCTGCCACACCCGCCAATTTCTGCGACAAAGAAAGTCCCTGAGTTTCCGTTCCGTTATCCAAATTTAATTTTGTCACATTTGCCACGCTTTTATCTTCTAATTTGGAACGGCTGCCCGAAACAACGACCTCGTCCAAGTCGAAATGCGTGTGAGATTGCGCCAACAAATGGCCCGGCACAAAACACAACAACAGAAGAACAATCATTTGCACCACGCATTTGGGACAATAGCCCGAAATAAGATACATTCGGTTAGATATGCTGTAGCCCGCCGGCAGTTTTGGCACAGGCATAGGTTCATCCATGCAGGAAACCGTTTCACACTTTAAACAACGAAAATGTAAGTGATTGTCGTTGTGATGACCGGCTAAACAACTGTGGCACAGAGCGTAATAAGATTTCCCATTTTCACCGACAATTTTGTGTACCTTCCCGTCGTCGCAAAAGCCTTGCAAAATCCGATATATCGTCACTCTATCCATTTCTCCGAATAGCTGCCTTTCAATATCTTCATGACACAGTGCAGACGGTGACTTGCTTAATACATTAATTACCAGCTGTTTAGATTTCGTATTTCTCCTTTGCTTATCCATAATACCCATTTTTTTAAATTATTAATGCGACAAAGGTACAATAATAATTTGATATTGCAACAATGTTGCAACAATTATATTTTATAAAAAAATCTTACTTTTGTAAAATATTTTTTCTTTTCATTTGTCTTACTATGTAGAGAGTGATCTTGAAAATAGGTGTGAGTAAAATTAAAACAGGAGAAAAAATATGAATATAGGATTATGTATTGGCGGTGCGATAGCTGCAATTTGGATGGTGGGGAGCATTTGCCGTCACAAGCGGGGGAAAAACAAGATCATCTATATTGTTGAAGACAAGTGCACAGGTTGCCAGCGTTGCTTGAGAAGGTGTCGTTATCGTGTCTTAGACAAAATTAGCAATGCAAAGTTTGCGCGAGTTATAGTGAAACACCCTAATCAGTGTACTGCTTGCGGCGATTGTTTGAGTGCCTGCAAGTTCAATGCGTTGAAATTGGTTAAGAAAACAAACAATTCTATTTAAAAACAAATTAAAATAAAAAGAATATGAAAAAGCACATTTTTGGACATGTCATTTTCGGTCTGGCACTAGTAGCCGGATTCAGTGCAGCTGTTATGTTGTTGTGGAACGCTTTGATTCCCGGCATTTTCGGGCTGACAGTTATCAACTTTTGGCAATCTCTCGGGTTGCTTGCCCTTGCTCGCCTTTTGTTTGGCTGTGGATTTGGCGGTAAAATTGCAAGGGCAGGCGTAGGTGGACACGGCAGCTTCAACAAAAATCCGATGCGTGAAAAATGGATGAACATGACGCCCGAAGAACGGAAAGCGTTTATCAAAAACATGAAAGATAGACGTAACAGACATCCTTTCGGAACTGATTTTCGACATGATTTTCAAGAAGATTACGATTTAGAACAGAGAGAAAGAGATGATTTTATGAACGACGAATCAAAAAAAGACACCCCTCGTGGCTGAATCAAAACAAAGCGCAACAAAAAGCATTGGTGAACTGATTGTAGAGTATCAGCCACGTCTGAAATCCTTTATCCGACAACGAGTGACGAACAAGGAAGACGTGGATGATATTCTACAGGATGTTTTTTATCAATTGGCAAAGACGGCAGCAAGCACGCTGAATCCGATTGAATCCGTGTCGTCGTGGCTCTACCGCGTGGCTCGCAACACGATTATCAATCACGGCATCAAAAAACACGAAGAACCAATGCCGACCTATTCTGACGACGACAGTGATACCGATATTCTAAAAGATTTCTCGGAAATCCTGTTCAGCAACGAGGAAGCAACGCCTTCGCCTGAAACGGAATATCTGCGTTCGATGGTCTGGACGGAATTGGAAGCCGCTCTCTCGGAACTGCCACCCGAACAGCGCGAAATAGTTGAACTGACGGAATTGGACGGCATCCCCGTGAAAGAAATCGCCGCAGCCACAGGTGTCACAGTAAACACTTTATTGTCGAGAAAACATTATGCCGTCCTGCACCTCCGCAAACGGTTGGCTGAGTTGTATGCGGATATTATTGAGTTCTAAAATTAGTCGTATAATTTAGTCATCGCTTTGGCCATTTCTGCCATCTCGGCTCGAAACTCCAGAGGCGAAACTACCTCTATTTCAGCTCCGTGCGACAAAAGTTCTTGACGAAATTCGTAGGTAGGGCTGATAAAATAACGAAAAACGGAGTAATCTTCTTCTTTGATAATTTCTTCCTGTGAATGGTGGAGGGGTAAGGCGTTAAAATATTTGCGTTTGTTGCCAAAAACTTTGATTTTCACGACGCAAGGGCTGATGTTTTCGTCCACAGTAATGCCAAAAGCATTATCAAAATAAATTTCGGCATTAAAAGATTTGCATATTTTGAACGGTTTATCGGTCATGCACAGGTCTTGAATGCGGTCTAACGCATACGTGCGCAAGGCGTCTTTATCCGGAGAATAAGCCAGCAAATACCAGCGTTGCTTAAAAACTTTCACGCAATACGGCTCAATTTCAAAGGTGTGAGGTTCCCCGCTCCAAAAACTCTGATAGGTGATTTTAATCTTCAGACCATCGCGCATCGCCTCAATAATCGGCGTGAGAAAACGCTGTCCCGATGGAATTTCTTCAAACAGAATACGCTGTTTCAGCTTGTGACTTTCGTTGATGAGGTTGTTCACAGCAAAGGTGTTGAGCAACCACGAGCGCACGCCGCCTTTTTCCATATCGTCCTTATTGGCAATGAAATAGACATAGCCATTGCGCCGGTCGCAGTCGATATTGATGTCGAACAACTCCTCAATCGCGGTTCGCTGATTATGAAACGTGCGTGCAGGAAGTGCCTCGCCGCCGCTCATTTCTTCGTTGCGCATCCACTTTTGATTTATTTCCTCAAATGTGATTTTTTCGGCTCTGTAGATGGTATCTACCAGCCAGATGTACTTGTTAAACAGGTCTTTTGCCATGATATTTTTGTTTTTTGGGCAAAGATAGTAAAAACTTGTGCCAAATTGTGGCATAAGTTGAAAGAAATTTCACGCCGACTCTCTGTTTTGCATCGCACTTGATTGAAAGCCAATCACATTGCGCCTTGCAATCGGTTGAAAATCAGCCTCATCTTGATTGTAAATGGCGGTGAGTGTCATTGGTTTGTCAATCGTGGATGAAAAACCTAATTTGTTGGAAAGAGCTTGCGCCTTGAGTTGCTCCAATTCCAGAAATTCGTATTTGGCAATGAGCCGCCCCTTGCGCATCAATGCGTTATCCACTCGCGAAAGGTCGGTGTTGAACGAACAGATTATCTGAATATTCAAACAGTCGCTCAGCAGTCCGTCAGCCAGATTGAGCAAGGCCGACACCGATGATGAGCCGCTACGGTTGCGGTCTATCACAATGTTTTCCGCATCTTCAATCACAAAAACCGAGTTCGGATTGTCAATCAACACACCCATCAGTCCCGGGTCGGTAATGCTTGCAGCCATATTGGGTGGCAAGAAAATCACATCTTTTTTCGTTTGGGCTATCAGGTAGCGCAGGTACGAGGTTTTACCGGTGCCGGGTTTGCCGTGCAGCAGCACCAAGCCTTTGTCGTTTTTCTTTTGCAAACGACTCAAAATCGTTTTATGAATGGGCAAAAAATCATCGTTGTAATTGTCTTTGATAGATAGTTTGGGTTTGGAAATATCCATTTCTTTCGTGTCAAGCCC
>JAISKM010000104.1 GCA_031261285.1 Candidatus Symbiothrix sp. | reverse complement strand
AAACTGATGAAAAAGCTACTAAATGATCCACCGGAACGACCTTCCGATATTTCGTGGGGGCTATTGCTGCTGCTTGGTGCGCTGTGTGCCGGCATCATGGGTATTGGCTATTATTCAATGCATAGCCCGGATCATGTAGATGCTACTACGGCAAACAAGGAAAGTAACCAGGGCCAAAAATAAAATCATCCCGGCAAGAGAGTCTTGAATCAGCATGTTTATTCGTTTCATTTTTTTTAGCTCATTCAAGGCTCTCAGCCGGGATTTGTTGTGTGAAGAAAATTAGGTGGGAAATGATAGAGCGTATTGGTGGTGATAATTTCGTACGCCTATTATTTACGTTAACTTATTTTTTACCAATTTTTTTGTAACCATAAACAGCCAAATCGCCCAATTCTTCTTCGATGCGAAGCAATTGATTGTATTTCGCCATACGGTCGGAGCGGCTCAACGAACCGGTCTTGATTTGTCCCGAATTAGTTGCCACAGCGATATCGGCGATTGTAGCGTCTTCTGTTTCGCCTGAACGGTGAGAAGTTACGCTGGTGTAGCCGGCGCGGTGTGCCATTTCGATAGCGTCCAATGTTTCGCTCAACGAACCGATTTGGTTTACTTTGATAAGGATGGAGTTGGCGCAACCCAATTCGATCCCTTTTTTCAAGTATTCTACGTTGGTCACGAACAAGTCATCACCCACCAATTGAACTTTGCTGCCCAATTTGTCGGTCAACAGTTTCCAGCCGTCCCAATCGTTTTCGCTCATACCGTCTTCGATGGAGTCGATCGGATAGGTTGATACCAATTCAGCCAAATAGTCTACTTGTTGTGCAGAATTGCGTTTTGCACCGTTTGCACCTTCAAACTTGCTGTAATCGTAGATACCGTTTTTGTAGAATTCGGAAGACGCACAGTCTAAGCCGATTGTGATGTCTTTTCCAGGCGTGTAACCGGCGTTTGTGATAGCTGCGATAATAGATTCCAATGCTTCTGTGGTGCCACCTGCCAAGTTAGGTGCGAAACCGCCTTCGTCGCCTACAGCCGTGCTTAGGCCTTTGTCGTGCAACACTTTTTTCAATGCGTGGAACACTTCTGCACCATAACGCAAGCCTTCTTTGAATGAAGGTGCGCCCACCGGACGAATCATAAATTCTTGGAAAGCGATTGGCGCATCGGAGTGCGAACCGCCATTGATGATGTTCATCATTGGCACAGGCAATGTATAGGTGTTTGTGCCACCGATGTAGCGATACAACGGTTGATCCAAATAAGCAGCAGCAGCCTTAGCCACAGCCAAAGAAACGCCCAAAATAGCGTTGGCACCCAATTTAGATTTTGTAGAAGTGCCGTCTAACGCGATCATTTTCTTGTCGATGGTGCGTTGTTCCAAAGTGCTCAAACCCACGATTGCAGGAGCAATTACTCTGTTGATATTCTCTACAGCTTTCAAAACGCCTTTACCCAAATACCGTTTTTTATCGCCGTCACGCAATTCCAATGCTTCGTTTTCGCCGGTAGATGCGCCTGACGGCACAGCTGCACGACCTACGATTCCTGATGCTAATGTTACATCCACCTCAATGGTTGGATTGCCGCGAGAGTCCAGAATCTCTCTACCAAAAATTTTTACAATTTCCATGTTGTTTATTTATTTTAATTTAAGTCGTCATGTCGACCGAAGCCGTAGCCCTGAACTTAGTCGAATGGGCAGTCGAGACCCCATACAAGCGTGCCTCCTCTCAATTAACCGGGCACAAAGGTACGGATTTTATTTGCAAAATACAAAAAAAAGTATAAAAAAATTTGGTAGATACAAAATAAACATTTACCTTTGTCGCAATTTTAGAAGTATCAGTGTGTTGATACTGTTCGAAAAGTATTAATTTTAAAATTATTGTTATATGAAAAAGTATTTATTAATTGCATTAGTTGCTCTTACTGCAGTAACTGCAAATGCACAGGGTGTTAAATTTGGTGTTACAGCCGGATTAAACTTGTCTAATTGGACAGGAGATATTGAGGATGCAAAGTACAAGGCTGGCTTTCAAGTAGGTGTAGTTGCTGATTGGGCACTTACCGAAAGTTTTTCTATTGCTCCCGAATTAAATTTTTCTCAAAAAGGATATAAGGCCAAATTTGAGGGTATTGGTGCATATGACATTTCAGCCACAGTGAATTATTTGACATTGCCAATCAATGCACTGTACAAATTCAACGTTTCTGATGATTCTAAATTTCTCGTTTTTGCCGGTCCTTATTTAGGTTATGGACTTTCCGGTAGTGTAAAAGCCACTGTACCAGGTGAAGGAAGTGAGAGTGAAGATATTAAATTTGGTTCAAAAGAAGGCGAATTAAAAGCGTTTGATTTTGGTTTGAATGCCGGTATTGGTTTTCAATACACCAAATTTTTCATCAAAGCTCAATATAACTTAGGTTTGGCTAATTTGTCTAACGTCGATGGTAATTCAATCAAAAACAGCAACATTGGTGTTACTCTTGGTTATTTGTTCTAAGCAACCAATCCATGTTTAAATAAAAAAGGTAGAGAAGTTCTCTACCTTTTTTTATTACTAAACTATACGAAAATAGGCTCACCAGTAAAACCCTGTGCTTGTAATTAAATATAGGGTTTTACTGATGTGTACGAAAATATCGTACAGTTGACTGCTCTCGTTCTCCGGTTTGATTTATTATTTTTGGATTACGCAAGAAATTGGCTAATTATCACGAATTTTCAGTTGTCCGAAAAAATCGGACAACTCATTTACTGATGTTTCAAAGCCCTAATTGATCCGATAATTCCAACATCCGGCGAATGGGTTTTGCTGCTGCCTCAATCGTTTGTGCATCTAAAAATATTTCCGGCGTTTCATTTTTTAGACAGTCGTACAATTTTTCTAATGTGTTTAGTTTCATAAAGTTACATTCATTGCAGGCACACGTGCTGTCGTTTGGTGGTGCCGGAATAAATGTTTTAGTTGGATTTTTTTCTTGCATTTCGTGCAAAATGCCCGATTCCGTGGCTACAATAAATTCTTGATTTTTGGATTTGGTTGCGTAATTCAGTAATCCTGATGTTGACGCAATGTGATCGGCAATTTTCAAAATCACACTTTTACATTCCGGATGCGCCAAAATCATGGCATTGGGATGCTCTTTTTTCAATTCAAGAATTTTTTCCAACGAAAAACGTTCATGTACATGACATGCACCCTCCCACAAGACCATATTTCGCCCTGTGACGCTGTTAATATAATTTCCAAGGTTGCGGTCGGGCGCAAAAATTAACTTCGCGTCAACGGGAAAAGAATCCACAATTTGACGGGCATTGGAGGAGGTGACCACTATATCGGTCAACACTTTGATCGCCGCACTCGTATTAACGTATGAAATGACTGTATGACCGGGATACTGCTTCACAAATTCGGAAAACGCTTCGGGCGGACAAGAATCAGCCAACGAACAACCGGCATTCATATCCGGCAAAAACACACGCTTATGCGGACTCAATATTTTTGCCGTTTCCGCCATAAAATGCACTCCACACAAGACAATCACTTCGGCATCCGTTTCAGCCGCCCAACGCGCCAATGCCAAACTATCGCCCACATAATCGGCGATGTCCTGAATGGCATCCTCCTGATAGTAGTGCGCCAAAATGACCGCATTCTTTTCGGCTTTCAACCGGTTGATTTTATCAACAATCATATTATTATATTTTTTCTTTTTATAAATTTAAAATAAAAAATGATGATTATGATAGAGTGTTGATAAGTCTAATAACTTTTTTCTACAATGCTTGTATATGAAGTTATTAGTTAGTGAAAAAATCTTATCAAAAATTTATCAACACCCTATTTTTATCTAACAACAACTGAATCAACCGGTTAATTTTTTCGGCGAACTTTTGTTGATAATGTGCAAAGTTAATAACTTTTTCCGAAAGTTATCACCAATTTCCGAAAAAGATGTCTGAATAATTGCCGATAATTTCTCATTAACTATGCCGGCATCTTAAATTTTTATTTTAAGGCGCCGGCACTTATCCAATGGTTATTGATTTTTATCAACAGTTATCAGCCTACTTATCAACAAAATCAGATGCAGCAATGATGACTTTCTTTTGCTCGAGGGGTCGCTACTTTTTCTTCCTTAGGAGCAATAGGCGTTGCTGTGTAACCTAACTTTTTGAAAGCCTCAATCAACTGCGTTTCCGAAATTTTGCCCGGTTCGTAAGTAACTGTAACCGTGTTTTCTTTCAAATTCACGAGCAAATCTTTCACGCCTTTTTCGTAAGCGATATTACCTTCAATACGCTTTTTGCAATGATCACCGTGCATCGTTTGCACGTCAAACACGGTAGTGATTTTTTCACTTTTAGCACTGTTTTTTTGTGCCAACACTACGCCTGTCGCTCCCAGCAACAGTGCGCAAATAATAATTAATTTGTTCATTTTCTTATTTTTAAAAGCCCCCTAAATCCCCCTCAAGGGGGACTTAAGAAAGCCGGATTATTATGTTTTTTTGTCATTCCCGCGCAGGCGGGAATCCCCTGAACTAAAGAGTGCT
>JAISKM010000097.1 GCA_031261285.1 Candidatus Symbiothrix sp. | reverse complement strand
AAACGTCCAATTCATTTGAGTTTACCTCTTGGTGGGCAGATGCCGAAAATCGTCCGATTACCGATTTAATGGATTTCGGACGAACATTCTTTGCCAAACATACCATTCTGAATATTCTGACAAAATATTGCATTTTCACAAGCGACAAAATATTGTTGGCAATGCGACCTTATCAAATTGTCGCCACCGAGCGCATTTTGGGAAGGATACGTGTTTCAACCAATTACAAAACAATGGGGACGGTAAACGCAGGCGGCTATATCTGGCATACCACCGGCAGCGGAAAAACCTTAACCTCGTTCAAAACGGCTCAATTAGCAAGCAAAGAAACGTATATCGACAAAGTTTTATTTGTGGTCGATAGAAAAGACCTCGACTATCAAACCATGAAGGAATACGACAAGTTTGAAAAAGGGGCGGCAAACAGCAACACAAGTACCGCTATTTTAGCCAAACAATTAAACGACCCGAATTGCAAAATCGTTATCACAACAATACAAAAACTTGCAAACTATGTGAAATCAAGCAAATCAAATCAATCACAAAAATCGGTGGTTCAGACATTGCATTTTGTACTCATTTTCGATGAGTGCCACCGCTCGCAGTTTGGCGATATGCATTCCGTCATTACGAAAAATTTCAAGAAATATCACATTTTTGGTTTTACCGGAACGCCCATCTTTGCTGCCAATTCTTCGGGCAACGGTCGCCCCGACCTGAAAACGACCGAACAGGCTTTTGGCGACAAACTACATACTTACACGATTGTAGATGCCATTACCGACAAAAACGTGTTGCCTTTTCGTATCGACTACGTCGCCACCATGCGCGAAGAAGAAAACATCGAAGACGGCAAAGTCTGGGATATTGACCGCGAAAACGCATTGGCATCGCCCGAACGCATCACCAATATCGTGAAATATATCCGCGAACATTTCGACCAAAAGACCAAACGCAACAGCTTCTATCAACTAAAAGAACGTCGATTAGCGGGATTCAATTCTATTTTTGCGGTCAGTTCCATTGAGGTAGCCAAAAAATATTATGCCGAATTTCAAAAACAGATGGCTGGTTTGCCAAGCGATAAACAGTTGAAAGTAGCCACGATATACAGTTTCGGAGTAAATGAAGACGTAGATGACTTTTTCCCCTCACCCCCAACCCCTCTCCAAAATGGAGAGAGGAGTGTGCGCACTGTGGAAGTGAATATCCCAACTCAACTTTTAGAGAATGCTCGTGAATTGAGGAAAAACCAGACTGATGCAGAGGATTTATTGTGGCAGTTATTAAGAAATAGAAAACTTAATAATCTAAAATTCAGAAGACAACACCCATTAAAAGTGAATTTTATTCTTGATTTTTATTGTGCTGAACACAAACTCGGAATCGAAATAGACGGTGGCTATCATAATGATATTGACCAGATTGAGAGAGATAAAATTAGAACAGAAATTATATCTCAGTACGGTATAACAATTATTCGTTTTACAAATGAACAGGTTTTAAACGAAACCGAAAATATTTTAACTCAAATTATGTGGGCAACTCTCCCCCTCTCCAAAATGGAGAGGGGGCAGGGGGGTGAGGAAGTCTGTCACCGCGACTTTTTGGATAACGCCATACAGGATTACAACGCTATTTTCAAAACGAATTACGATACTTCGAGCGACAAATTCCAGAACTATTACAAAGATGTTTCAGCACGGGTAAAAAACCGCGAACTTGATTTATTGATAGTGGTCAATATGTTCCTGACCGGTTTTGACGCCACCACATTGAATACGCTTTGGGTGGACAAAAACTTACGGCTGCACGGACTTTTGCAAGCCTATTCGCGTACCAACCGCATACTCAATTCGATAAAGACATTCGGCAACATTGTCTGTTTCCGTAATCTTGAAAAAGCGACCAACGAAAGTATCGCGCTGTTTGGCGACAAGGAAGCAGGAGGCATTGTGTTGCTCAAAACGTTTGATGAATATTACAATGGATATGAACATGAAGGAAAACCTATACGAGGCTATGCCGAGTTAATTGCCGAGCTTTTGCAAAAATATCCAATAGAAGAAACCATTATAGGCGAACAACATCAAAAAGAGTTTATCAAACTGTATGGTGGAATCTTGAGAATGCGCAATATTCTAACCACATTCGATGAATTTTTCGGAAACGAACTCTTGACCGAGCGTGATGTTCAGGATTATCACAGCATCTATATTAATCTATACAACGAATTTCGCAACAAAGGCAAGGGCGACAAGGAAAATGTGAATGACGACATCGTTTTCGAGATGGAACTCATCAAGCAAGTGGAGATAAATATTGATTATATCTTGGAACTAATCCGCAAATACCACGATAGCCATCTGAACGACAAAGAGATTTTGATAAACATCAACAAAGCCATTGATTCGAGCGTAGAACTGCGCAATAAGAAAGAACTTATCGAACAATTCATAGATTCGCTCAACGCCGATTCGGTGGTGGATGCCGATTGGCGCGAGTTTGTGGATAAAAAGAAAATCGAAGAGTTAGATAAAATCATCACAGACGAGAATTTGGACAAAGACGAAACCTACAAATTTATCCAAAATGCGTTTCGCGACGGCAGCGTAGCCACCACCGGCACCGGAATAACTAAAGTATTACCGCCGGTATCGCGCTTTACACCCACCGGCGACCGGAGCAAGAAACGCGAAACGGTACTTGGAAAATTGATGGCTTTCTTTGATAAGTTCTTTGATATTTCGGGAGGGTTTGAGTAATAACACAAATTATAGGACAAAAGGACAATGATAAAAGTTCGCGATGCCGCATTTAGATACTATTTCCATTTTATGGAGCAACGGATGAATATTTTCCGGGCAAGATATGATAATAAAAAATACCCTTGGACAGATGAGGACGATGAAAAAGTCCCTTTTTTACAAATTAGCACCCTTTACAGAGCCTGTGGAAGGGGTAATTGGTGTTTTAGCTATCAGACACCAAAAGACAACCGAAGGTGCTAATTTCTGATTATCATTTGGTTACTCTGTTTTTCTATCGGATACTTTTTTGAGGTACTTTAGCTAAGATACAAAAGAAGAGACGATTTCCCAATCATCTCTTCCCTCTTAACACTAATATAAAACTAACATATACTATATGATAAAACAGG
>JAISKM010000096.1 GCA_031261285.1 Candidatus Symbiothrix sp. | reverse complement strand
GATGTCACGGCAACAGCCAAACTCACCGAAAGCGAAGTAGCTATAAACGTAAATCCGGTACAACCGGCACCAATCAATTTTGATACCGGCGGCCATGTACCATTGGAACTGGGCGATGTGTTGGCAGTGACAACCAATATGCCTGCCGGAGCTACAAGTCTTACCTGGACGTATCCGACCGAAAAGTTCTCGGGCGAAACCGGGAGTGCTGCAAATCAGTATCTACTGACGCTGATTCAGGGATCGGAAGATGAAGAACTGTCGGAATCGACAATAAGCGTTGTAGCTAATGCAAGCCACGGAGGGGCGAGCCCAAGTCGGGAGGGAGCAGATGACGTGATAGCCGTCACTAACAATTGTGATGGGGGTTTAATTTACGGTGGGCTCTGCTGGGCATCGTCGCAGTCTGATGTGTCGAATGCAAATGTTGCGTGCAGTGGTGGATGGCGCGTTCCAAGTGCTGATGAACTCGTCGCTGCTGCTGCATCGTTGAAGGTGCCTCTTAGTAATACAGATTATTGGAGCTCTAATACCGGCGTATCTTCCACTGTCAGTGGTGGATGTGAAATAAAATTTCGAACTATCGTGCAGGGATCAACTGGGGCGAAATCGAATTTCGATACTAACACTGCGAGTCCTTCATCACCCACTTACCGCTGGGATATAGTGGCAGCATCTTGCGAGTCGAAGGCTCCATCCTGCACTGTGCCCTCATGCAATGCTACAACGTATAATACGTATGGTTATACTTGCCAGCCTGGAGGTCAAGATAATCCTTGTTCCCCTGTAACTCAACTGTATTTGTCGACGTATATTTGCAATATTATTGGTACTTCTCCCTGCACGACTTCTGCAGTGACAACCGGTAAGTATTTGAAGTGCGTGAAAAATATTTGAAATAGGTCTGTGGTGAGCCGTTAGTACGACATTGGCGGTATACTCAGCATACCGGCACTATGCGCCCATGCTTGCACTTGATTAGGGTTAGTTCCGTCAACCGGCAAAATACCGGAAGACGTAGAAACTAACGGCTGACAGCTTACATTGTGATTATACTATCAAGAAAGAGAATCCGCATGGGTTTTTGTACATAGTTTCGTTTCGTTTTTCCGGTGCGGGTCTCTTTCTTTTTTACAACCATTGTGATTGTTTTGGGCAACCACAAGGGTTGCCCCTAATGTCGTCAATTTAAGACTGAAAGCCTACGTCGAATGAAGATTTGCTGGCAGGGGATGTCTCCGCTCACTCCGTTCGGTCGACATGACGGACGCATTTTTTAACAAAAAGGAGGGAGTGAAGCAGGAAGGAGCGGTTTCATCGCTCCTTCCTGCTTCACTCCCTCCTTCGACCTGTGTTTAGGGTCGTCATGTCGACCGGAGTAGAGCGGGCTTTAGCTCGCTCTACGGAGTGGAGACATCCCATTCCAACAAGCCTAATCCAAGCGTTTCCCCCTTAATCGACGACATTGGGGTTGCCCCTACGGGGGCGTGTCAACCAAGTCCCCTTTATGGGAGATTGGGGTTTTCATTTGACTGTTATAGTATTGTTTATTGATTGAAAACTGTCTGTGAATTGAATCGTTCCGTAGTGTGCAGCCTCTATATCGCAATTTTTTACTTCCACATCTTGAATGAGCGACTGTTCTGTTCCTACACAATTAATAAAAGTGTTGGTATTCTTTGCTTGAATATTTGACAGGTAGATATTTCTGAAATGAGGCAAACCCTGTTCCGGCGATACCTGTTGCAGCATCACTTCCCAATGGTTGGGCAGTGTTTTTCCTTGATAGTCAGCCGGCAGGGTGGAATAGCTATACGCCGGATTCCAATTCATATCGCAGTTGAGGACGTGTTTCACGCTGTCGGTTTGCACGTTGTTCATATAAATATGTTCTACGGTACCACCACGGGTCATTGCCGATTTGATGCGCAACGCGGCACTGGTGCCAATTGCTTGACTTTCGGTGCAATAGATATAGCGAATGTCACCGGATGTTTCGCTGCCGCAAGTCATCAGTCCGGCTCCTTTGCGGGTGATGCAGTTACGGATAAAGACGTATTCTGTCGGGCGTTTCACCCGTAGTCCATCGGCATCGCGACCCGCTTTGAGGCAGATATTATCGTCGTTGCAATCAATGTCGCAGCCTTCGATTCGGATGTGGTGTGAAGAATCGATGTCGATACCGTCGGTGCTGGGACCGTGTCCGCCCAGATTGTTTTGAATCGTCACGCCGGCGACCGTGCAATAGGAGGAATACAGCAACTGAATAGTCCAGAAGCCTGCTCGTAGAAAGGTTAAGTTGCTGACAGTCACGTCTTTGGATTCCGACACCAACAGCGAGCGCACGCGTTTGCAATCGTAATCGACAATCCAACGCAGCCCTTTGGTGTCATAATCCTTGCGCATGTCCCAATAGTTATCCCAAAGATATTTGCCGTCGCCGTCGATCACGCCGTCTCCTGTAATGGCGACATTCTGCTGATTGATTACATTGATAATCGCAGCCGGCCACACCATCTCAATACCGGCAACGCGTGTGGGCATTTCGGGGAAATCTGCTACCCGGTTAACCGCTTTGAGCGTTACCTCTTTTCCGAGATGCAGTTCAACATTACTTTTGAGGTAGAGTGCGCCGGTCAAATAAATACCCGGAGTTAATTCTACTCGTCCTCCGCCTTTTTTGGCACAGGCATCAATTGCTTTTTGAATAGCGGACGTATTCAATGTGGTGCCATCGCCCACTGCGCCGAAATCGTTGGCTTTGACACTATACTTTGTGGAAGGCTGTGTTTGTGCACCCACCGTTTGCACCCAATCGGGCAAGGCATCTGTCGCGGGAAACGGCAAGTTAGTTTCTTTGATGTCGATATTAGCCGCATCATCCAAGACAAAAGCCGGACGCCCATCGGCTTCCTCGAAATCGGCATAGACGTGATGAAATTGAATGTTGCGCGCGTGACGAATATAGAACGCGGATGCCGGTATTGTGCCGAACATCCAAGGTTCGGGATAGATTTTTTCGTTTTCGGGCGGCACGATTTTCGCATCTTCCTTGCTGTAGCCACCTTTGTAATGAATGCGGATATTACTGAACGTCACGTCTTCAATAGCGTGTCCGGGGATGCCGCTGATGATGGAGGCATAGCGCGAATCGGCATTGAAAACATTGATATTATCAATCAAAATACGGCGCATATTGCCAACAGGCGTGCCTTCCGGACTGCGCATCCGGGCACCCAAACGCAAAAACAGGGGGGCATTGACAATGTCCCGCATCGTGATGTTAGAAATGGTAATATCTTCCAAGTCGCCGCCATCCACCGTTTCGAGCGCCAAGCCACGACAGTGTTCAAAGACACAATTGGAAATGGCAGTGTTCTTGAATCCGCCGCTGGATTCGGTGCCGAACTTAATTCGTCCGCAATTGTAGCCGTGGTCGGGGGCTTGCGGTTGAGTACTGAGATACGTACCGTTAGCCACGCTGCCCTGGTCGTAGCCGCTTACAAAACAGTTGGTGATGGTGACGTTTTCGGTGTCTTTGAAATAGCCCAAGCCATAGCTGGTTTTCAAAACAATGGCATCGTCCCACGGCGAATTGACCGTGCAGTTGGAGATGCGCACATTGCGACACGCATCAATGTCCAAGCCATCGCGGTTGGTGTCTATCAACAGGTTGTCGACAGTCATATTGTCCACACCGGTTGCCAGCAAGGCGAAATGTCCGCAATGCAGCATCCGAATATCGCGTAACGTGATATTTTTACATTCTTTCAGGCTAATCGCTTTATTGCCAACACCTTTGAGGCGACTTTCTTCGCGGGTCAAGCCCATGCCATCAATCGTTCCCGCCCCACAAATCGTAATATCTTCCTCCCCAATCGCCCACAGCAGACTGTTTTTCCAATGGCTGTGTCCGAAATCCTGAAAATAATTGCCTTCGTTCGGCTCTGCCTCATCGTAGCCTTCGGTAGCGGAAGGAAAGGCCGCGATAATCTTTGCGCCCGCATCTAAAAACAGGCGAATATGGCTTTTCAGGCGAATAGAATAGGATAGATAGTTGCCCGGAGGGAAATAGATTGTGCCACCGCCCTGAGCTGCTGCGGCTTCGATGGCTGCGTTGATGGCGTGAGAGTCGATGGTTTTGCCATCGCCTGTTGCGCCGAAGTCACGGATATTAGCCTCACCCCCAGCCCCTCTCCTCAAGGAGAGGGGAGCCGGTCCGTCATTGCGGGCTTGACCCGCAATCCCCTGCTGAACCGCCGTCCCTTTATTAAACAAATCGCTCAGCATAAAATAGTTATAATCGGCTTTTGCATTTTGCTCATAGAAACAGAGATAGTATTTCTGTCCGGAGCGGAGGGGCAAACGACCGGTCAATGTTGATAAGTCAACGATTTTCAATTCGGATTCAGGAGGCACACAACCTTGTATCGTCCGCAGAGCCATACTCTCACCATAATATAAGGTAAAAGCATTCCCTTCGATGCTGAAAACATCGTCTTTCGTTCCGCCGCCAAACGACCACGTCAATTCGGTGTCGGTAGTGGAAAGCACTTCTATAATCACGCCTTTCGTATCGCGTAGCGATTGCACCGTCACGCGGATGTTTTCCTTGCCGATGCTATAATTCGCTTTCCCTTTGAACTCCTGCGTGTTGATTGCGGGAAGATTTCCTAATTGCAGTTTGCCGACTTGAGCTGACAGGCAGCAACAACTTGCCAAGAAAAACAACAAGACACTAATTTTCTTTTTCATTTATTTTATTATTTATCACTTAGTTATGCCACACCGTTTACCCCAAAATCATACCATTTCTTTGTACTCAAATTGATTTTTATTTGAAAGAAACAATTTCCTCCATCCAGAACTTCCACAAGTCCTGTTTTCCATCTATTACTTGGCACAAACCGATACTCATCTCCGTCAGAAATAATATCCTCTGGCGGTTCACAGAAAAAATTAATAAAAGTTTCTTTTTCCCCTTGTTGATTTATCACTACAATATATTGTCGCCAATATTTTTTTAGGTCAATTGAAGAGTGTCTTAGATTTAATGCATATTGAGGATATTTCTCACAAGTTTCCTTAAAACGTACTTCTTCTGCCGCATTATAATTATCTATACATTCTTCCAATATAGATTCAATTGTTACAAAATTTTCATACGTCAACTCTGCTTGAGTACAATTTTCAAAAAACCATCTGCAATTAATCGTATCATAAGGCAAAATTGCAATCTTTGACGTATCAATTAAGTCGGCAATACTCGGCTCTTGAATGACACTGTTCGATTTTTTCTGTCCACAAGCAATTAGACAGATTGCAAAGAAAATTACAATGCCACTTTTACAAAATTTTATATTTTTCATAATATCCTATTTTTTTATACGAATAGATACGTTTATGATACGAAATATCTATATTTTATCCATATTTTATCTATAAATATCATTTATTTAACAATTTCATTTACTCCCATTTCGTTGTATTTATCGTCTTCTGTAATTCTTCAATTCGCTGTATCAAAGTGCTAAATGGCAATTTTTCTCCATATATCATATTTTCAACCATTTCGTAGTAATCCTTTTCCCAAAGTGGCAGTAAATCGGCAGGCGGGACAATCCTTATATTTGCCGGACTATGTTTTTCGTAGTCCACGCCTCCCAAATGAGAAAATTTGTCGCGGTGTGAAACAATGGTATTGTATAAATATTTATCGTTCAACGCTTTTTGTGCATATTCTGTTCTTGACAATCGTTCTAGGTCGTACAAATGACGACTTAACCTTTCTACCCGCATTTTTTCCGCAGGTCGCTGAAATTCTTCGTGCAACAAAAATACTTTTTCTAAAAAAGTACGTTCGGGGTTAACGGTTGGAATGGTAATGGGCTTATCAGAATAGGGTTTATCGCTAAATACTTCTGACACCATAGTGCTGAAATTTCTTGGCGAATTAGGCTCTTTCAACGACCGACTGCCAACTTCAACCACAACGCCCGGTCGCAAATAAGTATCTTGTTCAGTTAGTTTTGGATAATAAATCTCAACAATCAACGGGTCTTGGTCGTGGTTATTTACTTCTCTGTATTTTACAATTACGTCCGTAAAACCTGTTTCTTTAAATTTTTCGCTGAGTTCGGGAGTGAATTTGGTTGTAAGAAATTCGTAAGAAGCACGCCGTAGATTGCGAATTTTTGTGTTGCTCAATTCACCTGCAAAACCTAAAAATTCTCTATCCAACGCCAAATCAATATCTTCACTAAATCGCTCAATAACGTTCCATGCTTTGCTGAGTGAAGTTCCGCCTTTGAAAATCAAGGCGTTGGCATAAGGCATGGAAAAAATAAGTGATAAAGTATGCACCACCCACCAATCTTTTTCGATAGCAGTGGCAGGCAAGGCCATTTCCCGTTCCACTTCTAAAAACAATTTCAGTTTGTCTGTATCAGGCAATTTCAGCCACTCTTTTAGTGCTTCGTTATTCATGTGTTTCTTGTTTTAGTGCAGGTTTCATAATTTCTCGTATCCAAGCAGGAGCAAGCCGAATATCGTGTTCCAAATGTGTTGGTTTTTCTTTTGCCAACAATGCTTGAATATGCTTGATTTCTTCGTCTGTGGCGTTTCCTTTGCCTATTGTGCGCAGGGCTTGAATAGCCAAACTGCTAATTTTGCCAACTGCACTTACATTTCGGGGACTTGTCTTTTTGAATAAAATGGTGGTTCTGCCAACTTTTACCCTTCGAGCAACTCCATCTGTCAAATAAACAAAATTCATTGGAACTTGTGTTGATAATCCCAAGCGATTAAGGGCATAAGAGCCTGTTGGAACAATTTTTGCTCTATCCCTTCGGGCAATGGCTTTGGCAATTTCCTCAAAGGTTGGCGTTAGTTTGCCAATCAAACTGCTGATTTGCGGACGAACATACATTCCGGTTGCCACACGGTCTAATTCTCCCGATTTTACCAAACGTTCCAACGCTTTATTGATGGCTTTTGAATTACCTGCATTCACAAAACTATCTGCAAAAAAAAGCGTCCCCCTCTTCGCTTTTTTTATTTTTGTAAGTATCTGTTCCTCTGTTGTTTGCATGTGAAAATTAATATATTTTTGTCGCAAATTTAGTAATAATTTGCGACATGACATAATGTTTTGTCATTTTACGCTAAATAAAATACTTCTTCCAAAGGAATAGAAACAGGCGAGTTATCCGGATTTACTTCCATGATGTCGCTCATATAATCCCACCATTTTTGTTGGATAGTCGCGCTGCCTAATCCTTGCGACGACACCTCACCACTCACTTTTTGTATGCCAAACAGACTGTTCGTTTCTTCATCCAAGAAGATAGAATAGTCGCTGATGCCCGAATCTTTAATCAGTTTTGCTATCTCCGGCCAGATTTCGTTGTGCCGTTTGATGTACTCTGCTTTGAAGCCGGGCTTCAATTTCATTTTAAATGCTATTCGTTCCATCGTGTTATTTTTTTATTGGAAATTCATAAAAATTCATTTCGCCGGTGCCCACCATTATCTGGTCGATAATAATATACGGCGTCAGTGCTTTCACGCTAATTGTCGTCGTTCCTTTATGCTGAAAATTGAATGGAACTGTGATTAACGATTGTCCGCGCAAAACATTTTGTTTCCATGTTTCGCTGCGACCTTCCACGCTGTAATCGGCAATAGGCAATGTTTGTCCATTGACAGACACACTGATTTTCATGCCTTGTCCGTCCACGCCGTGATTGGGAATGGCGGCAATTTTAATCCAGCCATCGCCCACATTTTGTGTATCAAAAACAAATGTAAGGGAATCATCTTGTGCCAATGGGACAGCGGCAAAACTATGTCCCAATCCTTCAATGCCCCTGCTTTTTGCATTGACTGCTTGAATGGCACCAGCCCCCTCAACTCCCCCACAAGGGGAGCTTTTGGGTTTCCCCCTTGAGGGGGGATTAAGGGGGGCTGTTTTTGAAAAAACAGGCAGATTGCGTGGATGAAAATCCATAATACGATTCCATTTGCCGTTTTCCATGCTATTGTAATCGGCTGTTATTTGCTCTATTTCATTATACGCCAGCCTGCTATTAAGGGTGTCGTTTAATTGCGCATACAACCATTTTTGATTGAGCAAAGAGGCTCCTCTTACCGGATATTCCACCAATTGAAAGAAGGCACTTTGTCTGTTTTCAGGTATAGATGCCCGCAACTGCTTTGCTCTGTTCGCTAACAATAGATAGTTGTGCAAGCGGTTTTGCAATTCATCATTAACATCCGGATTGTATTCCGAATCAATTACCGGTGTCAGATTTCTCGGATAACCCGGTTCTTCCACTCGGCTCCAACCGGTATGTTCCGGTTTGCGGAAATTTGCCAAGCGGTAATATTCTTTCAGGATAGCGGTAATTTCTTCGGCATGTTGTTCACCAAATTCCCGTGTAGCCCATTTTTTCAAATGATTGAAAACCCCTGTAGGGGCGTAGTGCGCTACGCCCCTGCCATTGCAACCGTCCCAAGCCATATCCAAGAAAAATTCCATCAAATATTCGGCAGGTTTTATATCGCCTACATTCAGAATCCAGAGTTTATCGGCACCGTGTTCGTAGGCTCGTTGCATTTCGGTCTGCACCAAAGCGGGAGAGGTGGACGCCAGCCACAAATAATCGTGCGGACGCCCCCAATACGACACGTGGTAATACACGCCCGAACCACCCGGGCGCAGGCGTTCTTTTTCGTTGGACAGGCGACGAATATAACCGTAATTATCATCACACCAAACCAAAGTCACATCCTCCGGCACTTCCAAACCGGCATCATACACGTCCAATACTTCCTTGTAAGGAACAAATATCTGCGGAATTTTGGCAGGGTCGGGATTGACGTGTTCTCGGAGCAATTCCCGTTGGTCGTTCAGCACTTGTGACAACACCGATTTATGTTCTTCAAGCGTTGTTACGCCTTGCATCATACCGTCATGCTTTCCGCGCAATCCGATGGTGTAGATATTTTCAGAGCCTTGCAGTTCATTCAGGCGGTCAGTCCAATAGGACAACATTTCTTCTTTGTTGGTCACATAATTGTAATCTCCTTCTCCTGCAATGTCCCATTCGGTTGCCGAATTGCGCATCAACGGCTCGCAATGCGAAGTGCCCACCACAATGCCGTATTGCGTTGCCATTTTTTTGTTGCCCTCGACGAAATAAAACGGTACGGTGCGCTCGTGCATGGCCGGCCAAATGGTGTTGGCGCGCAGGCGAAGCAAGAGTTCAAATATTCGGGCGTATGTTTTTGGTCCAATAGTTCCTTTGGTTTTACCTGCAAGCGGAAGATTAGGCTCAAAGGTTTTACTACTCCAAGGCAACAATCCCCAATCTTCGTCGTTGAGGAAGATGCCTCGATAGTGCACGGAGGGCGATTGTTGTATATCCGTTGCAGGCATAACGAATTGGCTCATCGTGTTTGGTTTCACATCCGCAAAATAGTACCAGGGCGACACGCCAATCATGCGCGACAGTTCGAGAATGCCGTAGGCAGTGCCACGCGGGTCGCTGCCTGCAATGATCAATACTGTTTGCTCACCGTCTTTAATCGTAGTCAGGCGGAATGTTTCCCATTTACCTTTCAATGCCGACAGGTCAATGTGTCCGTTTTTCTCTAAACGGTCAATTTCAGCATTGACGCCTGTCGTGCCTGCAACAATTCGCGCAACTTCCGGCTTGTCAGACGCCTGCAACGAAGTTCCAAACACCGTTTGAACGTCTTGTTGCAAGAGTTTTAAAGCGGTTTGCACTACCGGCTGTTCAGTCGCATCCACATAAATAAGTGTGGCACGTTGCGTGTCAAACAATATATTTTCTGCTGCCATCGCTGTGGAGGAGAGCAGCATGCAAAACAAAAACGATATAATAAGCCGTTGTTTCATCTATTTATTCTTTCCAAACCGAAACGCCTGCTGTGGGGATTTCTTTGCTGCCAATGATATATTTTGTTCCGGCAGGCACAGGTAATGTATACGTTTTATCCGCATAATTGACTGCTATGCCAAAGCCATCGCGATATTCGATGTGCAGACCGGCGGGCAAATCCAATACCGGAATATTCAAACGAGCATAGAGTTTTTGCAAGATCGCTTTTTCCATCCGACCGTCTTGTGTGTCCACGCCAATGTAGGTAACTGTCCCGTGTCCTAAATGGCGGAAAGTAATGGCGGAACTACCTGCATAGAAATCGCCTAAATAGGTTGCCCAAGTTTCCGTGTCCTTATCTGGAATAAGAATTTCACCCCAACTCGTCCACGAATATTTTTGTCCGTCATAACTGATTGAATCCGGTGTTTGCGGAAGCAATGAATCGTAAAAGTCTATTTTTGCACCGGTTAACGAACGAATAGGCTCGGCAAAAGGAGCTTCAAAGAGTTGTCCGTTGCGATTTTTATGTCCGGTACGGCACGTGAGAATAAGATTTCCACCTTGTTCCACGTAGGTTTTCCAGCGTTGGATCAATGCTGCATCCACCATTTCGTAAGCAGGAGCAATCATGACCGGATAGTTTGAAAAATCGTTGCGTTCATCTATAAAATCGACCGGCGCGTTGAAGTTTTTCAGGGCGTCGTAATAGGTATCAATATGCTTTTCGGTGTCCCATTCGGTCGTTTGTTTGTTGCGGGCGATTTCCCACGCATTTTCGTGATTGTAGAGAATGGCGGTGCGGCGTTTTTCGTAAGCATCGGGATTCCGGATGTCTTTTGGTTGTTGCTCGCGTACCAGTTTCACTTCTTTCATAAATTGGGCATATTCCAAACCGCCGGGGGTTGGTGTCACGCCATCTGTACCGACAATTCCGTAGTGATACAACTCCGTACCGACAAGTGGTTGGCGGTAGCGATAGGTGCAGACAAATTGGCTGCCGCCGGCAAACACATGCCACAGCCACAGCCGCACAGCTCCCGGAAGCGGTTGCGGATTGATTTTGCCCCAGTTCACTTGTCCGGGTTGCAGTTCCATCACGCCGTATACGCCGTCAATTGTTCGGAAAAAGTCGTTGGCTTTGGCAATTCGTTCCACCGATCCCAAGCGATAGCCTTTGCGTCCGATGCCGTAATTTTCGCCAAACACCATGTAGCGGGTATAGGAATGGAAGTCTAATTCTTGGCTTTGGCGCAAATGGCCATCAGCATAATCCGGTATGTAATTGGTCGTAATCCATTGATCTTTGCCTACTTGTCGACGAATCGTTTTTGCCTGATCGTCTAAGAACGAGGACATTTCTTCCGTAGAGAAACGGTTGTAGTCGAGTATCTGGTGGGCATTCATAAACATCTGTGCAAAGCGAGGGATATTGATTTCGTCGAAACTGCTATAGACCTGGCTCCAAAAAACCGTCCCCCACGCCTTGTTCAACGCATCAATGGTTTGATACTTGTTTTTCACCCAAGTTCGGAAACGTTGTTGGGCATCCGCACCATAATCACGGTTAGGGCGTGGCTCATTATCCAATTGCCAACCGATGATACGCTTGTCGTGGGCGTAATGTTGTGCGAGTTTTTCAATCATTTTCAGGGAATAATCCCGATAAAAATTACTGGATACAGACGGATGCTGCCGCGCACCATGGTCGGTGTGCGTACCGTTTTCATGTTCAATCAGCACCTCCGGATAGTTACGCACCAACCAAACAGGGGGCGTGGCGGTGGAGGTGCACATAATCACTTTCAAGTCGTTGCGAGCCGCAATTTCAACAGCACGATCGAGCCAAGCGAAATCATACACGCCTTCGGACGGTTCCAATTGTGCCCAAGCAAACTCGGCATAATGGACAAAATCGAAACCCAATTCCTTAATTTGTTTCAAATCGCGTTCCCATTGCGATTCGTCCCAATGTTCGGGATAGTAATAGGTGCCGGTGATAATCAGGTTTTCTTTTGGGAAAAAACGCTGTGCCGGTTGAGCAAAAAGGCTCAAACTGCAAACGATGCACCACAGAACAAAATTTATTTTTTTTATCATAATGCTCCAAATATAATTTAAAGTTAATTGAACAAAAGTAATTATTTTGGTAACGTAAGAAAATGGATAAACAGACAAATATAGGGTAATTTTGTACAGAATAGCGTTTTTGTAATTAAAAAACTCCCGCCTGCTTTTTGACATTGCAGACGGGAGTTTACAATAGGTGTTTTGTTTATGGTTTTTGCCAAAAGTATTCAGGGTCGTGTGTAATTGTTCCCATAGTTTCCATATCGGAACGTGTAAAACCAGTTGGCAACAATGAAACATACTTATTTACATTATTTCGATAGCGACTTTCCGGATTAAACATGCTATTAACAGGCACTTGAATCCAATACAGATTTTTTGTCATATAATTCTCCAGATAATACTCTTTGGTTTGTTTGTTTTGATTGTTCCAATTAGCATCTTCATTCAATACTAACGGGCGACTGTCAATTAATCGCTCTCGAACTTCGCTGATACTTAAAAAATTACCATTTTCATCTTTCACATAAGCCGCAAAAGTCGGGTCAATCCAAATCCATTTTTGCAAACTATCAACCCATACACAATTAATAACGTGGCAATCTTGGTCATTTTCATCTTTTGGAAGACAGGTTACATAACGAGATTTCCACCCCATAGATAAATACATTTCATTTAAAGCAATGGCTAAATGTCTGCAATTTATACCCTTCCCTGTTGCTTTTTGATAATGATACAAGTCTATTGAACTAAATTCTGCAAGTGCCCAATTCGAACCGTCATGTAGAATATTATTGTGAATCCAATACATCATATTCAATATTTTAGAGATTTCGTCTCCATTTCCTGCAATGGAATCAAGTTTGAAATACCTTCTTACATCTTTCATGCGACCATTTTCCGGCGTTTCATAGTCAAAAGCCGGTAATTCAGCTGTTTCTGTTTTGGCATAGCCGCCTGCTTGTTGCAGCGTTTCCAAATATGAAGGGATAGACTTTATTTGTGTCCATGCGGAGGTAAAATTTCTCCACGCACCTTCATGCAAAACGTTCCCATCACGAATATCAACCCTATTGGAATTTGCCCGAATAGTTTTCATTTTAGACAAGTCTGTCTGTCCAAATGCAGTCAATGAAAACAATATTGCTGCAAAAAAAATAACTCCTCTCTTCATATAATGCTGTTTTTAAAATGTCTTTTATTTTGTGCGTCTTACGCACATTTTTTTTCATATTCTCTTAACCGCTACAAAATTACAACATTATTTTCCAATATTCAACAAGCCTTCTGGACATTATCTGCGGAATCATATATTTTTATATCAAAAATGAGAAAGGTAACAACATTGATTATATTCAAAAAAGTTTTTTATTCCGAAAAAAGTTCGTATATTTGTACACTCTAATGTACAAAATTGCATAAAAAATGGATACTCTGATAGAAAAATCCTTTCAAAAGGTGAAGGCTGTAGATACTCGTTTCATTCGTAGTATAATGGGGCAAATAGACTGGGACAACCGTCTGATAGGCATTCGTGGCGCAAGAGGTGTGGGCAAAACTACACTTTTGTTGCAACGCATAAAGAAGTCTTTGGGCAATACTTCCGAAAGTTTGTATGTTTCACTTGATAATATCTGGTTTGCCGAGCATAAATTGTTGGATATGGTTGATTTGTTTGTGAAACGCGGCGGAAAATTTCTTTTTCTTGACGAAGTGCACAAATATCCGAACTGGTCGCAGGAAATCAAAAATATCTATGATGATTTTCCCGATTTGAAAGTTATTTTTACCGGCTCATCATTGCTCGAAATCCTCAATGCTCGTGCCGATTTGAGTCGTCGCGCCATTGTGTATGATATTCAGGGACTTTCGTTTCGTGAATATCTTAATGTTACGCAAAAAACTGATTTTCAATCGTTTCCGCTGTCTGATATTTTGACTAAACAAAAAGAAATTTCAGATGAAATTTTGGAAAAAGTCAAACCTTTGCAATTTTTTGGCGACTATCTGAGACACGGTTACTATCCGTTTTTTACCGAAGGAATTGCCAAATATCCCTACCGTTTGGAAGAAATTGTTAATCTGATATTGGAAGTAGAACTACCTTTACTGCGAAATGTTGAGCCGTCATATATTCCCAAAATCAAGCAACTGCTGCAAATTGTTGCCGAGTCTGTTCCGTTTATTCCAAACATAAAAAATCTCGCTAAACGCATTGATATTCATAGAAATACATTGATTTCTTATCTGTATTATTTGCAGGAAACGCGTCTCACAAATAATTTGCACAAGGACATTTCAGGTATAAATAAACTGCAAAAACCTGACAAAATTTATCTCGAAAACACTAATCTTGCCTACACTTTGGCAGAACGCAATACCGACATTGGAAATATGCGCGAAACATTTTTCCTTAATCAACTTTCGTATCAACATACGGTTGAATATCCAAACACCGGCGATTTTTGGGTGGATAAAAAAATGTTGTTTGAGATTGGTGGAAAAAGCAAAACGGACAAGCAACTTCAAGGCGAAAGTAACGCCTACATAGCCGCCGATAATATTGAGTATGGTTTTGGCAAAAAAATCCCGCTTTGGCAATTTGGTTTTTTGTATTGAATGGGTGACGATAGATAGTGGCCTATTTTAGCGATAATTCTTGAATTGTAACCGGTCCCAACAATCCGGATGGCATCGGCTCCCAAATATCAAACCGGGTGTCGCTGTACGCGATATTCACAAAATTGATTTCGTTGAAGATGCGCCATTGCACGCCGCGACGGTCGTAATCGGCGATGCTGTTGGCGGGCAAGTTGGTCACTTCTATTTCAACCGTGTTTTCACCGCTTTGAAGCAGGTCGCCAATAGTGATTTCAAACGGGACCGCAAAGAGTGTTCCCGCTTTTTTGCCGTTTATTTTCACAACAGCGCTTTCCCGCACATCGCCCAGACACAGACGGTATTCCTTGCCTTCTTCTTTTTTGAAATCAAATTTGATTTCGTACGAGGCTGTGCCCCGGTTGATTTGGGTGCAGGGTGCAGGGTGCAAGGTGCAGGGTACACGATCCGATTCCTGCACCTTGTACCTTGTACCTTGTACCTTGTACCGTTCGCCCTGTTTTAATGTTGTCCATGAAACGAGTGCTGGCAATTGAAATTGCGCTTTTATTTGTGGGACACTTTCGATGAAACGCATGGTCCAGCCATTTTTTAGTTCTATTTTTTTGCCGGTTGGTTCGTAATAATTCCAAGTTTCCGTTTGCACATTTTTATCTGTAAATGTTTTCAGGATGATGGATTCTCCGGGTTGCAGTTGCAGATAGACTTCTGTTGTTCCATTGTTGTTGCGCAACTGCGCTTTTCCTTTTTTGCCTGTCATCGGGTCGAAGAGCAGGACGCTTTTAGCCGGTGTGCCAAGTGTTACCCAGCCGTCCATCGGCTTGTTTTGCAACATGGTCATGAAATAGATATAGCCGGTGTCGTGCTTGCGACGGATGAGTTTGCCACCTTTATCCGGCACGAAAGATTCCTTACAGTGCTCGTATTTGGAGAGTTCGGCATAATCATTTTTGCCGTAGATGACGGTCGCGCCTTGTTTTATCAGGTTGTCTATTTGCTGCTGTGTTGTGGCAGGAATATGTTTGGCTGGCGGGAGGATGAGGGCTTTGTAGCTTGTTCCGCCTTCGGTTATCAGGTATCCGTTTTTCACGGTGGTTGTTTGCAGGAAGCGGTCGGAGATATAATCCAGGTCGAAGCCGCGTTGGGTAATTTGCTCTACCGCTTCGCTGAAATTCGGCAACTCGTGCAATACATCGTGAATCGCGAACGGCAGGAAGTAATTGCCCAGTTTCTCTTGCCAGATGTCATACATTGGGAAATAGAGCAGAAAATCATTGTCGGGCGTGCCGCTTTGCAGGAATGATTGTACGCGAGCGATATAGTCAAAAAACGCCGGTGCATCGCGCCAGATAGTGTTGGTCGGCGACATATCTATGGCAGCATAGAATTTCCATCCGGGCCATTCGGCTTCTTTCGGCGAATAAGTAGTGCCATGGAAGAAGACGTGATTGACGCCGGAGGTAAACATCAAATCCAGTTCCGGCTTGCATTGCGACAGCGAGGTGCGGAAATGTTCCGTTAACCAAGTGAAAGTTTCGGACGATGTATAGCGCTTTCCGGTGATGTGAGCCGCAGAAGAGGCATATTTCAGGATAGTCGGGTCGCTGTCGTTCTGTTTGCGGATCGAATCTTTGCGCAAGCCGGGGATGTCGAAATCCGTGATACCATACGACTCACATTCAGGAATATCAACTAAAGCGTAGATGTCAAGCAGATTAGCCGGCGAGCCATGCGCCTGATTGCGAGTAGTTGCCCCGTGAGAATGTGCCCAGTCTGTCCACGTCTGCGTAAAATTCTCCCGCAGCATATCCGCGACTGTTTCCCGATAATCCACAATCACGCGAACAGAGGCTTCGGTGGCACCTTTCGCTAAGAAATCAGGGAAATGATCCTGCAAGCGATAGCCGCGCCGTTGTTCAAATTCGTCCAACAAGCTTGGCGTCCAATCGCCACCATACACTTCATACGAATCGTTGAAAAAACTGTGAGGGTAGGGGGTGTTGTTGGCAGCAAACGCCTTATCGAATTTATCCAAATACCGTTTTACAGCCTCTTTGTTGAGGTGATCCATCACATAGCCTTGTCCACCGGGAGCAGCCCGCTTCACTTGTTGCAATGTTTTTCCAATAAAGAGCGCAAATAGTTTATAATCAATTCCTTGCGGCGCCGTCCAATCTAATTTGCCCGCCAGAGAAACTTTTTCTGTCAAATCTATCGCTTCTCCATCTGTTGAGTATGCCATCAATTTGCTAAGCGTGGCGAAAGGCTGCTGTTTCTCATCCTTTACGACTATCTGTTCCGACAAATTTTGTCCGCCTCGAAGCGCATATTCCTGAAAAATAGCTTTGGTCGCTGCATCTTCGATAGTGACTTCGGGACCGCCGAAGGGCCAACCTGTACCGTTATTCATATCCACGCTCATACCCAACCGTTTCGCTTCCGATTCGGTGAAAGCCAGCATATTCATCCAGCGGGGAGAAAGATAGTCGATATAATGGGCATCGCGCCCCTGCACCCCGTAGATAGGCGTAATTTCCACACCACCGATTCCGGCTCGGCTCAACGCCTCCAAATTGTAGGTGAGGTTGACGGAATCCACATCGCTGCCCAACCACCACCAGCGCGCCCAAGGCTTCGCTTCCTGTGTGATTTCGGGCCAGGAAGTGTCCGCGTTTGCCTTGCATCCCGATAGCAAGGTGCAAGCGATAACAAAGAAAAAGATACAATAGCGTTTCATACAACTGATTTAAGATTTGAAACGACAAAGTAAAGAAAAAAAACGCGTTAATGCAATAGATTATTATTCAGATGCGGGGGTGGATTGTTCAATACCTGTTATGAAAACCGTTTATCAGCAACATCAAGGCTGTTCCGACAATAACATCATTCGCTTAAACTCCATATAAAATACGAGTTTAAGCGAATGATTGAGAGTTGTTTACTATTTATATGCTTTTATTCCTTGATTACCTTCTTCGTCACACTTTGACCATCAATGACTATCCGCACAAAATAGACACCTTGCGGTAAAGGCGAAACATTTAGGATGGTTGAATTTGTTGAAATCATCGGGTGACCGGAAAGATCCAAGATTTCAACTTTTTCTATCGGCGTTTCCGATTGAATGAAGATTTCGTCTTTGGCGGGGTTGGGATAAATGCTTATTTTTTCCTGCGGTTGTATGTTGTTAATTCCTGTACTACTTGCTTTGAATGTTACAATAATACTATGATTTGCAGTTACATTTGAGAAAATGTAATAGCCATTATCTTTGGCTGTAGCATTAACATTTCCGTCAATAAATACTTGGTCAATTTCATAACCTGAATTGGCAGCAAATGATACCGGCTGATTTTCGCCAGCATATCTAATTGCAGTCCCTTCGGGAATAATGTAACCTCCAGTAAGTGCATTGGCAGAAATAGCAAATGTACTTGTGCCATCAGCATTTGTCGGGTCAATGTATGCTGCAGAATTTGGTTTGATATTATAGACAATTCCTTGCGAGCCGTTAAAAGCATAATCGCTGATATTTAAGGCAGACGATACAAAATAACCATTGTTAGCATTATTGCTGTTACCTTGATATGCTTCTCCCCAACCCCAGTTGAAATGAAAATATCTTCTACCATAAGCATCTGTATTACAACTAAATCCATCACATACAAATGCGTGTCCACCGGCAGGGTCATATCCGATATAAAGTATTGGTCTACCTGCATTCAAATCAGAAATAAGCAAATCGTCCCATTCGGTATTTAGATTACCACGCCATTTTGATTGAATAGTATTGTCATATCCAAAATATGTTGGAAGTACAGCGAATGAGGTATGATTGTTCCTAATGTCTTCAAGAACATAAGCACCACTTCCACCGGGTTTATAATCCATATGCACCGCTACTCCACATTCATACATCAACTTGGCTACCGCATTTTTTTGAGCAGTGGTTATGTATTCAGCAGTAGTGTTTTTCATATTTACCCAATCGTATGTTGTCGTGCCTGTAATTGCAGGCACAGATATATGCAAACCGTCTGTTGTATATGAAGGAATGCTTCGTGTTCGCTGTATAGGATGTCCCCAATAGTTCATAATTTGTGCCATTGCTGTTGCTACACAGCCCGTTGGGTAATCTCCGCCTAAATTAGCAACTAAATTATTATATGGTGCACGTTGTGCCCAATATGTTGTCAAAAGTGGTTCTACTCCACAACTATTGACAGCCCATTTTGCATACAAATTTACAGTGCCACCATTTGTTGCCGTTAAATTTAAAACAGATTGACTGTTGGAATATACTACAGATCCTGTTGCACTTGTTGCCCATCCTGCAAAAGTATATCCTGTTTTGGTAAATCCATTTGCTGTTAAATTTTTTGCCACATCGTAGGTATGACTGCTGGATGCAGTGCTACCTCCTGTATTTCCGTTCCCATTGTAAACTACGGTGTAAGTTTTAGCGGAAACTATTATGCTTTGTGTTGCACAAGATGTTGTTGTACTTCCACAAGGCGAAGTGCCAACTCTGCGTACCCAATAAGTAGTCGTAGAGGCTGGACTTACAGATATTGAAGAACTGGTTTGTCCCGCAATAATATTGCTGCCACAACTTCCTGTTCCCCATTGATATGTACAGCCACTGCCCGTACTGCCACCGGAAGCGGTTAATGTAGTATTTTGCCCATTTGTTATAGAAGTTGTTCCACTTATGCTTGTCGGAGCAGTCGGAGGCGTATTTACTGTTACATAGGTATAATTTTGTGAACTGCTGCCGCAACTGTTATTTGCTTTTACATATATATAGCCGCTTGATGCACTTGACCCCGGAGTCGCAGAAATGCTTGTACTCGTCGAACTGCTCGACCAGCCACTCGGCAAAGTCCAAGTGTAACTTGTAGCACCCGATACTGACGATATGCTGTAAGTAATTGAGCCACCACCTGCACATACGCTTGTTAAACCGGAAATTGAACCCGGTGTTGAGGGAGTATTTGATAGAGTAGTAAAATTAGTTATATCTCCATAAATATACTCATCAAGATAATTAGTAGGAAATCCCGTCCCTGCAACACGATACTCATACTGTGTGCACGGGGTCAAACCTGATATGTCCGGATAATAAGAACTACTCCAACTGCTTGTTCCTGATTTGCGATAGAAAACTATATTTGTACAGTATGTAGCAGTACCGTTTAAATAAGCAGAAGTTGTTGTAATTTGTGTAGCGGTTCCAGTTGTAACCCGAGGTTTAATCAGTATATAAACAGTTGCAGCCGCAGTTCCGTTAGAATTGTCGCTAATATATATTTTTAGATACCGCCCAACTGCTGACCCCCATTGACTGCTTGTTAATGGAATGGTTGTACTATAGCCAGATACGCTATAAGTTCCTGTAATACTGCCATATCCGGTTTCATTCTCACTACCGGGTGATGGATAGCCTGAAAGAAGTTTATATGTTACGCTAACATTACTCGACCCTGACCAACTAACTGTAAAATCATTTGCGAATTGAGCACTCATATTACTTGGCGAGTTAATTGTAATCGCCATTATCTTCACATTTGCAGCGGAAATCATTACGAACATCGCTACAAAAAATAGTATCTTTTTCATTTTTGTTCTTCCTTTCTGTCATTGTTATTACCAAGATATTGCGTCCATTGCTGTTGCACTTCCTGCGTAGGCGCAATGTCGTTATCTATGGCAAATTGAATTTGTCGAGCATACTCGCCAAGCCACCATTTCAGATTGTCGGGCATATCATCGGCAGAGAAACCGTTCGTGTCAGAATATCCCAACACCGGAACAACGCGGTCGTCACCTGAAACAATAACGAAGCCCTCGTTATTTTCACCACCGAATACATAGAAATAAACGGTTTCGTTGGCACTTGCCGAACGCAGAGCTGCATCAACATTTTCGTTGTCAATATTGCTACTGCTGCTTGTGTACAGCAGTTGCAATGATTTCTGTTGCGTATCATCGCCACTACGAAGCGTTGCAGATGAATGCAATAAAACCTGATTTGCTACTTCGAGAGCTATACTCTCATTTATGGACTTACTCCAAAGCGGCGATGCAATGGTTGCCGCTGCTAAAAAAATAAATATTCTTTTCATGATTTTAATAGTGTTTAGTTGTTAAAAAGTTTACCCTAATCTTGTGGCTTTTCGGACTTGCCCCGTTTTTGAAATGGTCTCCGGACTCCATTACTCTCGTGTCGTAATCGGCGTGCTGCTGTTTTTTTGAAAACTGTTGCATAATTTTATGTTTTAACTATATGTTAATAATTAGACATTATATAAATTAAGTTTTTTTTAATATGCTGATTATCAATATATTAAAATGTAAACTCTATTCTTTTCTCTCTTCTTACTATTGTGCCTACTCTTTACAGGATTTTCGGCTTAACTCCTTTTATTTTATCAGTAATAATGCACAGTAACAAGTCATTGCACTACTCCTCAATTATATCTCCAATTTGACTAATAACTTCGGATAAAGCAGGGGTTCTTGTATGGTGGTATGGATTACTCTTTTCACTAAGACCTTCAAGTGGAACACCATACTTTGACTGGCTTGTTCCATAAATTGTAGATTCGCGAGAGACATTATTCCAATACCATTCACCTTTCTTATCCTTTTCACCTCTCTGGGAGGGGATGTCTACAACGCCGTCTCCAATGTCTGAAGAATTTGCATCCTTTTTATACATTGATACCGATATTGCATATAGTTCTGCTGTTCCTTTATAATTATTCCATTTATTCTGTAAATCAGATAAGGCATTTCCAAATCCACCCAAGTCTCGGTGTGCTTCACCGCGAATTTGTTCACTTGCCACCTGACTTATAAAACTAAACATCTCCGGTTTTTCGTCTTTCCCTCCCCATACTATCTTCGCATAATTATTCGGATGATAGGGTGTATCAACAGTAATGATTATGACTTTTTTAGCCGTATATGTACCCGCGTAATCAATGCCATAGTTTATGCTTGCTAATCCTCCCATACTGTGTCCAATGAAGACGACATCCGCATTGTGTCCTTTATAGAATTCTACCATTTTTTTTAATTCTACCAATTGATTATTAAACGACAAGTTCCCGGAAGAGAATTCAGTCCTAATCAAAACATTAATTCCTTTCTCTGTCATTTCATTTATCACATCAGTATAATTTATACAAGACATATCGGAACTTATTGCAGAAATATTGCCGTTGACACGCATAGTTATATATCCTAAATCGAAGTAATTATTGTAGTTATTTAGCAACTTAACTGTCTTCTCGAAACAGGTACGACTATCTTCAAGTCCGTGAGTCAGGAAAATTAATTTCCCTTTTCCTTCTCCCTTCATAACCTCAATTGTAATGTCAAGCGATTCTTTACTCTCTTTATAAGCATCTACAGAATAAATTTTCATCTTCATTGTTCCCCGTTCATCTGGTAGAATACGAGTCCATTCTAATTTATCTGTTAAGTCGGTACCTTTATCTTTTTGTAATCCATCATATCCATAAAAAAACCACAGCACTTTATATTTGATTGCACACTCAACAGATTTCCAACGAAGTGTGTATTTACTACCTGCTGCTGCCGATTTCGGAACACAATCTTCCTGAGGAATAGAAAGAAATGTACAATCACTTTTCCCTTCTCTACCCCACACAGCTTCATAACCCGGACTTCCCGTAGAAAGTAAAATTTGGTCTTTGCCTTTGTCGTATGTAAAATCGACACTTCCTGTTTGTCCTCCTTCCGTAGCAATAACGGTAAGTGCATTTCCACTAAGTTTATAAGTGTATTCGTAAGCAACAGGTAAAGCCATTCCTTGTATACCCATGTACATTTTAACTTTGCTGCCACTGAACACCATCTTTGAATAATACAAAGATCTTGCCACTTCGTTACATGGCACATAAGTACCGTTAGGCGCTTGTGCTGACATATTACTTATGCCGAACGAAAGCCAAAGGCATAATGCCGTAAAAAATAGTGATACTTTTTTCATCGTAAAAATTAATTTTGAATATTTATCTTTTCTTTGTGTTGATACGTGATTACCATTTTTCCCCACACATAAACAAGCAATGGAAAAACAATGACAACCAATTTATTGTAGTGGAATGCTGCTTTAAAATCAAATTGGATGGCACATAAAACGGCTTTCGTAATGCCACACCCCCAACATTCTACACCAAAGATATTCTTGAACAGACAAATTGTCTGTTGTTCGTTCAGCCAATCGACAGGCACACAAAACAACAAAACAGGCAATACCAATATCCCTCCGAGACGAATTTGCTGATATAGATATTGCCTGTTCATTTGTCAATATGAAAGATACGAGAGAATACTAAAATATAACTCTCCTAAAAAGACATAACTCAACACAATGAGAAGGAGGAAAAATGCTGCTGCAAACCCTCCCGCACAAATGGCAACATAAGGAGTAAGTTGTTCAAGAGGTGTTTTTAGCAATGGTTGTATACCGCTATAAATCAGAAATATACCATATAAAACACCGATAATAACCCACGCCCAAAACAAGAACAGAGTAGGATAGATTAGCAAAATGCCTGCTACACACATGGGCGTCCAAGCGTATGCTGCCATTGAAAACGCTTTGTTGAAATCCTTAACCGAGCCAAACTTGTCGGCAAGTAAATTTGCTACTAACGCTGTGAGAAACGTGCCGCCTACTATGACTGCATACATCATAATTGCTACTTTGAAACCCATTCCAAACGCCATTCCAAAAGGCAAATCCCCAAAAACCCCATAAAAGAAGTAACCCAACAACGACACAATCGCAGGAACAGCAGCCAACAACAACAAATAATTTGTCAGCACTTTGCCTTGTAGTTTGTTCTCATTATCAATGGTTTTCCACTCAGTTTTGGGCGAGAACAAAATATTTTTCACTCTGGCAACAACAGGATTTTGAGATATTTCAGTCGCTTTTGCTTTGAACGTCTCAAAATTTTCGTTGTTTGCAGGTGCTGCAACATATTGTGAACTCTGTGTTTCCGCATTGGCTGTAATATTTTCTGCTACAGTACTGCTGTTTACAGTGGTATCAGTTAGCGAAACTATCGGAGTATTTGTGTTGCCGCCAACAAATACTGTGGCTTTTTGGAACTGCTCGAAATTGTATTTCTGTGCACGTTTTTTGGCAGAAAAAATATCAATCAACCACCAAATACCACAGCCATATCCGGTAATAACTTTTATAATTCCCAAAACAATATCGTCCAAGAAAAACCTTTCCCAACCCAAAAGTATAGCAATGAGGAAAATTGTCGAAGGTTTTTGGAATGACACACTTTGAAGATACATCATTTGTGTGTCGTCCATCTGTTCTAACTTGTGCTTGATAACTGGCAGAGTCTCGGGAGCAAAATTTGCTGCATTTATATTGAGCCAAAAATTTACTTGATTTGAATCCATTGTAATTTATTATTTAAAAGTTAAATTTACCAACGTTCGATAAAATTAATTCTGTACTCTTTTATATTTCCAACCGAATGACTGCCTGTGTTATTTGCACTTACCGATTGTGAGAATTTTGTCCATTCTACTCCGTCAGACGTTATTTCACCGCCAATAATAAGATTAACATCACAACTATTGGTAAATGTCAAATAAGTAGAGCCCCAATTCTTTGTTTGCTCTGTGGTTATGCAATTATCGTATCTTCCTGTTTTGGCAATCTGAATGTCTTTTGTCTCAATAAAATCTACTGTCCAATCGTCATTTTCCGGCTTCAAAACACATATAATTTTAACATTCGCTTCGTATTTTGCAGATTCTCCTCTTTGCAAAATCAAATGAACATCAAGCGCGTAATCATCACCGCTTTTTTCTGCTTTTTCAATTTTCACCTCTTTTATTTCTTCCGGCGAATTGATTTGCCACGACCAACCTTGTCCGAAATATCCATTTGCCGGTTCGGTAATTCGACGTCCTTGTAATCCATTTTTCAAAGACTGTACATCGGGCTGTGCGGGAGTAATGGTTGCTATTTTCTTGTCTATTGCTGAATAATCCGGTATTATGGGACTTTCCACACATTGATTGGCAGCATTCCTTAACCCATCGTTAAACTCACTTGCTTTTTTTTGATTTTTCTCAAATTCTTTCAGATATTTTTGAGGATTTTTTGCGTATTTCTGCAGAATTTTAGGATCAAGCAAATTACTGACATCTGTCGGGAACTCCGATTGTGCTTTCTTTATTTTGTCTTCGATTTGCCCCTTACGTTCCTCAAACTTCCGGGTAGTCTCGTCTTGTAAATCCTGCCATTTCTGACGAGCATCTGAACGAGTTTTGAAACTGTAAGAATCAAATTTCGCAAGAAATTCCTGATACGCTTTCTCCTGCGCTTCCACATATTCTTTTTGACACTCACAATACTCTTGTCCTAATTTTTCACCCTTTGACTTGGGCGAATCGCAAGACTCAAAACTTACGATAGCTATTGCTATCATCATAGAGCAAAACACTTTGCTCATCAAACTGTGGGCTTTCGCCCTGTTAATTGTTACTTTCATCTGTTTATAATTTTATTTTATATTCAACTCTATCATCTTCCTCACACGATACTAAACCAATTGCCGTTGCAAATAGCAACAGACTTAGAATAAATAAACCTGTTTTTCTCATAACTCTTATTTTAAAATTTAATACTAAAATATTTACTGTTATTTCTAAAAATTTGGACATAAAAATAGCGGACTTAATTATCCGCTTCCAAGGTTTACCACAACCTATACTACAAATAAGCAAGCCCGCATTGCTGCGAGCGTTTCTACTTATTCTTGTAGTATTCTTAAAGTGGTAATTTAGGAAGCAAGAATAGCGTTAAACGCTGTTTTTAATATGTCTTATTTTGTGTGCATTACGCACACTTTATTCATTTATCTCATATATTTCTATATTTTTATCGTGTTTATATATTTCAAATTCTTCAACGCTTTTTCACTATGAAATGATAGTTGGTCGAAAAGCGTGTGGGATTTTAACTGTTCAATGGCAGCATCGGCAGTCAGGATACCTTGTTCGTAAAGCAAAATTGTGGCATACAACGAATCATTAGCAACGGGTCCCATCACAAAATCATATTTTTCCGCGCTTTCAATGCCCCTGCGGTTGTTTATCACAAACTCAAGCCAATCTTTTGTTGCTTTTTCAAAAAGACGAACTTTATATTCACCTGAATATAAAACCTTTTCGTCTATTTCAAATGCCGATACGACAGCTTTTCCTGCCTTTGCACGGCGTTGTTTTATTTTTGCCCATTTTGCCGACTGCTCCAAACTCGTGGTTGTGTAAAATGCCTGTCCAAAGTCCGTGTCCGGACGGCATTTCTGCAAATTGGGCGTTTCTACGCCAATCGTTGAACCGTGATAAAGTTTCATTGTTGTCGCGCTTTAATAAACAAATCAATTTCATTCAAGATATACCTTTCGCCTTGCGTGTGTAAAACGTCAAACCCTTCGCGCAAATAATCAAAAACACCGTATTTACGGAAAACACATAGCGTTTCTTCTGCCGAAAGATTGGCAAAATCCTTGTATTTTTCCAAACAAAACGAAAAAAACAGCAACATTTTCGGGTTGTTTAGTTCTTTCGTTTTTTTCTCTTTTTCCAGCAATTCAAAAATACTTAAACCGCTCATATACCAAAGTTTAGCATCTTCCTGCAAAAGTAATTTGTAACAATCGGAAGAATAAAGATAAGCAAAAGCATCTTCATAATTAAGTTGCTTTTTCTGCATAATTATCTCTATCAATTGCTGCACTTTGAACGGCATAATTGCTGTTTCAATAGCAGTATCGCCCCTCTGACTGTTTTTTTCTATTTCTGCCATAGAAATTTTGTTTTTGCAAAGTTACAACTTATTTTGAAATATCCAATTCGTCTAACAGCAATTTATAGAGTTCTTCCCAATCTTTCTCGTGAAACTTGGTGGTTTTATCCGAAAGTTGGCTAAATACATCGGAATTGTAGAGTTTGTCGGCAGCATCGGCTTTGTCTAAACCTTTGTCGGTGATGAGGCGTTTGAGAATTTCGCGTGTGATATTTTTTAAATTATAAGCAAAATCGTATGTTTCTACTTTTTTAATTGCCTGTAAGGATTGTAGAGTACAAAAACAAATTTGGTGCGAAGGTGCTTTGTGTGTCAATTCTTTCAAAAATTGATTTTTAGAAACTTTTCCATTCACATAATCAAATACTCGTGTAGCAATATCGTCGTCGGCAACCGGACCTTCAATAATATCGTAATTGTGAGCCTGAACCCCTTTTCTGTTTTTTCTGTTCAACACGACAAAATCAAGCCATTCTTCGCTGTACCCATCGAAACGAAGGGTTTGTAAATCCTCATCTTCAAAAAAATCTTCGTCAAATTCAAATGCGGTAACAACTCCATCTGTATCGTTGTCTTCGCCCTTTCGAGCCGCCCAATAGTCCGCTTGAGGCAGCAATTTGGTCACATAAAATCCTTTTCCAAAATCTCTTCTTTTTTTGCAACAAGAGAAATCTATGGTATCTATTGCTAAATAACTGCCGTGGTAAACTTTCATCGCAATCCTCCATTTTTATAACAAACTGTGTACAATGATTTTAATGACCAATAGGAGTCTTCGGTATGCAACGCCCACCAATGTTTGTACAAATAATCCAGCCCGCCATATTTTTTTAAATAGCGGTAGGCATCCTGAATTTTCATCTTGTAGGCGTATGCAAATTCGGGAATGATAAACGAAATAAAACTGATTTCGTCCTGTGTATCTTTGTCTAAAACGGCTTTCTTCATATTCAACAATTTAGTTTATACCCGTAAAGGTGCAAAGTTACAACTTATTTTGAAATATCCAACCTGTTCTTTGTTTTTGTTAATATTCTTTATCCTTAATTTTTAATTTTCAATACCCGATACATCCGCATAAACGTAGGGATCGGCATCCCCACATGTTTTTTGAAACGCGATGCCGCAATGACAATCAAGATAATCACGCCAAATATCACACTATAACCATACAAATCTTGCAGCGTATATTGTAGGGGTAACCCTTGTGGTTGCCCTAATTCGCCCAAAAACGCCAGATGTTTTGACAACACGCCACTCATAGCACGCGAATAAATCGCATCCCCAATGGGCGAGGCGATTCCGGTGCGAATAAATCCCAAGATGCAAATGACCTGAAAATAGTTTCTAAAAGGGGCGGTGGCTTGTGCATAGACCGTTAGCGTGATGAAAATGACGACTTGTCCGAAACCACAGCAAACAAGCGGCAAATACAATTTTTCGATGTTGGTGTCGGGCGACATCAAAAAATACATTTGTATTGTATATAAAACAATAAACGACATACCAATAAATGTAACCAATTTTTTGTGCCAATTTAAGCGCGAAAGAGCAAACCACGAAAAGACTGCACCCAAAGCCATTCCGAAAAACTCAAACCATTTAAGCGAAGCCGTATTGAGCGTGTCGAAATGAAGAATCGCACCGGTAAACGTATTTTGCAACACTGTTTTCGTCGTCAACAAAATGCCCATCAGCAGGAATACGATCATCAGATTGAGCAAATTTCCGGATTGAAATGCATTCACTTCCAAAAAAGGATGCCGCACGTTGAATAACCTCCAGATATTGAATGCCAACGCCAGCGATGCCGCGCCGAGTGCCACCCGGATGTACGCCGAATCCAACCAATTGAGTTGATTGCCGTACTGCACAACAAAAATCAACGAAAGAATAAACGTACTCCACAACACCATTCCCAGCCAATCAATACCGTAGAGCGGCATTTTCGGCATCGGACGGAAAGGGCGCATCAGCACGCAGGCGCACAAAATGACGATTAGCAACAAGCCGATGGCTGCGAGGTGCACATATCGCCAATTATAGTAATAAATAATGTAAGTGCTGGCGATGTCAAAAACGTGAATCACGCCGAGCACCACGAAAAACACAAACGAGAGAAAGACTGCGTAGTTGTGCGTGGGCGCGACCTTGGGCAAAACGGATGAAAAGCACTCGAACGTGCCGAACAACCGCGCAAACCCGGCGATGAAGCCGAGCAACACGAGCAAAGGTGCCGAATGAACGTGCGGCACGATGAGGTTGCACCCAATCAGCATGAGCGCCGCCATGATCAGGCAAGTGCGGTTGGTGAACCGGAATTTCAGGCGAAACGCCACCGGAAAATACATCGTCAAGCCAATCAGCACCGCGTGGCTCATCATTTTCACGTCGTTAGGTGTCATCGCGAGACTGCCCTCCATCTGGCTCATGGCGGTAAAATACATGCCGTTGGAGAATTGGAAGCACGCCAAAAACAGCATGTAAATCCAAAAACGGATGCCATCAGGCACAAAGTCCTTGAAGGACATAAATCTAAAAGGGGTATTTTGTTGTTGCATATAATAAATTTGTATATTTGTTTAACCGTACGCTAAAGCATACGGTTAATAAAGTGCCGTCCCTGCGGGACGATATTGGGAAATATTCAATCAGAAATGACTATGAATGAGTTGTTTAGTTTGCATGCTGTTTTGTATATGAATCATCTAAAAGGCTAAAACCAGCCCTAATTTCCAATATGCAGGGCTGAAATCGGCAATCCATTGTTTGCTATCCCACGCCCAATCAACAAAAGCAAGTTGTATGCCGCCTAATCCAAGCGAAACACCAATATTGTCGTTAAAAAAATATTGTAATTCCGGTGATAGTTGCACGCCAAAGTATTCGTATTCGTATTCGGAAGAGGTCTCTCTAACACCACTTTTCATAATAGAGCCTGAGCTGAGGGTAATATAATGTTCAGTGGGAAATGAGGTCATAGTAGCTATTATGTCCCTGTTCTCTCTTTTGGCATTTCCATATCCGACCATTAAACGTGGCGTGAGGTAAAGTCTGTTACACAAGTGCAAATAATAGGCAGAGTATAAGCTAAATACCGGCGCAGAAACTTTTGTTTCGGTAAGCCCTTGCGCCATCCATGTCTCGTCACCAAATGGCAAAAACAGGCTTGACGTTGTTTCCATTTTCTGGCGTTGATATTCAACTCCCACGCCCACTTCCCAATTCCTATTGAGAGCGGCACCAAGTGTCAATCCAACATTCCAACTTGAGCCCTGCGAAACCGCAGCACTAATGGATGCCGCGCCTGTTGTGGCTGTTTGGTCGGCATATCCACCCCTGAGTTGTATTCTTATGTGCGTGGTGCTGTCCATTTGTGCAACTGCCAAAAATGGACTGAAAAGCAATACAAATGCTAAAATTTTTGTTTTCATAATGAGTAAAATAATTCGCAAAGATACAATTTTTTTATAACTAACCCTAATATTTGACTTTACACTCCACATTCATCCCCGAAGTCAACTGTGCAAGCACAGCCGCATCATTGCCCTCCGTAAAACGGATTTTCACCGGAATGCGCTGTTCCACTTTCACGAAGTTGCCGACGGAATGGTCGGGCGAAACCGGCGAATATTGCGCACCGGAAGCGTTGGAAATAGAGGCGACAACGCCTTCAAACTTACGACCGGGGAAGGCGTCAATTTCTATCGCCACCTGACTGCCTGAATGAATGTGCTGCATTTGTGTTTCCCTAAAATTTGCCTCCACCCATTTGTTCTCGTCGCTTACCACTGTAAGTAAGTGTTGACCCGGCATCACTAATTCGCCCTCCTGAATGGTTTTGCGCCCGGTCGTTCCATCGCAAGGTGCCAAAATAATCGTATAAGACAAATTCAGTTTGGCGATTTCCAACGCTGCTTCCGCCAATTTGATGCCGGACACCGTTTGGTCTAAACGTTGCGTCTGTTCGGTTTTAACGAGAGAGGTCGTTTGTTTTTGACGCACCAACATCTCGTATTTAGCGCGCATCGCATCGTAATTCGTTTTCACGCCATCGTATTGTTGCTGAGTAACCGCCGCTTCCGCCAACAGTTTTTGATAACGCAGGTAATCTTTTTCCGCGTTTTGCAGCAAAATCCGCATTTCTTCAAGTCCGGCATCCGACACGGAAATATTGTTTTGCGTGGTGTGAATGGTCGTTGCCATCGCCGATTTTCCCGACAAAGCGTTTTGATAATCGGCTTCCGCTTGCGCCACACGCAGACGAAACTCGGCATCTTCAATCACCGCCAGCGTATCGCCCTTGTGCACAGGCTGAAATTCATCAAAATAAATCTTTTTCACAAAACCTTGCACACGGCTCGACAGCACCACCCTGTCGCGGTTGACATAAGCATTATTAGTGTATTCGCCACCCACATGTATAAACAGCGAGGCAATCCATGCTATCCCGCACACAATCAGCGCGATAACAACAATATTGATGATTATTTTTTTATTTCTCTTATTCATAATTTGTAATTTTTTAATGATATTTGACCCCTATGGGGTCAGATATTTATAGAATGACATATTTTGTTATAAACATACGACCCCAAAGGGGTCGAACCTTATAGTGTTCCTGAAATATAAAGCAATTTATAATAATTGAAGATGATATTGATTTGTGCATTCGCCAATTGCACTTCTGCCGACAATTTGGACGTGCTGGCATCCAACATATCGGTAATCAGCGCCATGTCGTTTTTGTAACGGTTGCTGACCACAGAATAATTTTGATTGGCGAGTTCCACGCTTTTTTGTTGCGTATTCAGTTGCTCGTAGGTTTCCAAATACTTGATGTAGTCCGCTTTCACTGCCAATTCCGTTTGCTCTTTCGCATCGTCGTATTGCTCTCTGGTGCGGTTGATTGTGAATTTGCTGCGATTGACGGCTTTTTTGGTCGTATATAAAGACGATAATTTATAATTGACGCCTACGCCCACATACCAATAATTCAAATTCTTGTCGAGAGGCGGCACTTCCACCGTAATCGGACCATCGAAATGATTGCCGGCAAACAATGCCAATTTCGGCAATCGCTCCGATTTGATGATTTTATCCTGATGCTCATTGATTTTGACTGCCAACGCCAACTGTTTTAATTCCGGCGAATGTTCACCGGCTGCGCTTCTCCAATACCCCTCATTATTTGTCGGTAAAACTTGTGACAACAAACCGGTATCCGGCTCAATTGTTATAGTATTAGATAAGCCCAACGTGGTTGTCAGATTATTATTCAGGATTGTCAGCGTATTTTGAATTTGTGTACGTGCAAGTTCAAGATTGGACAACAGCAATTCATATCTGGTGATGTCATTTTTCAAAACGATGCCCTCACTGCCTTTTGCCTGAATATCTTTCAACACTTGCTTGGTTTGTTCGATATTCTTTTCATACACCCGGAGCAGGTTTTGTTGCTTAAACAAATCCAGATAATAGCCCACCAAGCGGAAACGGACGGTGTTACGGTTCGTTTCCAAACTCAACTTGGCGTTCTCTTCCTGCAACTTGGCGATGGCAATACCGTTGGAAATCGCGCCACCCGAATAAATGACCTGCGACACCTCCATCGAAAAATTATTGCCGAAATGAGGTATCGGCGCCGTCATTCCATTAGAAAAATCGCGGTCGAGCAAATAACCGTCGCCCAAATAACTGAACGACAAAGAGGCGTCAATCTCCGGCAAACGGGCATTTTTAGCCACATTCACGGCTTCGTGTGCTTCACGGATGCCGGTGGCGCTTGGTCGCAACGACTTACTGTTTTGGTCGGCAAGCGCAAATACGTCGTCTATCGTGAGTACAGACGATGTATGCCGTGTCTCTACCGATTCTTGGGCATACGCGCCCGCGGGACATAATGCCACACACAGCGACATTATGAGCAAAGAAAATTTGTTCATTTATTATTTATGAATTTTAAAAAGTAAATTGATAATGAAGGGATTGCAGACTGTCATTCCCGCGCAGGCGGGAACCGCAATGACGTCTCCGGACGTTATTCGGGAATCTCCCATTCTCCTGCCCAATGGTGTGGAGGAACGATTTTGCTCGTTACTATACTAAAAAGACGATACTGATTTTTAGTTTGCTTTTTCATTTGTGTGAGGCTATATACCTCATTCGGGTGCAAAGGTACGAAAAAATTCTATTAATAGCAACTGTTTGGAATTTCCAAATAACTGAATTTGTACAGATTTCCATAGATTGTGAACGATCGTTTATTTGTAGTTATCGTTTTTTGTTGTTCCTTTGCATAACTATAACACTCGCTCAAAAATGAAGAACTGTATCTTGTCCATGTTGTTGCTATTTCCTGTGCTTTCTTTTGCTCAGGAAACGATTGATTTGTCCGGAACTTGGCGTTTTGCGATTGACCGGGACGATGCCGGCATTACTCAAAAGTGGTATGACCAAACGTTGACGGATCAACTAACGCTGCCCGGTTCCATGCTCGAAAACCGGAAAGGCGATGTTGTGACGGCGCAGACGAAATGGACGGGGAGCATGTATGACAGCACTTATTATTACAGTCCGGCGATGGCGAGCTATCGGCAGCCGGGCCATGTTAAGTTTCCGTTCTTTTTGACGCCTGATTTTCATTATACCGGGGCGGCGTGGTATCAGACTACGGTCACTGTTCCTAAAAACTGGAAAGGGCGCGCTATACAGTTGTTTTTGGAGCGTGCGCATATTGAAACGACCGTATGGGTTGATTCCAAGCAAGTGGACGAGGCGCAATACAGTTTGTGCGTGCCTCACATCTATGATTTGACGGCTTTTCTGCAGGCGGGCAACCGGCATACGATTTCGATTCGGGTGGATAATACGATTAAACCTGAATATAATCCGGGAATTGATTCGCACAGCATTACCGATCAGACGCAGGGAAATTGGAATGGCATTGTGGGAAAAATCAATCTGACGGCTTCGGCGGCTTCGGTGCGGTTGGAAACGATTCAGGTATATCCCGATATTCATTCAAAAACGGCTCGTGTGGTTATTTCGCTTGACAATAAGACGGCTAAATCCATTCCGGTAAAAATTACTTTGTCTGCCAAAAGTTTCAATTCGGATCAGCAGCACCGTGTGCCGGAACTGTCTTCCGATGTGGTGGTAAACAAGGGGGCAAACACTGTAGAATTGCTGCTTAATATCGGCGAAGGAATGCTCACGTGGGATGAGTTTGATCCGGCTTTGTATAAATTGCAAACTTCAATCCATTTTGATAACCAAACCATCCAAAAGGACATACAATTTGGGATGCGGGAATTTAAGATTGAAGGCAAATGGTTTTATGTTAATGGGCGGAAAACGATGCTGCGGGGAACCGTTGAAAATTGCGATTTTCCTTTGACCGGCTATGCGCCGATGGATGTGGAGTCGTGGAAGAAAGTTTTCAAAGCCTGCCGTGACCATGGATTGAATCATATGCGCTTCCATTCGTTTTGTCCGCCCGAAGCCGCTTTTATTGCGGCCGACCTTGCCGGAATCTATCTGCAACCCGAAGGGCCGAGTTGGCCTAATCACGGTGTGGCATTGGGGCGTGGCATGGCGATTGATACGTTTCTTTTGCAGGAAACGCAAGCGATGAATAAAATTTACGGCAATTATCCTTCTTTCTGCATGTTGGCGTGCGGCAACGAACCGGCCGGCGATTGGGTGCCTTGGGTGAGCAAATTTGTCGATTATTGGAAAGCAACGGATGCCCGGAAAGTGTATACCGGCGCATCGGTCGGCAACGGTTGGGCTTGGCAACCGCACAATCAATACCACGTGAAAGCGGGTGCACGTGGATTGAGTTGGGGTAATTTGCCCGAAACCCTTTCGGATTATCGTAGCCGGATAGACACTGTACCGCAACCTTATGTTTCGCACGAAACAGGACAGTGGTGTGTCTTCCCTAATTTCAACGAAATAAGCAAATACACCGGTGTTTATAAAGCAAAAAACTTTGAAATTTTTCGTGATGTGCTGGCGGAGAATGATATGAGTGACTTGGCTAACGATTTTGTGATGGCATCCGGCAAGTTGCAAGCCCTCTGCTACAAACACGAAATAGAAAAAACATTGCGAACACCCGGTTATGCCGGTTTTCAACTCTTAGCTTTGAACGATTATTCCGGACAGGGAACCGCCTTAGTTGGTATTTTGGACGTATTTTGGGAAGAAAAACCTTATATCAATGCCAAACAGTTTCGCCGGTTTTGTAATGCAACAGTCCCATTGACGCGTATGGAGAAATTCGTGTTTAAAAACAATGAACCGTTCAAAGCGCAGGTAGAAATCGCACACTTTGGAGCCAATCCGATGTATCAAGCGCAAGTGGAATGGAAAATTACGGATATGCAAGGTGCAATTGTTGATAAGGGTGTTTTCGCTCCGGTCAATATTCCAGTTGGCAATTGTTTTGAGGTTGGAACTATTCAGGGGATTGCAGGTGAAATTGCGGGTCAGAGCCTGCAACGCAATGACAACAAAGCTTGTCAGTTGAATTTGGAAGTGAGCATTGCCGGTACTTCTTTTGTCAATGATTGGGATTTTTGGGTCTATCCCGAAACGGTATCGCTCGACAAAGGCAATGTGTTGATTACGGACACTTTGGATGATAAAGCCGTTAAAACTTTGGAACAGGGCGGAAATGTACTGTTATTGGCTGCCGGAAAAATAGAATACGGACGCGATGTGAAACAGCAACTCACGCCGGTATTTTGGAACACGTCGTGGTTTAAGATGCGTCCGCCGCACACCACCGGCATGCTACTCAATCCACAGCATCCTGTTTTCACAGATTTTCCTACGCAATATCACAGCAATTTGCAATGGGCGGAATTAGTGAACGGCGCGCAGGTCATGCAGTTCACAGAGTTTCCGAAAGGTTTTCAACCCTTAGTGCAGCATATTCACACGTGGTTTCTTAGCCGAAAGACAGGCTCTTTGTTTGAAGCGAAAATTGGCAAGGGCAAACTGATAATGACAAGTCTGGATTTGCAAACCGATTTGGACAAACGGTTTGTTGCCCGTCAATTATTGTCATCTGTTTTACACTATATGAACTCGCCGAAATTCCAACCGGAGGCGACTGTTGAGATTGCGCGCGTTGCCGATTTGTTTACGAAAAGCAGCGAAGTCCGTAGTTATTTCACGAGTGATGCGCCTGATGAATTGAAAGTTAAAAAGTAAAATAAATTAAAAATACCGACTGCATCCAAATGGCGAACATCACCGGGCAAAACTTTAATGTATCTTGGCATATTGAATTATTTTTCGTAACTTTGCAGACTGAATTTAAATAGAAAAAATTATGGCAGCAATTTCAATGTTTTATGGATTGATTATTTATCTTTATCAGTACGACAATATACGACACCATATTCCCCATATTCACGTTAAATATCAGGGCGAATGGGCTGTGTTTTCTATACTTGACGGCACTATTATTGAAGGTGAATTGAAATCAGATAAGGTAAAACTCGTGCAAGCGTGGATGTTGATACACAACGAAGATTTGCTTGCCAATTGGGAATTGGCAAAAACAGGGCAACCGATTTTTAAAATTGAACCATTAAAATAAAGCGTTATGAATCCAACAGTTAAGGACGTAAAGCCACAAGAAAATTATACTTTACTTCTCACATTTGCAAATGGGGAGGTAAAGCTGTTTGATGTTAAGCCCTATTTGGACAAAGGCATTTTCAGCGAGTTAAAAGATTTGTCGCTGTTTAATTCCGTACACCCCGACGGATTAAGCATTGAGTGGGACAATGAAGCCGCCTTTTGCCCCGATACCGTTTATTTGGAAAGCGTAAAAATTTAACTAAAAAGTTCTATAACGAATTGTACAAAATTCTATTTATTTGAACAATATACTATCTACTCTTTGCCCATTTTTGTTTTTCTTTGTGCGTTATTACAACAATAAAAATAGTCGCATGAAAAAACTAATCGTATTACTCGGAATTTTAGTGTGTGCCAATGGGTTTGCACAGCAGAATGCAGTGATTACTTTGCATCCGGAAGATGCAAACACGCAAATCAGTAAACATGTGTACGGTCATTTTGCCGAACATCTCGGCTCGTGTATTTATGGCGGCTTGTGGGTCGGTGAAGATTCGCCTGTCCCGAACACCAACGGTTATCGCACGGATGTGATCAACGCGTTGAAAGAATTACACATTCCGAATTTGCGTTGGCCGGGCGGTTGTTTCGCCGATGAATACCATTGGATGGACGGTATTGGCCCGCGCGAAAAACGACCTAAAATGGTCAATAACAACTGGGGAGGCGTGGTAGAAGACAACAGTTTTGGCACACACGAGTTTTTAAATCTCTGCGAATTGTTGGGTTGTGAGCCTTATGTTAGCGGAAACGTCGGCAGCGGCACCGTAGAAGAATTAGCCAAATGGGTGGAATATATGACCTCCGACGGCGACAGTCCCATGGCCAATTTGCGTCGTCAAAACGGACGGGAAAAGCCATGGAAAGTCAAATATTTAGGCATAGGAAACGAGAGTTGGGGCTGTGGCGGCGACATGCTTCCCGAATTTTATGCCGACCAATATCGCCGTTACAGTGTCTATTGCCGGAATTTCGACAACAATAAACTGTTCAAAATTGCCAGCGGAGCCAGTGATTACGATTACCACTGGACGGATGTTTTGATGAACAAAATAGGCAACAAAATGAACGGACTTTCGCTCCACTATTATACCATCAAAGATTGGCATCAAAAAGGCTCAGCGACTGATTTTTCCGGCGATGACTACTATTGGACGTTAGGAAAAAGTCTTGAAATAGAAGAAGTTATTCAAAAGCACACAGCCATCATGGATACATACGATCCGAAGAAAAACATCGGGTTGATGGTGGACGAATGGGGAACATGGTTTGATGTGGAGCCGGGCACCAATCCGGGATTCCTGTTCCAACAAAACACCTTGCGCGATGCGATGGTTGCGGCATTGACGCTGAATATTTTCAACAAATACACCGGCCGCATTCAAATGACCAACATCGCTCAAGTTGTCAACGTGCTGCAATCCATGATATTGACGAAAGACGACAAAATGCTGTTGACGCCAACTTATTTTGTGTTCAAAATGTACGCAGTTCATCAAGATGCCACCGCCATACCGCTAAATTTGGTTTGTGAAACAAAAAAGATCAGAGAAAAAGATGTTCCGGTTGTTTCGGCATCGGCTTCCCAAAAAGACGGCAAAATTCATATTTCTTTGACGAATTTGGATTTGAAATCGGCTCAAGACGTAACCATCCAGCTTTCCGGCATGAAAGCAAGCCAAGTGAGCGGACAAATTTTGACGGCCAAAACAGTCACCGATCACAACACGTTCGACAATCCGAACGTGCTCAAACCGGCAGATTTCAAAGGCGCCAAACTGAAAAAAGACGAACTGACGCTTCAACTACCGGCTCATTCGATTGTTGTGTTGGAACTTTGATCTATTGATAAGGTGTACAAATGCTGAACTTTATAAACAAATAGTTCTCTTGCAAACTCATATTTGAAATATTGCAAGTGTACTTCGATGCTTTCTGTGTGTTTGATTAGCGAAAATCAAAAACTCGGCTGTGCTGTTGCGGATTTATAATTTTTTATGCTATTTTTATTATTTGTAACTGCGAAGATAGTGAAAATGAGGTATAAAAAAGAAAGAGACCCGCACCGGAAAAAAAACGAAACGAAACTATGTACAAAAACCCGTGCGGGTGCTCTTTCTAAACCAATTATTATCCAAGGCGTTGCCGTTGATCATTACATTTACCCAAGGCGTTGCCATTACCGTCACATTGCCCAAGACGTTGCCGTTGATCATTACATTACCCAAGGCGTTGCCATTGGGCTAGGTTATATAAGGCTTGCAGCCTACTTGGTATTTTTTTTACCCTGAAAGGGTAATATATCCTAGCCCCAGGCATCGCCTGGGGTGGTGGTGGTGAACATCCATCCAGTTTGCGGGCTGAAAGCCCAGCATATAAACGGATGTTCGTTTAGTTGTGTGCTTAGATGTTTCGCACACAGCGTACTGAAAGCCAAAAGCCTGCTGTGGTTGTTGGTGCAGCCCACGTGCCGGCGGTATCAATGGAATTGCTCTTGTCGGTAGCCGTACTGCTCCACCACTTGCCGTTGTAATTCCAGTTGAGCCACGTGCCGCCACTGTGGCGGTAGCCTGCCAGTGAAGAAATACCTTTCCAAGCGGCTTTCTCTTCTTCCGTCATCGACGCATAGCCGGCTATCAGTAAGGCCCAGTCGGCATCAGTGGGAAGGCGGTAATAGCGATTTAAGTGTTTCTTACAGATATCATCATCGCCTGTTGGCTTGGCTTGAAGCCAAGTGTAGTAATAGCCTCGTTGACCGGCCGAAGGAGCAGGATTCACATCCAAGCCTTCATAAGTGGTAGCACTCTCACCGGCTTCCATCAAATTACTGATAGTCCAGCGAAGGTTTTTCAA
>JAISKM010000011.1 GCA_031261285.1 Candidatus Symbiothrix sp. | reverse complement strand
TTATAAATAATTAAATATCAGCCAATGATAAAATGTTAAAAATAAAAGTGTCAAAGTCAGGAGTTGCAACGCAACAAGTAAAAAAATACCAAATAGGCTGAAAGCCTTATAGAACCCAGCCCAGGGCATCGCCCTGGGTAATTGTGTACACGTGGGTAATCAGTTTTGAATGTAACGCCAAAGCAATTCTTTGGCAACGTCTATTGGATTTTCCTGTGACACGAAAGGATAGGGTAAGGTGGTGGTAGGCGTGTTTGCCCACGCGTTTTCCATCGTGAAAAATTCGTTTGCCGTCGGTGCAGGTAAATCCTTTTTGAAGTAATCAAAGTAGAGTTTCCAGCGCGGGTAATAATAGTCTTTCAACAATCCGCCCCATTCGCGGTTGGAATAGTCGTGCAACCCGCCGTCGTTGGCGGCAAATTTTGGTCCCCAAGTCGTGATTTGCAAACGGGCATTTTGCTCATACAAGTCTTTTTCTGCCGTTGTAACGCCCAATGCACGTGCCTGCCGAATCCAACTACCTACCATCAAATTGGGTTGTGTGTTCATCAAGCGATCTTGATCAAGGATGATTTGCAAAAAGCGATCGATGTATGTATCGCGTTGCCTGATGTCGTTCGTCGCTTGAATTTCTTTCAATAGAGCATTCGCCTCATCGGCTAAAACCTGCCTCACAACATCCACCACATCGTATTCGTAGTTTTTGCCGGAAAGGACACGGCTTTGTGAAAGCAATAGCTGCGCGGCATTTTTGACATTCTCCGGATCGTAATAAATAGCGGTTGTCGACCATGTGGAGACATGCGTAACGGGCAGTGTCGGGCGCGCGCAAAGCACTGATTCAGAGGATCCTTGCTGCTCGGTTTGGCAATCGTACACACTGCGTAACAAGAGTTGCCAAGCCTGCCGGGCCTCTTTATTTACCTCACCATAGCGGGCTTCGGCATAGCTTTTTATCCATTCTGATGCGGTGATTGGCGTATTGCGCCAAGGCAATTCAAACAAAGCTTCGTAGAGAACGGGATTATTTTCGATGCCTTCCGGGGTGGCTCCAATGCCGACGAGAGATTCCGGAAACTGCTTTTGAGCAGCCTGAAAATCGTTTATCACGTTGGGTAATCGACCGTGCAGTCCCGTGCGTCCGCCAAAGTTATTGAGCATGCAAAAAATAAATTTGTGTGGCGTGCCGTTGGTCTGTTGGTAACTGTTGCCCCATTTTTTGACCCCATCCGAAAACAGGTCTAACACGATGAGCGTGCCCGGTTCGAGCGCATCCAAAGCAGCCTGCTTAGGGTTGCTGTTCCACGACTGGAGCACCCACTGCGGGGTGGTCGGATTACCCGAATAGGTGGTCATCGCTTTGTAAATCGCTTGATAGGCTTCCCCAACGTCTACGCCTTTCGGAACGCCGCCCTCATGAAAGGGATCTATGCTGTAATAGTCTGACGTGCCGTAAAGCCGGCGCATTTCGTCGTAATACACTTGGGCGATTTCATCAAAATGCGGATCGGTGGGCAACAAAAAGCCGGGCCGCTGAAAACCACACCATTTGCCCGGATCGGAAATTTCCCAGCCTTTTCTCACTTCTATATTGTGCGGCACCATGCCGGAATAGCCCGGCAAAATAGGTTTCATACCCCATTCACGCATTTCTGCAAGGATTTTTTTCTGCAAGACCGCTTGTTGATCGTACCAATGCGACGGATTAGGTCCACCCCAACCTTCCAAATTATTCATCAAAAACCACGCTTGAAAGCCTGATCCGGCAATAAACGCATTCGCCTCTTTTTCGGTATAATTGAAAGAATCGAGTAATATATTGCGCCACACAACCTCTGTGCCCGTCAATGCCAACGGCATCGTGATGCCATGCAACGCCATCCAGTCAATTTCCTGCTGCCACCGTGTCCAGTCCCAAAACGCCATCGAATAGGAATAGGTACAATAGTTGAGGTAGTAACGGTCTTTCAACGGTGTTCGATGCGTTTCTGATTGTTGAGGAATTGGAAACCGCACCAAATCCAAGTCCATCGCCGGCTGATTCCACGTCAGACACACGTGCGCCTGATATTTCAAATACCAATCGATGCCCACAGCCACAGAAATATAATTGTTTCCGATAATTTTAGGCTTATTTCCGGCAGCCGTAATCGTAAAAAAATCCGTTCCATCCACAGACGGTTGAATCTCCGTCACAATACGTGTCGATGTTCCAATCCCACCAATGCGGTCAAGTAGTTCTGCCACAGGATTTTGAGCCTGCCCCGCAAAAGAAATGAGCAAGCAACTCAAAATCAGTACTCCGATTTTAATATGTTTTATTCTCATAACTTATAACTTATAACTCATAACTCATAACTCATAACTATTTGAAGAACGCCCGAATCACATCCATGCCATTGGCATAAATCAGCAATCCGATGAGGAGTGTCATGCCAATCACTTGCGCCTGTTCGAGGAACTTATCGCTCGGTTTGCGACGCGTAACCACTTCTACCACAAGGAATAAGACGTGTCCGCCGTCCAATGCCGGAATCGGCAAAATGTTCATCACGCCCAACATAATCGACAGAAAGGCAGTCATCCTCCAAAATTGCAGCCAGTTCCATTCGCTGGGGAAGAGATTTCCGATTGCACCAAATCCGCCAATATTTTCAGCCCCTTTGGAAGAGAACAGGTATTTGAATTGTCCAATATAATTGTTGATTTCCTGCACGCCCATCCGCACGCCGGCAGGGAAAGAGGCTAAGAAACTGTAATGTTTGACCTCAAATTTATCTTTCAAGGTCAAAGAATCCCGCGGTACAAAATTCGGTTCTTTATCAAACACGATATTTTTGAAATCAACAGGCAAATGCAGCATCACTAACTGTCCGTCACGTAACACTTCTACAGCATGGGCTTCCACCATGGCAAACAGCGTTTTTGTGTCTAAGTTTTGCAACGTCACGCCATCCGCTTTCACCGGCAAATCACCATCCTCAAAACCGGCATTGTGCGCCATCGTGCTGTAATCCAAACCACCAGTCAGATTGCTCATCGGCAACGTCCGTTCGCCCCGCGAAAATACCACCATCGCGTAGATGAAAAACGCCAGTAAGAAGTTCATAAACACGCCGCCTACCATAATTAGAAGGCGTTGCCAAGCGGGTTTCGCCCGAAATTCGTAGGCTTTGACCGGCTGTTTCAAGGCTTCTTTGTCCATGCTCTCATCAATCATGCCGGAGATTTTGACATAACCGCCCAAAGGCAACCAGCCGATGCCGTATTCCGTTTCGCGCTGTCCACTTTTGACGGTCACAAGGCTCTTATTTTTGAAAAATTCCAACCATTTAGACTGCTTAACAGCCTCCGTATCGGGCGTGTTTTCGTCTGTTGATTGAGATTGCCAACGGAACAGGGCAAACCACGCATCAAAAAACAGATAGAATTTTTCGACCCGTACTTTGAACAGTTTGGCAAATGTGAAATGTCCTAACTCGTGGATTATCACCAAAATAGATAAACTCAGAATAAGCTGTATTGCTTTTATTACAATTGTTTCCATTTCCGTAAGTTTCGCTCCGCTCCACATACGGTTATGCACCTGTAACCCTTGCGGGGCATTGTGGACTTTTGCATTTTTTTAATTTTTAATTATTTCGACGACAAAGGTAATACCTTAATCGGTACTATGCAATACATAGTACTATATTTAACTAACTTTAACCGTTTGTTTCCATGTCATTGCGGGCGTGACCCGCAATCTCCTGCGTTGTTTTTATTCTTGTTTCTTTATCTGTACTAATCAAATCATCATAACTTGGCGACGCGATAAACGGAATGGTCTGCATCATTTTTTCGATGACATCACTCATCTCCAAAAAGCCGGTGCGGTCTTCCAAAAACGCGGCCACCACTATTTCATTCGCTGCATTGAGGATACAAGGCATATTTCCACCTTTTTTTATCGCCTCAAACGCAAATTGCAAATTGCGAAATTTATGTGTATCAGGCTCCTCAAACGTCAGGCTACTGAATTTTCGCCAATCAATTGCTTCAAAATTAGACTGCAACCGTTCCGGATAGTTTAACGCGTATTGAATCGGCAGTCGCATATCCGGCACGCCCAACTGCGCTTTGACCGACATATCTTCAAATTGCACCATCGAGTGCACAATCGACTGAGGGTGCACCAGCACCTGAATTTGTTCGGGTGTGACGCCAAACAGCCACTTTGCCTCAATCATTTCAAAACCCTTGTTCATCATCGATGCCGAATCAATCGTCACTTTCGCGCCCATGCTCCAATTCGGGTGTTTCAATGCCTCTTTTGCCGTCACGTGCTGCAATTGTTCTTTCGTGAACGTGCGAAACGGACCGCCCGAAGCCGTCAACAGGATTTTATCAATATTATTGTGACCCTCTCCAATTAAACACTGAAAGAGTGCCGAATGTTCCGAATCCACCGGAATAATTGGTGCGCGGTATTCCACCGCCAAATTCGTAATCAGTTCACCGGCAATAACTAACGTCTCTTTATTTGCCAGCGCAATCGCTTTGCCCGCTTTGATAGCGTGAATAGTCGGTTTCAAACCCGAATAGCCTACCATGGCAGTCAAAACCATATTAATATCGGCTGATTCAACCACTTGTGAAATCGCCTCGGAGCCTGTCCACACTTTGACCGGCAAATCCGCCAACGCTTCCTTTAATAAGGTATATTTCGATTCATTGGCAATCACGACCACTTCCGGCTGAAATTCGCGCGCCTGCTGAATCAATAAATCGACCTGATTATTGGCTGTGAGCGCATACACACCCAATTTGTCAGGGTGCTGACGAATGACGTCCAACGCTTGTGTGCCGATGGAGCCGGTCGAACCTAATATGCAGATTTGTTTTTTCATATTTTTGTCATTGGAGGTCCTGAATCAAGTTCAGGATGACCCGCAATCCCCTCATTTTAGAACACAATAAATTCTTCGGGATTCAAGGCTGTACCCTTGTTCCACAGTTCAAAATGCAGGTGTGTACCGTTAGACAGAGTGCCTGAATTGCCTACGATGGCGATTGCCTCACCTGCGTTGACCGTTTCGCCTTGTTTTTTGAGCAGCACCGCATTGTGTTTGTAGATCGACACGACTCCGCTGGGATGCTGTAATTCAATCACATAGCCACCCATCGCCTCAAAACCGGCAAAAATCACTGTTCCACGCATCGTTGCCAGGACGCTTTCTTTCGATTTTGCAGCAATATCAATGCCGAAATGTTTTTCTTTCAAATCAAAATGACTGGATACATACCCGCGTACAGGCTTGTAAAAAATAAGATTTTCGGGCAAAGCCAGCGATGAAGTGGGGGCGTTGAGGTTGTATTTTTCCTCTTCTTCGTAAGTGCGCACAAATTCCGTGAGCCGTTCCGACTTTTGAAATTCTTCTACTTGTATCGTTGTAGTGTCTGTGGCAGGCATTGTAGCCACTTTATTCGTGCCGTTCAGCAAACTATTGATATTGTCCAAATAGCTCGATTGGATCCGAATCACTTCCTCCAAAGAGTCGGTTTTCAAGCTATTGACCAGCATTTGTTCGCGCATATCATCGTCCAAATACCCGGGCAGGTAGTTGCGAATCGGCGTTTTGATAATCACCACCGAAGTCAGCGCAATCATCACCACCGCAAATCCTGCCAACAATAAAGTGGCAGACAACGGCGACAATTTGAGCGAAAAAACCTCTTCCAAGGTGTTTTCATTCAAAAAAGACAACTTATACTTAAATTTTGCCTTCTCCCAAAAGGCCGAAAAATCAAATTTCTGTTTCATATTTTTTTCAGACCACAAAGATACGAAGTAATTATGAATTTTTTGAGCAATGAGAGCTAAAAAAAGCAAATTTATTGTTTTTTAGCTAAATTATTTAGTTGTAACTGTGTCTGCCGGTGGCGAAAAAAATTGCTAAAAAGTTTGCACAATCCAAAAATTGTGTTTAACTTTGCATCGGTTTCTATGCCGGCGAAGCGTCGTCGATAAATTGTATAGAACTGCTTTTAACATATCCCTATTTAGGAATCTCGAAAATTCAATTCACCGTGGGATGTGGGCAAAAAGCATTCACGTTTCTTTTTGTATGTAATTTACGTTATATATAAAAGAGCGTGAGTGGCTATTGTTCTCCGCGGTGTGGGCTTTCGAGAGCCTCTAAATAGGAGAGCGTATAATAGTTCCTCACGCTTTTCTCATTTTATAAACTGCCGAACTTGGGGACAGGGAGGCGAAAAAAATTATGTGCAATGAAAAAAAATGTATTATTGCTATTGGTTGCCGGTCTTTTGACTATTGGTAATTGCTCATTGGTAATTGCCCAGGTGTCGATTGGCGACGGTGACGCTCCGAGTGCCGACAGTGGTGTCAGCCTCCGGTTGGATGGCACAAAAGGTGGTCTACTCCTGCCACAGGTAGAAATCACCGGCCTCACGGCTTTGCCGGCTGATTTTCCTGTTGAGACCGATTCCGAAGCCATCGTTGGCTTGTTGGTCTATAACAAAACAGCAGCAGTTGACGGAACGACCGATGCCAACATTGCTGTTGGGATTTATTATTGGTCATCAACCGGATGGAAATTATTGAGTTGAGCGTTTGGTATTCAAAAATTATGCCTACCTTTGCAGGTAGTAATTACAAAAAAGTAAAAAAACATCAGATTATGATATAAACATAAATGTGATACACACATTTTAAAGACATTTTGGAAAAAGCGTTATTGCTTTTATTCTTGTATCTGAAATCTCTACAATTTCAACAATATCCAAGAATAGAGTGTTTAACGTTCATGCCGTTTGGGCGTGGACTTATTCATTTTATTTGGATATTAGGTAGTAGAGAACCTCAGATACGGATAAATTGAATTTTGTCCGCGCTTTTTTTATGTGTGTATTGAAAAAAAGACGTTAGAACTGGACAAAATCGTAGAGTATTTAATTAAATAAATTTGAAAATAATGAAAAAGATATTAGTATTATTCGTTACCTGTTTTCTGGTAACCGGTAACTGTTCACTGGTAACTGCACAAGTTAAAATCGGCGGCGACCCTGAAACGGGTCCTGTAGCAGGGGCTGTCCTTGACTTAAGTTCTGCCTCTGATGGTGGGCTTCTCTTGCCTCGGGTCGTTCTTACGGCTGAAAATGCAAATCCTTTTGGCGACGGCGAATCTACAGAATTGCCTGCCGGTGGAACCATCCCATCTATGAATTGGGACTCTTCGGACAAGACTATTGCTACCGTTAGTAATGTTGGCGTGGTGACTGCTATCGCACCTGGTACCACTAATATCACACTTTGTTTAGGTAGTGTCTGTTCTTGGCCGGTAGCTGTCAGGGTTGTAACTTGTGGTACGCCTTGAGAGAGGAGTTCTCCGGCTTGATAACATCGACGAGTCCGACTGAATTCGATCCTGGCGCGTTGACCTATTGGAATGGGGAAGATACCATGACCGGATGGTTGAACAGTTATAATAATCACGGGTGGCGGAATTGGGGGGAGTGGTTTGTTTTCCATAATGATAACGCAAGAGTGCATCCCCGTGTATTGAAAAATGGCACAATGAGTGATACTCGTGATTATTCGGATACATCGGGGGATCTTACGTCGTACCGCTGCGTGCGCAATTTATCTAACTAAAGAGGTATCGATAAATATAATAAAAGCGCGGATGATGAGCACTTCACCAAGCTGACAGTTAAGAAAGAGTACCCGCCGGGATTTATTTTAATTCGTTTCATTTTTTGCCTGAGCGGGTCTCTTTCTTAAAAATTCCAGGAAACCTCATTACTCGATTTTGTTTTCGTTTTGTTTCATTTTTATTGGGTAATGAGGTGGATGGGGATTAATATTATTAATCCATCAAAAAAACTTATCACTCATAACTCAAAACTCATAACTATTTTGTACCTTTGCAGCCGCAATAAACGATTGAAATGAACAGCGAAAGTAAACAATACCAGTTAGATAAGCGTTATTTAAGAATGGCGATGATCTGGGCTGAAAATTCCTATTGCCGGCGGCGACAGGTGGGGGCACTGATTGTCAAAGACAAAATGATTATTTCCGATGGTTACAATGGGACGCCTTCGGGATTTGAGAATAATTGTGAGGACGAAAATGGGCTGACAAAGCAGTATGTGCTGCATGCAGAAGCCAATGCCATCACGAAATTGGCGTGTTCCAACAACAACAGCAAAAACGCTACATTATATATCACTACATCGCCGTGTATCGAGTGCGCGAAACTCATTATTCAAGCGGGCATCAAACGGATTGTGTTTGGTGAAAAATACCGTTTGACGGAGGGCTTAGACGTATTGGAGCGCGCGGGCATCGAGATGTTATTTATTGATAAAAAAGAACTATGACATTCAAAAAATCGACGGTCTGGGTCATTGTAGCCATCGTGTGCGCCTTGATTATAGGTGTAATCCTGGGTGGGTTGCTTTCGAACAATTCGCTTGGTCGGAGTTTTTTTATGCACAACAAAATGGGCGTGATTCTCGACATTATCAACGACGATTATGTGGATTCCGTTGATATTCGAGATATTACCGAAAACGCCATTTACAGCATTGTGGACGAGTTGGACCCCCATTCTGCCTATATTTCTGCCGAAGAATTTAAACTTGTCAGCGAAGAGTTGGAAGGTCAATTTGGCGGTATCGGTATCACTTATTTTGTGTACCGGGATACGATTGTGATTGCTTCGGTGGTGCACGGCGGCCCTTCATCAAAAGCCGGCATTGTGCCCGGCGATCGCCTCGTGAGTATTAATGACAAAGAACTCACCGAAGAAGACCGCACGGAAGAATCAACGTTACAAACGTTGCGGGGAGCGGTAGGGTCGACTGTTCAATTAGGCATTCTGCATCGCGGTGCCGAACAACCGGTGGTGTACACAATCAAACGCGATACTATTCCTCAAACAACCATTCGGGCGGCTTTTCAAATAGCTGAAGGCATCGGTTACATCAAAATTTGGGATAAGTTTACACATTCGACCTACGACGAATTTATGCAGGCGGCAGCGGAATTGCAGGCGGACGGTTGCAGTTCGTTCATTGTGGATTTGCGTACGAATGGCGGGGGCGCCTACGAGGCGGCGCACAAAATTGTCAACGAATTTTTACCAGCTAATCAATTGATTGTCACAGCGAAAGGACGTGCTTTTCAAACGCTCACCTCCATTTCGGATGGCACAGGAAAATTTGCCAAAAATCAATTGGTCGTATTGGTCGATCAACTGTCTGCGTCTGCCAGCGAAATTGTTGCCGGAGCCATTCAGGACAATGATCGCGGCTTGATTATTGGGCGACGTACATACGGTAAAGGATTGGTACAGAGGCAGATAGAATTGTCTGACGGTTCGGCTGTGCGATTGACCGTGGCACGTTATTATACTCCCTCCGGACGCAATATTCAGCGTCCGTATGAAATGGGAAATGCTGAAGCCTACAATCAGGAATGGCTCGATCAATTTGAAAATTGGGAAAGTTTTTATGCCGACAGCGTGAAATTCGACCAATCGGAGGCTTACAAAACGGTACACAATCGCACCGTTTACGGTTCAGGAGGCATTATGCCGGATGTTTTTGTGCCCTTAGATACGGCGCATCGCACCACTTATTACATCGCTTTGGAAGAAAATGACGTGTTTAATCACTTTGCCAACGAATATGTGGAACAAAACCGGGATTTTCTGACTCAATTTAAGAATTATACCGATTTATTGGACTACCTCAAAGCACAGCAACTGCTTTATAAAGTGGTGATGTATGCTGAAGAAAGCGGCATTCGTCGCCGGTCGTTGCAAATCAGCCGGTGTTACAAGCAAATTTTACAAAGCACTTACGCCTGCATTTTGCGCAATGTGTTTGGTGAACAGGCGTTTTATCCGGTCTATTTATATGGCGATCCGGTCATCGCGAAAGGCATTCAAGCCATTCAAAAAGAATTGGCGAATCCGAAGGCGGTAGTTGCAATGAAATACAGAGTACTTCAATAATTATGTCGCGCCTGAAAGTCTATAAAGCGTCCGCCGGTTCGGGGAAAACCTACACTTTGGCATTGGAATACATTCGAGAACTCATTCTCGCATCCAAACTGCACGGCAATACCCAGCAATTTCGCCATATTTTGGCGGTCACGTTCACCAAAGAGGCGACCGGCGAAATGAAAGACCGCATCTTAGCCGAACTCTACGGCCTGGCATTCAAAACGTCCGATTCCATCAGTTTTTTGGCCTCCCTACAAGAAAAATTGACCCCACCGCATACGTCACCCATCGGATCAACCGTAGGGGCGAACCCTTGTGGTCGCCCTATCCCGGAAAACGAAATCCGTTCCCACGCAAAAATAGTCCTGCACGCCATTTTGCACGATTACAGTCGTCTGAACATCACGACCATCGACAGTTTTTTTCAACGCGTGCTGCGCAATCTGGCGCGCGAACTTGGTCGCAGTTCCAAGTTCAATCTGGAAATGAACACCAATAAAGTGTTGCAAGACGCTGTTCACGCCACGATTGAAAAAGCCAATCAAAACAAACAAATTTTGGACTGGTTGACGACGTATGTAGAACAAAAACTCGACGACGACCGCAACTGGCGCATCGAAAACGAACTGTTTGATTTCAGCCGCTGCATCTACAACGAGTTTTTTCAAGAACGCGAAAAAGATTTGCGCCAACAATTGGAAGCCAATCCAAAATTGTTCCACACGCTGAAAGCACAGCAGGAACAAATTAAAAAAGAGTGCAAAACAGTTTTCAAAGAAACGTATCAGCACGTTCAGGAGCTGATAGACAGTCACGGTTTGGCAATGGAGGATTTTATGTTGAAAGGTTTGCCAATCAAATTTTTTCGCGATTTAGCCGAGGGCAGAGCAGTGAACCTCTACACAAAAACCATTCAAAATTGCACGGAAGACGCGACTGCTTGGACAACGAAAACGTCCAAATACCGCGATGAAATTGCCGGTTTGGCAGCGCAGCACTTGATGCCGTTGTTGAACAAAACCATCCCGCTGGTGCACAAAAATCTGACCGCCCAAATGATTCTTGGCAACCTCCATCAGCTGGGTCTGATTTGGGATATTTCAAAGGAGATTGCCGATGAAAATGAGGAAAATAACCGCTTTATGCTTTCGGACACGGCGATGTTTCTCAACGAAATGATTGACCATTCCGATGCCCCGTTTATCTACGAAAAACTCGGCTCCGAAATCCGTCACGTGATGATTGACGAGTTTCAAGACACCTCACGCTTGCAATGGAGCAATTTTAAGGCACTGCTCTCCAATATTTTGTCGGAAGACCGTTTCAGTTTGATTGTGGGCGATGTCAAACAGTCGATTTACCGTTGGCGTAACGGCGATTGGCGCATTCTGAGTCAAGTGGGTGAACAATTAAACGCCGATGTGGAGACTTTGGACTACAATTATCGCAGCGAAAAAAATGTCATCGATTTCAACAATGCCTTTTTTACGCGGGCAGCCGAACTGCTCAACGAATTATATGTTGACAAATGGGGCAACGATGGAAATTCGCCGTTTCCATCAACCTATTCCGAAAAAGAAGTGCATCAAAAGACACACAAAAAGACGGCAGAAGGCTATGTTTCCGTCGACTTTGTAGAAAGTGGCGACGGCACCACTGCCTCCGAAGCGATGAAACTTGCCGTACTCGAAAAACTAAAAACGTTGCAAGCGGCAGGAATCCCTGCCAACGACATCTGCATTTTAACGCGCACCAACAAGGAAATTATTGATCTTGCAGACTATTTGGCGAACGTTCGTCATTGCGGGCTTGACCCGCAATCCCCCGAATTGCTTTCCGGTCATTATTTAGACATCATTTCCAATGAAGCGTTCCAATTAAAATCATCCCAAGCCATTCAAATCATCATCGAGGCACTGCGATTGGTTGCCGACCCCGAAAATAAAATTGCTGCCGAACATTTGAATCAGGGGATTCCCGCCCCCCACTTGCGCGGGGGCAGGCCCGCGGGAATGACGGCGGATGGTTATTGTGGGCAACCACAAGGGTTGCCCCTACGGTCGATGCCGTTATTTGAATTGATTGGCGAATTGTACCGGCGGTTGCATTTGGACAAATTGGATGGTCAATCGGCGTACCTTTTTGCGTTCTACGATGCCGTTTCGACTTATTTGAACGATAATCCTGCGGATTTACCGCATTTTTTGCAGTATTGGGACGACGAATTGAAAACGCGAACCATTCCAACAGGATCAAGTGTAGACGGCGTGCGTGCAATGACCATTCATAAGTCCAAAGGCTTGCAATTTCACACGGTCATTGTGCCTTATTGCGATTGGAATATCAACCCCAAATCAGGTACCACCGTTTGGTGTGAGGCGCAAAAAGGCGTTTATGACGTTGAATTATTGCCCATCAACTACAACAAAGGGATGCAAGAAACCGTGTTTGCGTCCCAATATCAAGAAGAAACCGTGCAAAGCTGGTTGGACAATCTCAACGTGCTGTATGTCGGCTTCACGCGTGCCGAACACAACTTGATGATTTTATCCAAAAGCAAAAAATCGCTGAAAGGCAGTGCCGACATCACAACTGTTGCCGATTTGCTGCAATTGTCCGGTGTGCCGTTGGAAACAGGCACATTGTCCCATTCAGCCCGTAGAGTCGCGGCGCGCCACGACCCTACAAACGACATCGCCGTGCCTGTCATTGCAGACCTGACCCGCAATCCCCTGAAAGAAAGACCCGATTCCATCGACATTTCGTTCGTTTCGGAGCATTTTCAGCCGGGCAAATCTATTTTTAAGCAATCCAATAAATCGCGTGAGTTTGTAGCCCCACCCCTAACCCCTCCCCTCAAGGGAGAGGAAACTCCCCCTTTAGGGGGGCGGGGGGTGGAGAGGCTCTACGGCAACATTATGCACAGCATTTTTGAACGCATCCATCGACTGGAAGACATTGAAAAAAATGTCGATTCTTGCATCACGCAAGGTCTGATTCAGCCTGCACAGAAACAGGAATACATCGACCAAATCCACGCCGCTATTCGCGAATCAAAGGTGGAGCATTGGTTCGACGGACAGCACACGAGCTACAAAGAACATTCGATTGTGCTCGAAGAAAACGGCGAAATCGTCAGCAAACGTCCCGATCGCGTCCTGTTTACCGCTGACGCCACCACCGTCATCGACTATAAGTTCGGAAAACCCCACCAATCGCACGCCGAACAGGTCAAGCAATACATGTGCCTCTTAGAAAAAATGAATTACCCCAACGTGCAAGGCTACCTTTGGTATGTGGATGATAGAAAAATTGTGTTAATTGATTGAACAAAATGCCTTGTTCGATTGTTTAATATATGGGATGGTCTGCCAAAGACAAAAAAGCCCGGAATTAACATGTCTAACTTTTAAAAAAACAAAGAATTATGGAAAGTAATAAAACATTGACGACGCAAGCAGGCGCGCCTGTTGCAGACAATCAGAACATCCAGACAGCCGGACCGCACGGTCCCGCGTTGATGCAAAATGCTTGGATGATGGAAAAATTGGCACATTTCAACCGCGAACGGATCCCCGAACGCGTGGTGCATGCCAAAGGAAGCGGTGCCCACGGCACGCTCACAATCACTCACGACATCACGCCTTACACAAAGGCGGCGATATTTAGCGAAATCGGTAAAAAAACACCGCTTTTCCTCCGAATTTCAACCGTTGCCGGCGAACGGGGTGCTGCCGACACCGAACGGGATGTACGCGGGTTTGCCATTAAATTTTACACGGAAGAAGGGAACTGGGACTTGGTAGGAAACAACACGCCGGTATTTTTCATCCGCGACCCGTTGAAATTTCCGGACTTTATCCACACGCAAAAACGCGATCCGCAAACCAATCTTCGCAGCAGTACTGCGATGTGGGATTTCTGGGGCAGAACACCCGAATCATTGCATCAGGTCATGATCCTGATGAGCGATCGCGGTATTCCGGCAAATCTCCGGCAAATGCATGGTTTCGGAAGCCACACGTTCAGTTTTATCAACGCTAAAAACGAGCGTTTCTGGGTGAAATTCCATTTCATAACCCAACAAGGCATTGCCAATCTCACGAATGCCGAAGCAGAAGAAATTGTTGGAAAAGACCGTGAAGCGTCTCAACGCGACCTGTTTGAGCACATTCAAAACGGCGATTTCCCTCGCTGGACGATGTATGTGCAAATCATGCCCGAAGCAGAGGCGAAAACCTACCGTTTCGATCCGTTCGACCTGACCAAGGTTTGGCTTCACAAAGATTATCCGTTGATGGAAGTGGGCGTTTTGGAACTCAATCGCAATCCGGAAAACTATTATGCCGAAGTGGAACAATTTGCCGGCTCGCCGAGCCACGTTGTGCCGGGCATTAGTTTTTCACCCGATAAAATGTTGCAGGGACGGCTCTTTGCCTACACCGACGCACAGCGTTACCGCTTGGGAGTCAATTTCGAAAGTTTGCCGATAAACGCTCCGCATTGTCCGGTGCACAATTACCATCACGACGGCTCGATGCGTTTTGACGATAATCACGGCGCTTCAGTCAACTACGAGCCAAACAGTTTCGGTGGTCCGATGGAAGACAAAACAAAGAATGATCCACCTTTGGCACTGGAAGGCGACGCGTTCAATTATGACGCCCGTGCCGACAAAGATTATTACACCCAGCCGGGTCTTCTCTACCGTTTGGTTCCGGAAGAAGAAAAAGTGCGCATCGCCTCCAACGTGGCAACAGCCATGGCAGGAATCCCGGAAGACATCGCCGTGAGAGCCATCGCCCGCTTCTACCAAGCAGACGAACGCTGCGGTACAGATATTGCTGCTCATTTAGGAATTGATGTTTCCAAAATCAAAGCAGAAGTGCAACGGCAGCAAGCGGAATAAACGCTTTTTTCGGTTACAATTAATCAGCAATGGGCGGGAGAAATTCCGCCCATTGTGTTTTTCTGCTTAATTACATAAATGTTATTCATATTTTTCATTAAAATAATTTCCAATAATATATAGCGGTACATTGGTCATCCAACTTTCCCGTCTAAAATCGGAAAGCGAAGTGCGAATGGCTGTTTGCGGTTTGTATTTTTCGCAATAAGTTTTCAAACTCTTTGCCTGTAAATTTTCTTCGGCTTTCACTTCAATGGGAACAATTTGGTCATCTTCATTTTGAATCACAAAATCAATTTCCAAATG
>JAISKM010000005.1 GCA_031261285.1 Candidatus Symbiothrix sp. | reverse complement strand
ACCAATGATGAAGTCGCTGACGGTAAAGGCGTGTATGTCTGGTCAGGGTCGGCGTGGTATCTGATGACTGCATTTCCTGTCAGCGTGCTTCTTGATCCGGATGCCGTGACGTATGGCACCATCGGTCTTCAAGAACCATTGATGCTGGTGCTTAAACCCGATCAGGTACAACACAAATCGGTTGTCTGGGACAGCAGTAATAAGGCTGTTGCAACCGTTGATCAAACCGGTGTGGTGACGACGCTTTCCAATGGCTCCACAACCATCACAGCAACAACCGCAGACGGACAGGTAGCTACCTGTGTAGTAGGCGTAGATAATGGTTGTAGCGACGGTATATTTGCTGCTGACCTCTGCTGGAGTACCGAATCCAAGACTGTGACGAATGCACAAATTGCATGCGAAGAAGGTTGGCGCGTGCCGACCGTTGACGAGTTAATAACGGCTGTGGGCCTTCAACAATTAGGATTAATAAATGCAAACTACTGGAGCGGTGATGTGAGACTCGTGAATACGGAAGATGGTGGTTGCGAAAGTTGGAACAGATATGCTGTGGGGGGCGGCGATGCCGCTATCTATGATGTACCCGTGATAATCGCTACACCTGGAACTGCCGGTGTATACGGTTGGGGAGCCCCTGACTATGTGCTTGTATGCAAAAATGAAACACCTGGAAACTGGTTAGGTGTGTGCGATGCCACGCGCATTGGTGCGAGTGGGTACAAAAAAGTTGCATACGGACAATGTAATGCGCCAACTAATATAATACGTGTGAACTATGTGTGTACTGTGCTACAATCGCCGAGTAGTTGCGGTAATACCGCTTCTAATACCACTTCAATCCTAAAATGCGTGAAATCGATATAATAAAAAGAACATTATTGTAGATTTAGATTGCGGCAGAGCGTCAATTCAAAAATGCTATGGGACACTATGCGCGCTTCGGATAGGGGCTAACCCGGTCTACCTGTCCGGGGCGGCTCAATGGAACGAACACAAGGATTGATTCTAAATTGGGTTGCTCTGTGACGAGATCGAACGAAGATTAAAAAATGAATAATTTGTCGTACCTTTGCCTCCGAATTTTAATTAAATTTGTAAAATAATGAATAAAATGATGGGGGCGTATGGTATACGCCTAACGGTGGTAGCGGTGGCTACAGTAGTGAATCTATCGGCGGTGTTTGCCGGCGGATTGTTGACCAATACCAATCAGAGTGCGCATTTTGCCCGCATGATGGCGCGTGAAGCATCGACTGAAATTGATGCGGTGTATACCAATCCGGCCGGGTTGTCTTGGTTGCCAACGGATGGGTTTCATTTCTCTATAACGAATCAGAGTGCGTTCCAAACGCGAACAATCACGTCCACTTTGCCTTCTTTTGCCGGCTTTGGAGGGGATGTTACAAAAGCCTTTGAAGGTAAGGCTTCGGCTCCAATCATTCCAAGTATTCAAGCGGCTTACAAAACGGGCGATTGGGTGCTTTCAGGTTCGTTTGCCGTGACAGGTGGGGGTGGTAAAGCCACTTTTAATAAAGGGTTACCCTCGTTTGAAGCTCCCATCTCAGCACTTCCAAACGGCGTCAATCAACTGGGCTTGGCATTGGGTGCATTGATGCCGGGCACCACGCTCACAGCCGGTCAATATTCCGTGAACGCTTATATGGAAGGAAGTTCTTTTATTTATGGCGCACAATTGGGTGGAACGTATGCTATTTCGGAGCACTTTTCGGGCTATGCCGGTTTCCGAATGAATTTTGTCAGCAATGGTTATGTGGGTCATTTAACAGCGATTCAAATCAATCCAACCTCGAATGTGCCTGCTCTGGGTACAGGGGTCATGGTTCCTGCGTCTGCTTATTTTAACGGGTTAGCGCAACTGCCTCAACTTCAAGATCCGAGTGTGGTGAATTACAAAAATCAGTTGTTGGGATTATCGGCATCCACAGCGGATAAATACGTCGATTGCAGCCAATCCGGCTGGGGAATTACGCCGGTTATCGGTGTTAATTTCAATTACAATCAATTGAATATTGGTCTAAAATATGAATTTAACACGCATCTGAATGTGGAAAATAAGACCAAAATAGATGACACAAATTCATTTCCGGATGGTGTGAACACGCCCAACGATGTGCCTGCGCTCTTTACTGCCGGTGTTTCCTACAAAATTTGCCCGCAACTGACAGCCAGTTTGGGCTATCACCATTTCTTCGATTCGGATTCCAAAATGGCCAATGACAAAGAACAATACGCCGGTTCGACCAACGAATATTTGGTGGGTGTGGAATACAAAATCACCGACATGTTCTTGATCAGTGGGGGCGGACAAATCACTCACTACGGCGTAGGTGACGACTATCAACGCGATTTAAGTTTTGTGTGCAGTTCCTACTCCTTGGGCTTCGGCGGTGCAGTCAATGTGTCGGAAAAAGTACGCATCAATGCCGGTTATTTCTGGTCAACATATAGTGATTACACGGTGGATGCACCTGATGCAGCAGGCGGAAAATTGACCGCTAACAATACCCTGAAAGATGTGTATTCACGCACCAATAAAGTGTTTGCTGTAGGGGTTGATTTCTCGTTTTAATCACAGTTCAAACAATATTTTTTTCTTTCGCTAATTGCATCAAAAAAGCGTGTGCGGCATCGTAATCGTTGGGGATGACACCGTCGAGGATGGCATCCTTGATGGCGGTTTTGAGTTCGCCGACGATGCGATTGGGTGGGAGGTTGAATAGTTCCATGATTTCCAAACCGTCAATTGGCGGTTGAAAATTGCGCACGCGGTCTTTTTCTTCAATCTCTTTCAGTTTGCTGCGCACGATTTTGAAATTGTGCAGAAACCGGCGCACTTTATCGGGATTTTTGGAGGTGATGTCGGCTTCGCACAGCAGCATCAACTCTTCGGTGGCATCGCCGGCATCAAAAAGCAACCGGCGAATCGCAGAATCCGTCACCTCTTCGTCCGACAATGCGATCGGGCGCATGTGCAACGACACCAACGCTTCCACGTAGCGCAGGCGGTCATCCAACGGAAATTTCATGCGTTGAAAAATCGACTTGAGCATTTTCTTGCCCTTGTATTCGTGTCCGTGAAACGTCCAGCCGAGTTTGGGGTCAAACCGTTTGACACGCGGTTTGCCAACGTCGTGAAACAGAGCCGCCCAACGCAACCAAAGATTGTCCGTGGTGCGCGCCAAATTGTCCAACACCGCCAACGTGTGGCTGAAATTGTCTTTGTGACCGATGCCTTCCTTCGTCTCAATCCCTTTCAAATCAGTGAGTTCGGGCAAAATCAGTTGCAAAAGTCCGGTTTGTTCCAGCAATTCAAGACCGATGGACGGACGCGGTGCCAGAATAATTTTATTTAATTCGTCGACGATGCGTTCCTTAGAGATAATTTCGATGCGCGACGCATTGCGTTCGATGGCTTCAAACGTATCCGGCGCAATGAAAAAGCCTAATTGGGTGGCAAAACGCACCGCACGCAGCATTCGCAACGGGTCGTCGCTAAACGTGATGTCGGGGTTAAGGGGCGTTTTGATGCGACAGTCTTCCAAATCCTGCATGCCGTCAAAGGGATCGATCCACTCACCGAAACGATTGGCATTCAAGCAAATAGCCATCGCATTAATCGTGAAATCGCGACGCTCCATATCTTCTTGCAACGTGCCCGGCTCCACAACCGGATTGCGCGAATCGCGGGTGTAAGATTCTTTGCGGGCACCTACAAACTCAATTTCAGTATCATTGTACTTCACTTGTGCCGTGCCATACGTCTTAAAAAACGCAAAGGACGCCTTCTTGCCCAAACGTTTAGCCACTTCCTGAGCCAATGCAATGCCGTCGCCCACCGTCACCACATCAATGTCTTTGGACGGACGATGCAACGCCATGTCGCGCACAAATCCGCCTACAATATACGTTTCCAGCCCCATAGCGTCAGCTGCCTCGCTGATCACCCTGAAAATGGGTCCGGATAATTTCTTCTTTATATATGATGCCTCTATTTCCACACCGCAAAGATACAAAAAAAAGTCGGAAGTAAAAAGCAATAGCAAGATAAGTGAAGTCAATTACGGAATTTTCAGTTAGTTACGCATTAATACGGTTTGTTCTGCACTTTGTCAAAAATGTACAAATGAGCGATGTTAAGCGAAAGTTACCTTACTTATCCGTTACCTGTTTTTAGCAGGGAGGTTGGTTGAAAATGAGTAACCGGAGCATTAACAGACTGCATTTCCGCTGACAAAGATAAGTGTTTTTTCAAGACAAATTGCCGGGAGGGAGAAAAAATAATCGAATGGCGATTTTGTTTCTACGAACTGCTTTGTTTTGCTTCGTTTTGAATAACTCGGATAGTGATAATTTTACATTAAAAAAGCGAGTTATGAAAAATGAATTAAAGGTGTCATTCTACCTGAAAAAGAATGAAATGGATGATGAGGGAAAATGCCCTGTTATGGGACATATTAGAATCGGCAAAACAGAAGCACCGTTCAGCGTTAAGAGGAAAGTGCTGCTATCCCTCTGGGATACCCACTGCGGTCGTGCTCTTGGAAAAAGCAAGATAGCAACGGATTTAAACAGGCGATTGGATAGAATGAATGTGTCCATTCATGCCAATTACAAGGAACTTTCAAAGATTAATGACCGTGTCAGTGCCGAACAAGTGAGAGTTGCTTTTTTGGGTATTGTTTCCCGAAAAGATACATTGGTTGCTTATTTTTCTGCCTATTTGGAAAATTACGAACAACGCATCGGGAAAGACAGAGAGGAAAACACATTAAAAGGTTTGAAAAATTCCTTAAACCATTTACGCCAATTCATCAAAAAGAAATATAAAATTACTGACATTTCTTTTACGGCACTGAATTATTCATTTATCGAAGACTATGATTATCATCTTCGTATAGGGCTTCGCATGGCATCTTGTACTGTCAAAGAAAAGGTATCCCACATGCGCAGAATGGTCAAATATGCCATCAGTGAAGGGAAAATCACGAAAGACCCATTTGGGGGCTATACTGCTAAAAAATCAGTGGCAAAGCGCAAATATCTTACTGCGGAGGAATTACACAAGATAATGAATGCAAGGCTCAATAATTCGAGTCTTTGTCTGACACGAGATGTATTTTTGTTCGCCTGCTTTACCGGATTAGCCTATACAGATGTGCGTAACTTGACAAAGCAGAACATAGTGAAAGCAGAAGATGGCATAATGTGGATAAAGACAAGTCGGCAGAAAACGGGAGTGGCTTGCAATATTCCCTTATTGGACATTCCGTTGAAAATTATTGAAAAATATCAGGGACTTGATAAAACCGGCAAATTACTCGTTGTTGGAAGTAATTCCGGTATCAATACAAATCTGAAAAAGATAGCCGCAATCTGTGAACTTAATCGCAATTTGACATACCACATGGGACGCCACACGTATGCAAGTGAGATTACCCTGTCGCAGGGAGTGCCGATTGAAAGTGTCAGCAAAATGTTGGGGCACAGTTCTATCAGTTCAACCAACGGATATGCAAAAATTACCAATGACAGTATCAGAGAAAATGTGGCTGCATTGGAATTGAAATTAGAAAATAAATATCAATTAATTCAAATAGAAAAAACATTATGAATACGAATTTAGAAAAAACGGTCAAAAATCAGCGCAGCACTTATTCTGTTATCTTTTACTTGAAAAAGACAGATACCAAAAAGGACGGTTTGTGTCCTGTCATGGGCAGAATTACGATAGATACCGGTCAAAAAGCGTTCAGTCTTAAGATTAAAGCCGATCCCGATTGTTGGGACGCAAAAGAAAACAGGGCTATCGGCAAAAGTCGTCAAACCTTAGCCGTCAATAAAACGATTGAGGATTACATCGACAAAATTGATAACTATTATGATGCTATTTTGGACGATCAGGGATACATTACGGCAGAACTTGTAAAAAACGCTTTGGATGGCGTTGGAATCCGGGAAACAAAACTCTTGAAACTGTTTGCGGAGCATAACAAAGAATTAAAATTAAGAGTTGGTGTTGACCGGGAAGAAAGTACGCTTGAATTTTATGAACGTTCATACACCCGTCTTTCGGATTTCATTAAGCAAGAATACGAAACAGAAGATATTAATCTTCGCGCTCTTACTGTTTCCTTTATTGAGAAGTATGATTTTTATCTTAGAATAGACCGGAATATGGAAAATAATACCATTGCAGCGCACATGAAAAATCTGAAAAAGATTATTCGCCGGGCAATCAGACAAGGGACACTCAAGCACAATCCGTTCTACACTTACGCCTGTCAATCAGAGGAAAAGGTATGCCGCCATTTAGAGCCGGAGGAAATAGAAAAACTGATGCAAACACCTGTTGCAGAGGAGAAACTCTGTTATATTCGGGATATATTTGTGTTTTCCTGCTACACCGGATTAGCGTATGCCGATGTCTTCAATCTTTCCGAGAAGCATTTGGTAACGGCAAAGGACGGTAAAGTATGGATTTGCATCAACCGGCAGAAGACAAAGGTTGAATGTAACATTCCTTTGATGAAAATGCCGTTGCTGATTATGGAAAAATACAACAATCTTAGAAACAACGGAAAATTGTTTAAAAAACTTTCCCCCAGTTGTCTTTGCCGGAATTTCAGGAAAATAGAAACTTTATGTGGAATCAAGCATCTGTCTTTTCACATGGCGAGGCATACTTTTGCTACCCATTTTACGCTTGCTCAGGGCGTTCCTATTGCTACCATAAGCAAGTTGATGGGGCATACGTCCACAGAAACCACTGAAATTTATGCGAAAATTCTGGATCAGACAGTAAATCAGGATATGAAAGTATTGTCCGAACGCATAAGGGGCAAATACGCTTTGTTGGAAGAAAATGAATTGAAAGTCAATGGTTAATATCTATCTGCGAGTTTATCACACCACTCGCCAGAGGTGTAAATGTTGTAGGCTACATAATCGTTCCCAAATTCGTAACTGAGAACTCGAATATACAGGTCGTCTGCATTCGATAGCGAAACTGTCAACTGTTCCATTTCTTCGGATGGAAATGTCCAGCGAGAATCAAAATCTATCTCGCGATAATCATCCTCTTCATTGTTGTTTACAACATCACAGGAAAATGTTTCTTCCATTTTTTTTACAATGGATTTAATGAGTTCCCTGTTCTTAGAGGACAGGAACATCTTGTTTGTACAAATGTTTGCCATATTAATGATAATTTTTAAATAAGTTTCTAATTATTTCGTGCCGTTTGGATTCATTCGGCTCTTGAAAAAAGTCTTCCAGATATACGCCAACTCTTACCGGCTGATGCGATGATTGGGGCGTACACACTTGTTCCCAGCATATTGCGTTGCTTATGCCGAATCCTTTGGGTGTTGCGCTTACAATTGATGCGTAATTGTTCATGATTCATTCGTATTAGAGGATGACACTTAACAGATAGACAAGGATGCCTGCCGATACAAGAAAACAAATCATCTTAAACAGAAAGCGGAGTATTCCACGAAAGAATATCAGGATGAAAGCCGCCGCGAACGGTGGTATTCCTGCTTTGCTTATGAACCAGAATCCGATAGTTGCAAGCAGCAGAATAGAAAGACTTTTAAGGATTGCTTTTGTCAATCCCGATTTTTGTTGAGTTTGAAAACAAGTATTCATAATCCATGAATTTAATAAGTTGAACAGTCATTTTTTAATTTCAGTGGCTGCGTCATTGGAGTGTTCCTGCCGTCAAGGTTTTTGGGGAAAATACCGCAAGCGAAGCGAGGATGATTTTCTCCAAAACCCGTCAGGGCTTGACCTTTACGGCAGATAAGAACACGGAAATAGCTTTGCCAATGAAATAAAAATGACTGTTCTCTATTTTTCTCCCAACGGTAAACAGATTGTTAATCAATGACTATGTTCACAGAAATTGTTTAATAGCATTTTCTCTATATCGCTCTCCTTATAGAGTACTTTTCCACCAATCAGGTAATACGGCATTTTGCCTTCACTGCGGTAATCCTGCAATGTCCGGCGGCTGATTTTAAGCGCAAGGGATACTTCTTTATCGGATAAATACCGTTCTCCGTTTAGAAACTGCCGGGAGTTTTTAATGATTTCGTTAATTCCTGTATCCATTTTTTCGATTTTGTCAAGGAAAGAAACGACAATCTCGTCTGTTTTTGTTATCAAGTCCATAGTGATAGATTTATTCAGGATTGTTTTTTATTGCGTTTAATTTCTTGTATTCTCTTTCTGTCCTCAACCACTGTGATGGCATTTTGTACATCTTCGGGCTTGTAGAACATTTTGTGATTGATTTGAGTGTAACCCAATGTTCCATTGTCGCGAAGCGTCTGGAGGGTGCGGGGACTGATTCTTAAAATAAGGCACACATCCTGATTGTCATACCATTTCTTCATTTTCTTTTCACTGTGCCTTTGGCACAGCATTTGCACTTTTGCGGCAAACATCTCAAAGCGTGTCATCATCGCTTCAAAAGTCTTTTTTTCTATACTGATGATTTCCATAAACAGTTGTTATTAAATGTAAAACAATATTATCCGTACTCTCTCAAAAGGAAGATTGCGGAATTGGAAAGCGAATATAGGACAGGAAACAAGAGCGTCATTCAGACGGTCTATTTATGTCATCTTCTGTCATCATTTTACATATCAGGAAAGGAAATAATTAAGGTTTTGGCTTATTTGTCCAAATACCCTGCAATCGCTTGACAGCCATGTGCAGGGTATTTTCAGGTATAACTTCCTAAACTGCTTCGGCGAGCAATATGTGGTTGAAATGTTGCTCTTCGCTCTCCGGCAGTTCACCGATTATTGCCATTTGCAGTAATCCGGGATAAATCTGTATATCATCCATACCGGTATCCTCGACGGTGATTGAATCCGGAACATCTACATGTTCGGCAATGACTTCTGTTATTTCTTCCGTCATTCTCTGCGCCGGTAATTGCAACATGAGGGTTTCTTTCGGTACAACAACTGCTTCGTCAAACGTCTGTTTTTCGGTAGGAGCTAACACTTTGATTTTTTCTTCAATCCGTTCGTGACGTTTTTTGAAAGTTTCATTGTGATGCAATTTTATTTGCGCGGTCATTTCCGGAAAATGCAAAGTGGCAAAATCAATTAAGAGGAACGATTGTTTGCAAACGCCGGCTGTATTTGACAGATTTCGTACAATAAAATCCCGCCGGACAGTCGTTTTCTGTTCTTCGGTTAGCGTAGATAAAACGCTTGCTTTCTGTTCGGCACTCAGCAAATAATCATTTTCAAATCCGAACATCCGATAGTTCTCTTTTCTGAGAGAGGAAAGCATAAGAAAGTAAAGCAGTTCTTCCTCGAAGGCTTGAAATTCACTGTTTGGGACTTCTCTGTCCTTAATCAACTGTTTTACGTCTTCAACCGCATTCTCGATGGCGATTTCTTTGTTACGTTCATCCTGTTTACGGAGTTTTTCGATTGGTTTTTCCGTCGATTCCGGTTCTACCGTTTCTGTAATCGTCCGGTAACAGAGTTCCGGTTTTGTACCGCTTACATCGACCAGAAGCTGTATCTTGCCTTCGGATGCCAGTGCTTGGAGTTCGGATATGCGGCTATCGCGTTGCTGCAAAATATTCATATAGTTTTGTTTGGCTTCCGCAAACGCTTTTTTCGAGCTGAAAGATTCCATGACCGGTTCGACAGGCTGTACAGGATAGCGTTCCGGAATAATTTCATATACATCGCAACCGATGTCGGAGAGATGTTCAACCACGTCAGCCGATGCGTTAGAATGAGGAGTTACGCATACGCCGATATTTGGGCCTGTTTCGACCAATTTTGCGGCTTCGGCAGCCATGTATTCGCTTTGTTTATACTGCAAACAACCGACATTCTGGCAACTGCCGCAATTACCGGTTAAAAACAGATCAAATTTAGCGGAATTATGCGGACAATCGTTGCAATCGGTCTTGTCGAACTCGTATTTGGACAAGTCGTTACTGTATCCGGCTTCCATTCGACTGTGAAATTCACCGGCAGACAAATGTTTCCATGAGGAGTTATTTTCTTCTGAGAGATGTTCCCTGTAAACGTCTTTTTGAATTTCCGGACAGAATCGGGCGAGTTCAAGAGCCATAGCCAAAGTAATTTCATCTTGGAGGATGAGGTCGGCTATTTCATCTGTCAGGTTGCGCAGTTGAAGGCGTGAACGGATGTATTTATCACTTTTACCGAATTGGGTTACCAAATCTTCAATCGTGTATCCGCGCAGTTCCATCAATCGCCCGAATGATACGGCTTCCTCTACCGGAGATATGTCTTTCCGCTGGAGGTTTTCGAGAATAGTAATTTCCATCGCTTCCTCGTCGGTGTAAGATTTGATGATAGAGGGAATCGTTGTCAGTTCTGCCATCAAGGATGAACGGTAACGTCGTTCTCCACACACGATTTCATACCGGTCATCCTTTGGACGAAGGGTAATGGGTTGAATAATGCCGAAATTGGCAATACTTTTCGACAATTCCCTTAAATCTTCATCCGGTCGGTACTTGCGCGGATTGTAGGGATTGCATACGATCATCGACAGTTCGATGTTTTGAATGATTTCCGGATTACCTTTTGAGGTTTCCACTGTTGCGGGAGTTTGTAGCTGTTGTTTTTCTTCTCCTGCCTGTTTTTTGTTTGAAATTTTCTTTTTCATACAATTGTTTTTAAAATGATTAATGAATTATTTATTGGGCGAATTTATTACACTTTTTCGCCGGAAGTGTTTTTATAATAGGCGTCCCTCATCTGCATAAGAATAGTATTTTTCAGACGCGATTATTAGATGATCCATTAAGGTAAACCCCATTATATTGCAGGCTTCTTGAACTTTTCTTGTCACCAAATCGTCTTCCGAACTTGGATACAGGCTTCCTGACGGGTGGTTATGGCACAGAACAATATCTTTTGCATTCGCCAGTATAGCCGCTTGCATGATGTGTTTAATATCCACTATCGTTTGGCAAGATCCGCCTTCCGAGAGATGGTGTACACCCAATAATTTGCAGGCAGAGTTCAAAAGTGCAACTTTGAAAAATTCTTTCAGTTCGATTGTATCCGGGTCGAATACCTTGTCAATAAAAAGTTTGTACAAATCTTGGGAAGTTTGCATTACAGGGCGGTCGCTTGCCTTGATTTTTGGCTGGTAGCTTACCTTTATTTCGCATACCGTTAAAACATCATTATCATTCATATTGTTATACATTGTTTATATAAATAATTTTATCATGTTGTTCTCATTTTGGGGCAAAAAGAATCGCTGTGCGAGGGTTGTCAAGGTTTTCGGGAAAAATACTACATGAGCGCAAGCGAATGTGGAGATTTTTCCCAGAAACCCTGTCAGGGGCTTGACCTTGACAACCCGGAAAAGCACAGCGATAACTTTGCCCCGGAAATGAGAATAACATGACAAAAAAGAAATGTATCCTCCGTTTTGTCGTACAGAAAAAACCTCGTCCATCCAACCGATTCGACGAGGTTTTTCACTATTCAGACTGAGTAAAACAAACTATTGTTCCATGATTTTGATTTCCAACCGTCTATTTTTCTTTCGATTCTCCTTACTTGTATTCGGAAAAGCAGGTTCAGACTCTCCCTTGCTGGAAGTGTGCAGGCGATCGGGTGAAATACCTTGCTTGACCAAATAATCTTTGGCAAAATCTGCCCTTTGCTGCCCGACACGCAGATTAACCGCATCCGAACCTGTATCGCAAGTATGCCCGATAATTTCCACATTAATTTGTGGATTTGCCTGCAACAGTTCAACATATTGGTCAAGCGTTGATTGTTGTTCCACAGTAACCGAAACCAGCCCCAAATCGTAATTAGTCATTGCTTTCATGCTTGCAATATCCTTTTGAATCTGTTCCACCGATGCTTTCTCACAATTGCAATCGGATGATTCGATGAGAATATCTTGCACATCAGTTACCACTGTCGGCTGAATTGGCTCATCATTTTGCACAGGCATTTCTTCTTTTGGAAGGACAGGCTCATAAGAGTTAGCTTCAATGTCCGTTTCGGAAAATTGCCTTGATTTGATTTTTTTTCGGGCTGACAACCAATTATTAGTGCCTACCGAAAAACCAAATTTTACTTTAAGCCCAATTGCCAATGGCGAAACTTTATCAATCGGATACTGCGAAGTCAGCACCCCGTGCATCACCGGACTTGCCGGATTTTCAGTGCTATATTCCACCAGCCGATTACCGGAATAATTATCTTTCAGCACATTATTAAACCCATAATCCATATAAATCCCCGTATAAAGGTCTTTTCCTACGCCCACGCTCCATTTAACGCCGGTTTCCATTGTGCCCATAAAAGACACACCAAAATTCAAATTGGTTTTGCTGCCTTGCATGGAAAAACCGCCATAGCCTAAATCATTTTGCCAAATTTCCAACTGGTCGTAATCCGGATAATAACCCGCAGTGGTCAGAACAGACGGATTGCTCTTATAGTATCCATAAATCGGCAACCCTAATTTCATGCCCACAGAAGCATAAAATTTAGTGTTATAGCCCCTTTGATACAGGAGCGATAAAGGAATATTGACCATTCCCAAGCGTTGCTGCTCCCGATAGTTATCCAGATGCGAATGATAAATGATTTTATTGCCCAATATATCGCAGGTTCTATAACTGTCATTTAGTCCGTTAACCGTGACAGACCTTTGATAAACAGCATATTCTGCTCCTAAAGACCATCCCCAATAAGGATTAAAGAAATTGGTATAGCCTATACCGAACGCATTACCGGCACCTGAATTAGCATTTCCAACTCCCGTATTGTAATGTAACCGGGAGATTCCGCCTGCACCCCACACGGAAATTTCATACGGGAAATAGCTTGTTTTCAAATATTGTTCCGCCAATAAACTGTCGGTCGCAGACTTTGTCTGACCGTCAATAGCAAAATACCATTCAGACATATCACTCGATGGCTCATCGGTCTGTCCGCAACTTGTATTCGTCGATAAAAGCACCACAATGAGCAACAGGGAACTTCTATAAAACACATTGGATATGATTTTTTTCTTTTTCATATTCGTCCTTTTTTAATTAACGATGATTTTAAAATTCGTTTCCAAATCGTTTGACTTGAATTTCAGAATATAAACGCCTGCCCGTTGAGGTAATTCTACCGGTGTAATTCGGCGACCTTCTGCTTTTACTTTGCCAAGGTATTGTCCCAAAGAATTATAGATTTCGACAGTCGCATTATCCAAGAGTGTTTCATTGCCGGATTCTACTTCCACATAAACCTGCATACCGCGACTGACCGGATTGGGATAAGCCTTGACTTGCGGAGTGATTTCTTGCGGCAAGTAGCGATAGAGGCAGGAATAATGATACTTGCCTTCCGTGTCTATCACTTTTACTCTATATTCCGCACCCACGTCCAAATCGGCACCGCCGGTATAATAACTGCCACCCAATTCATCGTGAGAGCCTTCTTGCAGTAGTTGCCCGTCTTTATACCAATAGTAGTAAACAAACTTATAACCGCCATTGGTTTCCGCATTGTTGTTTGCCAGCAATGTATGATTTTTTAACGGCACAAGCAACGACAAAGACCGTGTTCCGTAAACAGACCAAATCAAATCCGCACCATCCTTTCTGTGCACCAAAAACACATTGTACTCGCCACAATCACCGATTACCTCCTTGATATGAAAGGCATCCGCGTTGGAGCCTTCTGCTTTCGCACGTACCACATCCATGTAATCGCCATTCCACGCATCCAGCCAGTCGGGAATAATTTCGGTTGTGCCATTGGCTGTATAAATCCATGTCCATCCTCCTTTGTATTACCTGCAATTGAGAGATAAACTTTTGCTCCTGCCTCTCCTGTGTAATTGCCTGTAACATCCAGTTTGTTGGTCTTTAGTCCACGCTGTAGATGAGAGCCGAGTAATAATTCAGCCGTTGGCTTCAAAGTAATATCGGCATTGATAATTGTCGGATTATCGCCGATACTGACTTGACTGTGCCAATTGGCAGTTGATGTTTGTGCCACGACAGGCGACACAAACATTAAACCGAAGAAATATATTAATTGTATCTTTTTCATATCAAATTTGCTTTTAGAAACGAGCTAAATATAAATCGTGTACTCTACCCGGACACCCTCCTGTACAATATGCTTTGAGTTTTAAAGAACCTCCTGTATAGTAATAATTAAACATGATTTCAACGGTACCATCATTCGAAGTATTAGAGGTTACTTCAAACGGAACAGAAGTGCCAAAGGCAACGGTCGATTGCAATATAAATTTAGCTGTACTACCTCCAATTCTCAACCGAAGGTTGTATAAACCGGCTTCCAATCCTGTCCATTCATAAATATCCTTATAGTCGCCGGTCGTTATACTGCCGGTTGACAAAGCAGTACCACTGCCACCGTTAATTGTGACCGGAGTTGCCCAGGTAGTAGCAGGTGCCCAAGCACCACTTTTATATACGAGAGATTGTCCGGATGTTGCCCCCATACTGTTTAAATCTTCTGCTTTTATCGTTCCGTTCAGAATTTTATCCGATGTAACGGCTCCGTTGCCAATGTGATAACTGCTAATACTTCCTTCTCCAATACTGACATTCGGAGTAGTTGTGCCATTGGTTACAGTAATACCGCTGGAACCACTAACAGAAGTAACGCCCGATGATGATGTCGGTGTTTTAGGTTGCCAACCACCATCATCCCAAGTAAGTACCTGTCCTTGAGAAGCACCACTATTACCGACTGTACTGTTAACAGCAGATAATTTATTAAGTGTGATACCTGCGGAAGCATTAATATCGACATTGGTAATCGTATTGTCGGAAATCTGTGAACCGGAAATTTGCGTATAGGTTGTAAAATAATCATCATCATCTTCACGTTCCATCCAAACAAATCCCCTGTCGCCATCTACATTCAATTTGCTTGGATAAATTGCACCATTGCCGATTTTAGCCGTTGTCACAGCTTGATTGGCAAGATCGACAGTTGCGATGGTACCATTGGCAATATGCTCGGATGTTACGCCACCGGTAGAAATTCCAAGCGTATAAGGGGATTCAGCAGTACCGGAGCCGGAACGTGTCAAACCGCCATTAATAGTCGCATTGGTCACTTCATTGCCGACAATACCGTCGGTTTCGGCTGCTATACCTGCATCAGGAGCCGATGTCCAAGCGGTACCGTTCCATTTCAAAACTTCTCCACTGGTATTTCCCGTGGGCAAACTAACCGCCGGAGTGGTTGTTCCATTAGAAACGGTAATGCCATTGGATCCGCTGACGGCAGTTACTCCCATCGGCGACGGTGTTTTGGGTTGCCACCCTCCTGCATTCCATGTAAGTACTTGGTCTGTGGTGGCACCCATTTGTCCTAAATCGGCAGCGGCAATGGTTCCGGCAGCGATTTGAGTAGTGGTAATACTTCCGGCAGCGATTTTACTTCCTGAAATATTCGCATTGGAATCTATATCTGCATTTGTAATCGTTCCATCAACAATTTTTGCAGCAGTCACCGTATTATCGGCAAGGTGTGCAGTAGCAATGCCTCCGGTAGCAATACCCAACGTATAAGGCGACTCTGTAGTCCCGGAGCCGGAACGTGCCAAACCTCCATTAGTAGTCGCATTGGTCACTTCATTACCGACAATACCGTCACTTTCGGTTGCTATACCAGCATCAGCAGCGGGTGCCCAAACGGTACCGTTCCATTTCAAGACCTGCCCGCTTGTTGCACTCATTTGTCCTAAATCGGCAGCAGTTATTGTGCCATCAGCAATTTTAGCGGATGTGACAGCATTTGCAGCAAGATGTGTAGTGGTTACGCCACCGGTAGAAATTCCAAGTGTGTATGGCGATGCCGCAGTTCCGGCACCGGAACGTGTCAAACCACCACTGGCTGTTGCATCAGTTATTTCGTTTCCAACGATACCATCCACTTCGGCTGCTAAAGCAGCAGGTTGCCACGTAATACCATTCCATTTCAAGACTTGCCCATTTAATGCGCCCATTTGTCCCAAATCAGTGGCATCTATCGTTCCATTTACAATTTTAGCAGATGTCACACTATTGTCAGCAAGGTGTGTAGTGGTTACGCCATTAGTGGAAATTCCAAGCGTGTAAGGCGCAGCAGCAGTGCCGGAGCCGGAACGTGTCAAACCGCCACTGGCTGTCGCATCAGTCACTTCGTTGCCAATGATGCCGTCCACTTCGGCTGTTATACCGGCATCGGCAGCAGGTGCCCAAGCCGAGCCATTCCATTTCAAGACCTGCCCGCTGGTTGCGCTCATTTGCCCTAAATCGGCAGCAACTATGGTACCGTTCAGAATTTTATCCGATGTCACGGCACCGGTGGCAATATCTGTAGCCGAAATTGTACCGTCTGCGATTTTAGCAGATGTCACACTATTGTCAGCAAGGTGCGTAGTGGTTACGCCATTAGTGGAAATACCAAGAGTGTATGGCGAAACGGCTGTGCCTAAACCCGAACGAGTTAAACCGCCACCCGTAGTAGCATTGGTTATTTCGTTACCGATAACACCGTCTGT
>JAISKM010000127.1 GCA_031261285.1 Candidatus Symbiothrix sp. | reverse complement strand
GCTCCTGGACTACCCCAGCGAACGCGACCGGCTCGTGGTTCACGGTGCGCTGTGTGCGTGACATCTAAAGAAAGAGCACCCGCACGGGTTGTTTTTAATTCGTTTCATTTTTTGCCTGGACGGGTGCTTCTTTCTTTTTAAAAAATTCCCGGAAACCTCGTTACTCGATTTTTTTTCGTTTCGTTTCATTTTCAATTGGGTAATGAGGTGGATGGGAATTTTTTTGTATCTTTGCGAGATGAATCCGATTGTGATAAAAGAGTTAGATGCAATTCGCGAAGCGGCGAAAGAATTTGTGGCACAGATGGGCGACAGTTCGGTGTTTGCGTTCACCGGCGCGATGGGTGCGGGGAAGACGACGTTTATTAAAGCGGTGTGCGAAGAATTGGGCGTGACGGACGTTATCAATAGCCCTACGTTTGCTATTGTGAATGAGTATCGCTCCGGCACGACTGCCGAACTGATTTATCATTTCGATTTTTATCGTCTCAACGATGCGCGCGAAGCCGAAGCCATCGGTGCCGGTGACTATTTCGACAGTGGTGCGATTTGCTTCATCGAGTGGCCTGACAAAGTCGCTGATTTATTGCCTGACGACACTCAATTTATTACGATTGAGGAACTTGCTGACGGTTCGCGACGGCTATTGCCCCAGGCGTTGCTTGTGAACATTATTTGACCTATTAGCGGGTTCTCCGAACACTTTTAGTCGGGGTGCTGCTGTTCGTTGCTTTAGGCGTTGCTGTTTTCTCTGACTTCTCTGATTTCTCTGTCTTTACAGTTTTTACAGTCTTTGCTGACGATTTAGTTGACTTGTTGAGTTTGGTATTTTCTGCCTTAATCGCCGTTGAATCGTTGTAGACCCACAATTTTTCATCGAAAAATTTTAATTGACGTTCGATGCTGTCTTGCGCCAACCGCAATGAATCGGGATTGGTCGAGCCTACTTCTTGTGCGAGGGTTTTGCCCATCAGATTCATCGTTTTCACAATGTCGCCGGTGTACATATTCTTTCGGAAATAATCGTCCATCGTATAGGTCAACACATTATTGTAGTTGGACGTCATAATCAGTTCGCGCGAAATATACGGGCGAATATCGTCGTAACGCACCCAAAACAGCGGTTCACGCGTGGGCGCTCCACCATAGTAGTAGTCGGGACGCACCAACATCGGACACAACGCCAGCACTTCAGTCTTGAACGAACCTGTTGCCTGGTCAAAATAGTAACCTTCTTTGATCATGTATTGGGTGGCTTCCGAACCGGGAATATCGCCTTCATCCACGACAAAACGCGTACCGTTTTTGGTGTATGCTATTTGATATTTTTTGAGAATTTCCTCAAAATTGATTCGCTGTTTGTCGCTAAACACCTCTTGTCCGTCAACATACGTGTAAGCCGGAATTTTGTCGTCTTGCAACAACTTAAACAATAACGTGAATAAATTTTGACGATCGTCAACCGGCTGCACCGGATAGTACAACGCCGCATTATTGTCTTTCGTCAAGTCCACATTGCGATACACGATGCGTTCCCAAACGATGTGCAACGGCATAGAGGATTCTTCCTGGTTTTTGATTTGCGCCCGTTCAGATAGCACAGGCACGCTATGTTCAGCAGCAGCGGCTTGAGAGGGACGCTGACGCGTAGGACGCGTGGGTTGCGCCGGCTGATTTTGAGCGGATACAATTTGCGTTACTCCAATCAAGAGCAGGAACAGCATTAAAAGCTGCGGGAGGAACTGCTTGAAGGGGATTCCCGCCCCCCGCCTGCGCGGGGGCAGGCTCGCGGGAATGACACCGCTTGTATGTTGTTTTGTTCCCATATTCTTCGCGGGAATGACACTATTTGTCTGTTTTTTTGACTTCATTTTCAATACGATTAGATGATTATTATTTCGATGGGCGAATTAAGCGTGCGCGTCACACCATCGGGACCCCGTGTCGAAATCGAACGTATCAACAGGGTTTGTCCGCGATTCATGCTGCGTATCAAGTCTTTTTGACGCGCTGAGAAGCCGGCGCCTTCGGATGATTCTTTGATCGCCAATCCCAATCCGTCAAATTTTTGCACTTCAAATCGCAAGACCGTGAATCCAATATCCAGAATACCATCATCAATCGCCGCACTCAAAACATCTGCATTGGCTAACGACGATTTAGGAAGCGGACCACCTTTGAATCGCACCTTGTTGCCGTCCGCATTGGTAACCGTCAAATAAGCAGACGGATCGGGGAGTTGACGCACACGGAACGTGTTTTTCGCCATTTCCTGCATGACATTGCCGACTTTGGCGCGCACCGAAATCACGGCATCCGAACCATAGCGCACATTAGCCACCCAGAGGTCGTTACCTTTATGTGTCAATGTCCCGTTGGAAATACTTGCCGATATGTTTTGACTGGGTACTCCCGGCACAGAAATCCGTATTTCGTTTGCAATACCCGCGTAGAGCATATTCATCAATGTGGGCGCAACGGTAGCACTCGGTTCAACCACAAAATAGTCGGTGGCGAAATTGCGCACTTGGAAAGAGCCGTCGCTACTTGCCATTTCGATATATCCTTTGACTTGGAACGTACCCGTAGAACCTGCTCCAACCACATATTGACCGTTTGCACTTTCCGGCAACTGCTTGCCGTTCACAAAAATGCGTGGTTGTTGGGTGGTGTCGATAGCTGCCAACACAATATTTGCCTTGTAGGAAGTGCCTCGCATCACGGTTTGCGCTTCAGGAATGACAAATGCGGTAATTTCATTGACACGAAAATCCGTCACGTCAATATTGCGCAACAGTTCACGCAACACAGCGCCTTCTGCATCACAAATATCATTTTGCAACTTGGTCAACAACGTAATACTTGCTGCCACAGGCATCGATTGAAACATCGCTTCCGTCCACGACTTATGCTTTGCTTTCGCTTTGGACGATGGTTCGGTGCGTAAATTGTTCTCTACCATCTCTTTGACATCGGGATTCGTGATCAAAGAGCCAATATACTTGCGATAAGCGTCAATAGATGTTTTCAATTTGACTTCATCGGCTTTCCCATCAGCCCCTTTTTCAACAAACATCACGTCATAAGCAGCATTCAAATCGTCGGCATGCTTGAGATTTTCAGGATCACCTTTTTTTCCATCAGCCTGTCGAGCAATCCGAACTTTCAACGCTTGAATATAATTAAACAACGAGTCGGATTTGGCTTTGACATTCACACTTTTATCGTACCAATATCCTGTTTTTTCAGGATTAGCTTTGTGATAGGCTACCAAATCTTGATAAATACGATTATTTTGTTGATTAGACGCATTGACGGAGCGAAGCACGCTCTCTTCCACCAATTCAAAACCGTCCAACACTTCCGAAGAAACATTGAGCGCAAGCATACCGATGAAAACGACATACATCAAGTTGATCATCTTCTGCCTTGGAGAATTTGGACTGTTTACTGACATCCTATTTCAATTTATGAGTTATGAGTTTGAATTATGAGTTATGAATTGGAGCTCCTCCGGAGGTCATTGCAGACAACAGACGGGCATAAACGGCGTTGAGTTCTTTCAACTGTTTTGCCATGATTTCAGTTTCCTTTTGGAATATCGAACTGTCTTGTAGCGACCCTTGGTAAAGGTCTTTGATGCGTACCAACCCTTCATTGATATTTTTGATGGCATCAATTTGTGTACCAACGCTTTTCAACTGCATTTCATACACCGCGTTTAGTCCCTCAATATTCTGATTCAGGTTGCCCATGTGGGTCACATAGTTGCGCGACGATTCGCTAATACCGTTAGAAACGTCAGCCAGAGTGTCTGTAACTACATTAAACTGCCCCATCTCTTTCGTCAATTTGACAAAATCATCGGCAGCCACTGTCATCTGGTGAATACTTTCCGTCAGTGCCTGGCGATCTTTTTCATCCACAACAGAGGCAAGAGCATGGTTAGCACCATCGCCGGAATAACCGCCGCTGAAACTCCCTGCAAAGACAGGCGCATCCACCTCCTCGTTGTCAAGAACCGGAAATACACGATCCCATTCCCAATCTTCGGCAGGTTTGTCGAAAGCAGAAATCGCAAACACTAAGGCTTCTGTGAAAAAGCCGATATACAGCAACACATGCCCCCAGCCGCCTGACCAGTGCATAATTTCGCTCAATACCCCCAAAATGATGATGGAGGCACCTAAACTATAGAATACTTGAAAAAATCGTTTCCCCTTCGAACTGGAAAGGAATTTAGCAATAGCATTATTTGCTCTCGTTTTGAATTTCGTTTTAAATTCCATTTTTTTCAAATTATAAATTGTTATTTTTTTGCCGTACCCACTTGGGTGCGCACGCACCGGAAGCCGACGTAAGACCGTTGTTCATTTTGATATTCAAACGAGCGAATGTCTGCTCGCATAAAATGTGCCACATCCTTCCACGAGCCACCTCGCACCACTTTTTTCTTCGCGTTATAAGGATCTTCTTTCGCGGCACGGTAGGTATATTGCGGATTGATGTCATTCATCAACTCCAAACCCGACTCCAAAAAAGTCGTGGATGTCCATTCGGCGACATTGCCTGCCATGTCATACAACCCATATTCGTTAGGCATAAATGAGCCTACCTTAGCCGTAATCAAATGCCCGTCTTCCGTATAATTGCCATCGCCCGGCTTAAAATTGCCCAGAAAGCAACCTTTATCGCCCGTCACACCAGCTTGTTTCCAAGGGTAGATATTGGCGGTTTTGCCGCTACGTGCCGCATATTCATATTCAGCCTCAGTCGGCAAACGGAACGGTTCCACATTCGCACGTGCCGCACCGGTTAGCGACCGTTTCAGAAGTTCGGTTCGCCACACACAAAAAGCCTGCGCCTGTTCCCACGACACCCCTACAACCGGATGCTCATCATAGCCGGGGTGGTTGAAATACAACCGCATATAAGTCTCGTTTTGCGAGTTATTAAAATCGTTAACCCAAGCACTTTCGTCGGGATAAATGTTTATAATATAGGTGTTTACAAAATCCCACTCGCTCGACAACGGACGCGTGAGGGTTTCGCGGATAATTTTGCCGTCCTCATTGATGTAGGCAGTATCTTTGGAAATCATCACCACGTCTTCGGGATTTGCTACAATGTCGGTATTGTAGTTGCGTCGCATCGCGTCTAACCGGTTGCGTCGCAAAGCAGCCTGTGTAGCATCATATACTTGGTAGCGATAAACCATCTGTGCGGGATCTAAGCGCGTTTCGCCCGTGACGGGATTCGTGTAATTAACGCTGTGAATTGCCATTAATTCTTCTTCCGTAGCACGCCGTTCGGTAGGAATGGGGCGTTTCCAATCCAAAATAGGCGGTTCATACAGGTTGCCGTCCTTGTCTTCGGTTATTTTAAACAAGTCGTTGCCACCCAATGCCGGGTCTGCCAAACGTTCGCGAATAATCGAATCGCGCACCCAATAGACAAATTGGCGGTATTCTGCATTGGTAACTTCGGTAGCATCCATCCAAAAATTATCGACAGAAATGCCCTTTGCATCCTTGGGAGTACCCCACAGTGTATCATTTTCCGCCGTTCCCATTTCGATTGAACCACGTTTAATCAGCACCATGCCGTGTGGTGTCACCTCACTCCAAGCTTGTGCACCAACGCCCACGAGTTCGCCACCTTCCGTATAGGCTTTACCACAAGCAGTCATTGCCATCACAATAAGTGTGCACAGCAATCCAAGTTGTATTTTTTGTGTCGTTATCATCCTATTTCTATAAAATAATTCTTACGTTTCAATTGTATTAACGCATTATTTTATTTTATATTGTGTCGTGGTGTAAAAAAAATAAGTAATACAATTTTTTATTCTTTTTTGCGTTAGTTAAGCGTGAAGAAACGGATTGTCATTGGAATTGGTTTGCTGCTTGTCTGTTGCTGCCCCCTGTGGGCACAATTTGATGCGCAGGTGAGCAACTATTGGGCTATTCCGTCGTATTTTAATCCCGGGCGTACAGCCGTGTCGGGTAATATGGAGGTGACCGGACTTTATCGCCTGCAATGGCTTGGTGTGGAGCATGCTCCAAAAACGGGCATTATGACCGCAGAAATGCCTCTGAAACTTTTGGGACAGGAGTTTGGCGTGGGTTTATCCATGTATGACGATCAAATCGGATTGTTCAAATCCTCACTGATGTCGGGGCAGATTGCCAAAAAGTTTAAGTTTGCAAAAGGAAATTTGAGCATTGGATTGCGTGGTGGCATGATTGACGAGTCGTTTGACGGGACAGGAGTGGAAATCCCGGATGATGATTTTTATGACCCCAACGATGAAGCCATTCCGCGTACCAAAGTGTCGGGAAGTTCTATTGATGCCGCTTTTGGTGTTTTTTACGAAAAAGAAAAATGGTATGCCGGACTGAGTGCCACCCATTTACTGGCTCCTAAACTGGAATTAGATGAAAAAACGACGTTGGAAATTCCACGTACCTATTATTTTACTGCCGGATACAATCTAACTTTAAGTAATCCGCTCATAGAATTAAAGCCGTCAATTTTGGTGAAAACGATCGAAATGAGTACCCAAAAAGTGCTCGCAGATTCGCTACAAGAGGCCGGTAAGCCGAACGCCCTAAAAGGGCTGTGGAAACAAACTCAAATTGACGTGTCACTGCGTTTGGTCTACAATAAAACGTTCTGGGGAGGCGTTTCTTGGAGACGGGATGATGCCTTGACACTCCTGTTGGGCGGCAAATTCAAAGTGGTTGAAGTGGGCTATGCCTACGATTATCCGATTTCGGACATTATCAAAGTATCGTCGGGCAGCCATGAACTCTTCATTAAGTACACAGTCGATTTGAACAAAACCAAACCTCAAAAAGGCAAATACAAAAGCGTCAGACTGTTGTAGCCCGTTATTGAATCACAATCAGGATGCGGCGATTCAAGGTGCGGTTTAATTCGCTGGTGTTAGACAATAACGGACAGCAATTGCCGCGATTCACGGTTGTGATACGACTTTCTGCAATACCATTAGTCACCATATAGCCTTTCGCGTAATCGGCGCGACTTTGAGCAAACACATCACCTTCCAAATTATCAGAATAGCCTTCAATCGTAATTTTCAAGCTGGGATAGGTTTTAAGAATCGCGATTCGATAGTCCAAATGTGCCTGTTGCTTGCTATTCAACACGCTTGCTTTAGAGAGATAACCACCGATGGAGAGGTCAAACAACGCTTTTTGCTCTTGCATGATCTGTTGTTCTTTGATCAACGCCTCATCTTTAGTCTTTGGACTCTCTTTCACCACCACCGGCACCACCACCGGAGCCGGCTCTTTCGTGACTTTTCTACTTGCAACAAATCCCGCACCTACGCTCAAACGCAGTTTAAGCCCAAAAGCCATGAGCGACACCTTGTCCACAAACGGTTTACCCGGCTCCGATTGCGATTGCAACAGACTATTATACGTATACTCCTGGGGGGCAGCCGGGTTGTAGACAAGCAAATCATACGCCGTTTTTTTGGTCACGCTATTCAATCCGTAATCCAAATAAAAGCCCGTATAGAGTGCTACCTTATCCGACAACGCCCATTTCATACCTATTTCAGCCGCAATTAAATTAGCATTCTCTAATTCCAATTTAGTATCGGATCCCGGCATATCCGGATTGGTGTAGGTAGCAAAACCGTATTTAGGCATATTTTCATACACTTGACCCGTGAAAGACGAATACCCTTTTGTCGTAATGGAGGTAGCCGAAGCGGTATAACTGCTCGAAAAAGGACGGGCTATTTTTGCCCCACCGGCGAAATAAAAATACTGCTTGCCCACCGGGATTTGGAATTGCAACATCACAGGAATCTGGAGAAACGTTGCCTTCTGCGTTTCTTCATAACCCGTATAATCCGCACGTAGCTCAAACGTGCCACTCGCCGGCGTTCCCGGAGGATTAGCTATCTGATACACCAATGCCGGCAGATTATCACCGGTCGTTTTAGCATTGTAAGAAGCCAAATCCGCACCGATGCTTAGACCCACGTTGCGAGAAAAAAAGAAAGAATAACTGATGCCGAAACCGGCACCAAACTCGCTGCTCTGCGTACCAATAGTTGGCTTATAGGACAAAGAGGGCATTCCCACACCTACATTGGCACTAAATTCATTGCGATACCACTCTTGTGCCCAAGCAGTTTGAACTGTCTGAACGATGATTAAGCCGGTTACGCAGAGTACTTGGATTATTCGTGTTATTTTCATTTTTCGCGTGTTTATTGCTTCAATAATTTTGCCTGACCATTCGCTGCTTTAAGGATATAAGAGCCTTTTTCCAATGCCGGAAGCACGATTTCGGTGCGACTACCACCGGCTTTATACACTTGTATCAATTTGCCGTTGAGATCATACAATTCCAATTTATCACCCGCTTTGATATCGGAACTTTGAACGATTGCCTTCTGTGACACCGGATTAGGATAGACCTGAATGGTCGCCGACTTCAAGCCGGTACCAAGTGACATCGGACAGGATAGAAGTTGTTGTCCGGTGCCGGTAGTCAGTTTCACGGTATACACCGATGTTTGTGCTTTGGGATTATCCGCCAAATACAAATTACCACCTGTTTCGCCAAGCATATCCACACCATCTTCCTGCCATTGGTAGGCTACGAACGTGTAACCGCCATTATTTTCAGGAACATTAACAACCGACAGCACGGCATCCCACATTTGAACGACAAGTCCTGATGTTGAGGAAATGACAGTTACCGTATAGTTTTTCGTTTGTGAACCGTTTTGTGACGTGACCGTCAACGTAAAGCTATTGGAACCCACAGTTGGCTTAAACACATAAGGCAAAGGAATTTCTCCGTTAGCCATCACCGTACCATTGTTGACGGTTTCCGTTTGCACAGTCACCTGCGTGATGCCGCACGGTAGCGTATAAACAATATTGTCGGGATCCGAAATGTCAAGCGATACACCGTTGATAGTCAAATCAAGGATTTCGGCTTCCGAACCTTGTCCTATAATGGTAAACAAAGCTCCTCTAAAATCAATCGTATAGTTGCTATTTGCCGACACAGTCCCTTGCAAAATTTGATAGTCTCCCGTTAGTTCGCCGGGTTCACGCGTCAAAGCACCCGTCAACACATCGCTACCTATCAAGTTAGGCGTATATGTATAGGTTAACGCCGGATCTGCATTGCCATACGTTTTATTGACCGGATTCGCTTCCACCAGAATGGTTTTAGGCGTGATGCCGGCAACCAAATCCGTTGGTGGCGTCAAGTTGTATTTTTCGGCATCCGCTCCCGAAAGTTTAATCGTCCCAATCAGCGTAACCGGCTTGTCTGCGCCTACATTTTTAGTATCAAATGCAGCAAGCACGCCTGTAGCATTGATGGTTACATCATCGCCCGAAATCACACCCGACAGTGTACCCCACTCGCTCACGGTGGCATTGGTATTGCCGTCGTATTCTTTATCAGCGACAGTCAATCCGGTGATAGTCAACGTGCCGCCTGCGCTTTGAGGAATGATGTTGGCTTTCAAATCTGTAGGTTGAATGAGGGTATAATTGGCCGCATCGGCACCCGTAAGTGTGATGTTTCCACTGAGTATGACCGGTTTGTCGATACCCACATTTTTATCGTAAAACAAGGCTGTAATCCCGGTATGATTCATTTGCACATCATCACCTTCGGCTACGCCCACCAATTCGCCCCAACTGCTGACGGTGGCAACAGTAGTGCCGTCGTATTCTTTATTAGCAATCGTCAATCCGGCAATCGTCAGTGCTTTATCCGGAGACGTTCGCGGCAGAATAGTGGCTGTCAATCCGTCCGGCTGAGTCAGGGTATAATTACCTGCATCCGCACCTGAAAGCGTGATGTTTCCATTGAGAAATACCGGTTTGCTGTCGCCTACATTTTTATCAAGGAACGAGGCGGTGACACCCTCGTGATTCATCATCACCTCATCGCCCGGTTTAATACCGGCTAATTGTCCCCAATCGCTTACTGTGGCGTCGATCGTGCCATCGTATTCTTTGTTGGCAATTTTCATTCCAACAACTCGCAATACGCCACTATCACCTTGAGGCGTAATAGTTCCCGTGATACCGGTTGGTTGAATCAAACCATAATTACCGGCATCCGGTCCGGCCAGTGTGAGTACGCCAATCAAAGTCACCGGTTTATTTTCGCCCACATTTTTATCATCAAATTCAGCAGTCACACCCGTACCGTTGATGGTCACAATATCGCCGTCCAAAAGGTTCTGTAAGGTTCCCCAATCGCTAACTGTTGCCACGGTCAAACCGTCATATTCTTTGTCGGCAATCGTCAATCCCGTGATAGTCAGGGCAGTCTCCGCCGAATTTCGCGGCAAGATATTGGCTTTCAAGCCCGAGGGTTGAATGAGCGTATAGTTAGCCGCATCTGCACCTGAGAGTGTGATATTTCCGCTAAGTGTGACCGGTTTGTCTGTCCCTACATTTTTGTCGTTAAAGGAGGCGTTTATACCTTCGTGATTAATTGTGACGACATCGCCGTCATCCAGACCCACTAAAGTGCCCCAATTACCTACTGCGGCCACAGCGGTACCGTCATATTCTTTATTGGAAATCATAAATCCATCCAAAGTCAATGCTTTACCGTCGGAAGCCCGTGGCGTGATACTCGCGGTCAATCCCTCCGGTTGAGAAAGGATGTATTTGCTCGCGTCTATACCTGCAAGGGTAATTTCACCATTGAGTGTGACCGGTTTTCCGGCACCTACATTTTTGTCGGCAAAGGAAGCAGTAACACCGGTATAAACCATGGTCACATTTTCACCTATTTTGATACCCGACAATTCGCCCCAATTGGCTACGGTGGCATCCGTAGTACCGTCATATTCTTTGTCTGCAATTTTCATTCCAACGATTTTCAATATACCGTCTATGATTTGGGGATCAATCGTTCCGGTGATGCCTGTTGGTTGGGTAAGAGTATAATTGGCTGCATCCGGACCGGCGAGCGTGATTGTCCCAATAAAACTGACAGGCTTGTTTTCGCCTTCTTCTTTATCGGCAAACACCGCTTCTACGCCGGTAGCATTGATGGTTACAACGTCGCCGTCCAACACACCTTGCAATGTTCCCCAGCTACTTACCGTGGCCTGAGTAGTGCCGTCGTATCGTTTGTTGGCAATCGTTATGCCGTCAATCGTCAATGAATTAAACGGCGAGATATTTGCCATCAACCCTGCGGGTTGAATGAGGGTATAATTAGCGGCATCTGCACCGCCAAGTGTGATGTTTCCACTGAGCGTGACAGGCTTATTGTTGCCCGCATTTTTATCGTTAAATGAGGCGGTAATGCCCGTATAAACCAGTGTGACGTCATCATCTCCATCCACGCCCGCTAACGTTCCCCAGCTGCCGACTGCGGCCATAGCAGTACCATCGTATTCTTTGTTAGAGATCAAAAAGTTATCGATGGTCAATGCTTTGCCGGTAGAAGCACGCGGCGTGATACTGGCAGTCAAATCCGTGGGTTGAGTCAAGATGTAATTATGCGCATCATCACCTTTAATTCGGATATCTTCGCTCAAAGTAACCGGTTTTCCCGAACCGACATTTTTATCGGCAAAAGAAGCCGTGATCCCTTCATAATCCATTTCCACATCATCGCCGGGCTTTAGGCCTGACAAGACACCCCAATCACTGACCGTGGCATTGGTGTTGCCATCGTATTCTTTATCGGCAATCGTCAGATAGATAATCCGAAGTTCGTTATTTTCATCCGGCAAAGGCAGAATAGTTGCTGTTAATCCCTCAGGTTGAACAATTCCGGTATAATTGCCTGCACTTGGACCGGCCAGCGTGATCGTCCCAATCAAATGCACAGGTTTATTCTCACCCACCTCTGCATCTTCAAACGCCGCAGTCACGCCTGTCGTGTTAATGTTTACCACATCACCGGATTCTACGCCTTGCAACGTTCCCCAATTTTCCACCTCAGCATAAGTGGTGCCATCCCACAGTTTATCTTTAATGGCAAACCCCACAAGCGTCAGTTCCACCGTGCGCGGGAGAATATCTGCAAAAATGTCCGTAGGCTGTATTAACACATAATTACCGGCATCAGGACCTCCAAGTGTGAGATTCTTGCTCAATGTAATGGGCTTATGGGCACCCACCTCTTTGTCATTGAAAGAGAGCGTCACTCCGGTACTGTTAATGGTCACGTTATCGTCCCCGATAACGCCGGCTAACGTTCCCCACGTATTGATGGTGGCAAGCGTTGTGCCGTCGTATTCTTTGTTGTTAACTTTCAATCCGGTAATTGTCAAAGCCGTAGTCAGAGAAGCCTTGGGTGTGATATTGGCTTTCAGCCCGGTGGGTTGAACGAGGGTGTAATTGCCGGCATCCGGTCCACCAAGCGTGATAGTTCCGCTCAAGGTGACGGGTTTGTTCTCACCTACATTTTTATCATTAAATGCGGCGGTCACACCGGTATGAATCATTGTGACTACATCGCCGGCTTTAACGCCGATTAATTCGCCCCAACTACTGATTTCAGCAACGGTTGTGCCATCGTATTCCTTGTCTTTAATTGTCAATCCCACTACTTTTAATATACCTTCTTCCAAATTGGTAATATTAGCCGTGAGACCCGTCGGTTGTTCTAAGAGATAATTTTCAGCATCGCGTCCGATCAGTTGGATATCTCCGCTGAGCGTGACTACCTTATTATTGCCTACATCTTTTGTGTCAAAAAATGCGTTAATGTCTCGATAATCCATTTGAACATCATCGCCAGGGGTGATGCCATTTAACGTTCCCCAATTGCTTACAGTGGCATTAGTCGTTCCATCGTATTCTTTATTGGCAATCGTCAATCCTGTGATTGTCAGTTTGCCTGCTGTATTTCGTGGCGTGATATTAGCTGTTATATCAGTAGGTTGAGCGAGCGTATAATTGGCGGCATCGCTCCCTTTAAGTTTGAAATCTTGACTAAAAGTAATTAATTTCCCTGAACCTACATTTTTATCACTGAACGAAACTTTAACCCCTGCGGAATCAATCCCAACATCATCACTTCCAAATACACCGTTCAAAGTTCCCAACACATTTATTTTGGCAGTCGTATTTCCGTCATATTCTTTGTTTGCAATTTGTAATCCGTTGATCGTTAACGGCGTAGAAGTCCGTTGCGTGATAGTTGCTTTTAGTCCGGTAGGTTGTATCAATTCATAATGTGCTGCATCGGTTCCTTTAAGCGCAAGTGGTTTACTCAGAAGCACCTCTCGAATGCCTATATTTTTACTGACAAAATAAGACGTAACGCCGTCGTAATCAACCGAAACATCGGGGTAGTTTGGATCTTTTCCTCCCGTCAGATTACCCCAATTGCTAACATTGGCATTGGTATCACCATTATATTCTTTATTGCTAACAACGATACCACTGATAGTAATGGCAGTTTTTGGATTCACAACAGGAATCAAAACCGGCAATCCGGAAGGCGTTGGCATTTGCCATACCGACGAAAAATTCCACTGTAAATTAGATGCTATCCAAGATTGAGTTTGAAAAGAGGCAAGAAATGGAACATCGTAACCATTTCTACTTGTCATATCCGTACTGATCACGGGAGCACCATTAAGCTTCATGGATGATAGTGCATAACATTTTGCAATCGTAGCAGTCACATTTTCCAAGTTCATCTTGCCAACAATTCTACCGATATTACCATCTGAACTGGCTTTAATTTCCGTATTGGCTGCAAAACAATTATTAATTTTCCCTGTTTCCTGGAGATCACCGCAAATACCCCCTGAATAAGAGTTAGCAAGTGTAGAAGACATGGTTATAACAAATCCTGCATTATAACTATTGGATATTTTTGCGGATTTTGTATAGGCAGAAATACCACCGGCTACGGCAAACGAATTTTCGGACGACTGCGTGATAGCGGAAATAATTCCTGTATTGTAACAATTAGAAATCGTAACGTTTTCCCCATCTGCCCAAGCACACACCCCACTGGCATAAGCATCCGATTTAGCTTCATTAGAAGGTGCGTCATAAGCTGCCGCAATCGTTCCTCTAATCGTTCCCGTATTAAAACAATTAGAAATAGTTACATCGCCCCAAGCATGTCCACAAATACCACTCGCACTTGCGTAGGCCACATTTGTATGGGTAGTGAATCCCTGAATAGTTCCGGAGTTAGAACAATTAGAAATAGTTGTTTGATCGCCGGCGTCTCCGCAGATGCCTGCAGCATAAGAGATAAATTGTGCCTTATTAGTAGAGGTAGCAGTTCCGTCAATGACTCCCTGATTATAACAATTATCAATAGTATTAGTCCCAGTTGCTTTAGCACAAATGCCGCCGATGTAAACGTTTGATCCGGTGGCAATAACACTTCCTGTTACACCTAAGTTTTTAATGGTTGCATTGTTAATCACCCCAAAAACACCTGCATTCGACGGACCATTGGAACTGATATTGATATTAACACCAACCGTGTGTCCGCCTCCATCAAAAAAGCCTCTAAAAGAGTAAGAAGTACCAATGACCGTTGTTATTCCCGTCAAATTTTGTGTCAACAGAAAATATTTTCCAGACTGATTGTTTCCGGCATTGACGGTCGTAGCCAACGCTTCCATATCGGCCTTAGAGGTGATGATCCAAGGATCCAATAAAGTACCCGTTCCACCACTATAAGTTTGAGCAAAACTGCCTAATGCGCTCAACAAACAAACGATTGTTAAAAGTAATGCCTTTTTCATGATTGTTTTCTTCTTTAAATAATGTTGTTCTTAATTTCTGACGCAACGCACCGACGACAAGCTGTATTTGTTATCGAGGGTGTTGCGATATAAATTAGAATCACTGTAATAGACGTATCGATCGTAGGCGTAAGCGGTGCTTCCCGAACTGCTACTCCAAAAAGTGGCATTGATGCCCCAACTGTTTGTAGCCCCTTGGGCCGCCCCTCCTACCAATAAAGCATTAAAACCGCTGACAACGGATGATTTTGAGGTAGCATTGGTCAATTCATAATTATCCAACAATACTTCTACCAATACTTCGGTGGACTTGAATGAAGCACCGGAATTGCCGGTATAGCCTGTTGTTAATTTGCCGGAAGAGTAACTGTATAAACTTGGATTGTTTGCAATTTCGGTTTCTAAGGCAGTCCACTCAAAATCGGTGGGCAAGTGCCACCCCGAAGGACAAATACCTTGACGACCTTCACCTACTGTCACAGCACCATCCGGGAGATTCATAGCCGCAGCCCAACTGTACAAAAAGCCAATGCGACTGCCATTATAGGTAGGTGCTTTGGCTGCTTCTTTCGACAAATTGTTGGGGGCATAATAATACGGGGTATTCGTATTTTCTTCTGTATTCGGTGCATACGTGACACCTTTAGGCTCGTAAGCCAAATTTTCAGTCATCCATTCACCGGCAGCACCAAAAATAGCTGTACGATAGGTTTGACCATCGCGACCGTCGCGCAACGTCAGTTGTGCGTTTGTCTGATAAGGGTACAGCAGTAAACAAATAATTGTTACTGCTAAAGATGTTTGTTTCATTAGTCTTTCTCGTTTCTATTGAAGCTACAAAGATAAAGCATATTTTTTAATAAAACAAATAAATTAAGGTATTTTTTATCCTAAAATATACATTTTTGACGGATTAGTGCGCTCCAAGGGTATCAGCATCACTTCTTCGTCCACGCGCACCGATTTGGCAAGCAAAGCCTCGCGCACCGTGCGATAGGCAATGTCGGGACGATTATTTTCCTTGCTGAGGTGACATAACCAGATATTTCGGAGATGCGAACCGAAATTGGTCGCTAAAAATTGGGCGGTTTCCGTGTTGCACAAATGACCCGTACCGTTTGTGATACGTTCCTTTAAAATATCAGGGTAATTGCCGGCTTTCAACATTTCTTCGTCGTAATTGGATTCAATCACGAGGTGATTTGCCAGAAGTAAATAGTTGCGCACTTCGTCGTCAATACAGCCGACATCTGTTGCCAACACCCATTTTTGTTGATCATATTCCACCAAATAGCCTACGCAATCCGAGGCGTCATGAGGCACATTAAACGCAGTAATCTTGAACTCTTTAATTTGAACGGCACAATTTTTTTCTAACGATTTGCGTGTAAAATGTTTTTTTTTAAAGACAAACCGGCTGCAATCAATGCCGTCCAAAACAGGTTGCGTGGCGTAAACAGGAATATTGTATTTTTCGCTGACCGCACCCACGGCCTGAATATGGTCGGCATGATCGTGCGTCACAAAGGCACCCATAATCTGCTCTAAACCAATATGATAGTTATCCAAACCCTGTTTGATCTGCTTGAAAGAAATGCCGACATCAAAAAGAAAACCGTAGTGTTCTGTCCCCAAAAAATAGCAATTGCCGCTACTTCCGCTGGCTAAACTCAAAAATTTTAACGCCATTTGTAATTAATAATTCAAATTTTTTTGCAAAGGTAATCATTTTCTTTGTACCTTTGTCGCATTAAAAAATAAAAAGATGAAAATTGCGTTAATAGGATATGGGAAAATGGGGCATGAAATTGAAAAAATTGCCTTGGAACGTGGTCATAACATCGTGTCAATCATTGATATAGACAATCAAGCGGACTTCGATTCACCGGCTTTTTTGTCGACGGATGTGGCGATCGAATTTTCCCGTCCGGAAACGGCTTTTGCCAATTATCAAAAATGTTTTGAACGTAATATTCCGGTGGTCGCCGGCACGACGGGCTGGTTGGCAAAGTTAGACGACGTGAAAAAAGCGTGCAAAGACGACGGACAAACGTTTTTCTACGCCTCAAATTATAGTATTGGCGTGAATATTTTCTTTGCGGTCAACGCCTATTTGGCGAAAATCATGAACGGTTTTCCGCAATACGACGTGCGTATGGAAGAGATTCACCACGTTCACAAATTGGATTCGCCCAGCGGCACAGGCATCACGATTGCGGAAGGTATTCTCAATCACATCGACCGCAAAAAATCGTGGAAAGAAGGCGTGGAAGGTAAGCCTGATGAGCTGTTGATTGAAACCAAACGCCTCGGCGAAGTGCCCGGTTTTCACGAAGTGGTGTACGAATCGGACGCCGACAGCATTCGTTTCACCCACGACGCCAAAAATCGCAAAGGCTTTGCCTTGGGAGCCGTCTTGGCAGCCGAATTTGTGCCGGGCAAAACAGGCTTTCTAACAATGAATGATTTATTTAGAGTGTAGAGTTTAGAGTGTAGAGTGTAGTCAAAAAAACTCTACACTCTAATAACTACACTCTACACTCTAAACTCTAAACTCTACAAACTATTATAGGATTATGAATAAAGTAATTGAAGAAATAAAACGACTCAAGGCGGTGAAGCCTTTAGACTGGGCGAAGTGCTTGATTTGGTGTCATTTGTATGGTTTTTTTGTGGCTTGGACGGGCAATTGGTGGCTGCTGCTGGGAATGCCCCTGATTTTTGATGCCTACGTCACGAAAATCATCCCCTGGGGCTGGTGGAAAGATCTGAAAAATCCGGTGGCGCGCTCGGTAATGAGTTGGGTCGACACCATCGTTTGGTGTTTGCTGGCGGTTTACATGATCAATGTGTTTGTGTTTCAAAACTATCAAATCCCGAGTTCTTCATTAGAAAAAAGCCTGCTGGTAGGCGATTTTTTGCTGGTGAGCAAAGTCGATTACGGTCCACGCATACCGAATACCCCCATCGCTTTTCCGTTGGCTCACAACACGTTACCTGTTGTAGGCGGCAAATCGTATTTGGATAAACCGCTTTGGAAATACAAGCGATTGAAAGGATTGCGGTCGATTAAACGGAACGATATTGTGGTATTTAATTTCCCGGCGGGCGACACGATTGCTTATTTGCAGCAAAATCCCGATTACTACAAATGGGTTTCTTGGAACGGTTGGGAGGCTGTCAATTCAAATCCTAACCAGTATGGCAAAATTATGTATCGCCCCGTTGATCGTCGTGAAAATTTTGTCAAACGCTTGATTGGGATGCCCGGCGATTCGCTGCAAATCATTGCTAATCAAGTGTATATCGACGGCAAGGCATTACCAAATCCTAAAAAAATGCAATTAGATTATATTGTGCAGGCGAAAAGTGTCCTTTCTCCAAAACAGTTTGCCGAATTGGGTGTGAGCAAAGCCGACCAGCGTCTTGTGTGGGTGCAAAACGATCTGGGGCAAAACATTCCTATCTACGACCGGATGCCGCTGACTCAGGAAGCCTACAATCTGCTGACGAAAAGTGGCTGGGCAACGGCTGTGACACTGATTCCGGATGAGGCACCCAACCAAACATATCCCTACGACTATGCTACAGGCTGGTCGCGCGACAATTTTGGGCCACTGTGGATCCCGAAAAAAGGTGAAACGATTGTGCTCAACGATGAAACCATCGCTCTCTATCGTCGCTGCATCGAAAATTACGAAGGTAACAAGTTACATCGCGCCGGCGGAAAAACATTCATAAACGGCGTTCCGGCAAACAGTTACACGTTCAAGATGGATTATTATTTCATGCTGGGCGACAACCGTCACGAATCGGCAGATTCCCGCTACTGGGGCTTTGTGCCCGAAGATCACGTCGTGGGCACACCGGTATTTATCTGGCTGTCATTAGATAAAGACAAAGGCTGGTTCAGCGGAAAAATCCGATGGAACCGGGTGTTTCACACAGTCAACTCCGTAGCACAATAAGGTGATGAATTGTCATTGCGGGCGCGACCCGCAATCCCCTCAAATACTTTTGTCGACGGCGTATTTGGCGCCGGTTGATTATTACCGGCAATTGAATCTGGGAGCGAACGTGATTATTGAGAAAGCGGATAATTACGTCAAGCAAACGTATCGCAATCGCTGTGTCATCGCCACAGCCAATGGTTTGCAAACGCTAAGCATCCCGATTGAAAAGCCGGACATCCCCAAATGTTTGACACGCGACATCCGAATTGCAGAACACGGCAATTGGCGCAACCTGCACTGGCACGCCATCGCGTCAGCCTACCGCTCCTCTCCTTTTTTCGACTACTACGAAGACGATTTCTACCCGTTTTACGCCCAAAAACAGACGTTTTTGTTCGATTTCAACGAACAATTACGCCAATTAGTCTGCTCGCTATTGGACATTGCACCGAAAGTAGGCTACTCATCAGAGTATTGTCCTCACCCCCCCGCCCCCTCTCCAAATGGAGAGGGGGGAACCCGAGAGGAAGAAACTCCCCTCTCCATTTGGAGAGGGGCTGGGGGTGAGGACTTCCGCGAAACAATCCACCCCAAAAAACCACCCATCACCCCCCATTTCCGACCCTACTATCAAGTATTCGCGACACGCTACGGCTTTCAGCCCAATCTCAGCATCATCGACTTGCTCTTTAACATGGGCAATGAGGCGATAGTCTATTTGTAACACGTCACTATTACCCAAGGCGTTGCCGTTGGGCTAGGGTATGTAAGGCTTGCAGCCTACTTGGTATTGTTTTTAGCGCATTTGTTGAAAACTTTTTCCCATTTTTAGTGTGCGAAACATTTTTTTTGCGTACATTTGCAAAAATAATCTGATATGAAAAAGGAAAGTTTTGTTTCCATCGCTGACTGTTCAAAAGAAGATATTCTGCATCTGATGAAGCAGGCGGAAGGTTTTGAGCAAAATCCCAACCAAAAAATATTGGAGGGAAAGGTCTGTGCGACGCTCTTTTTTGAGCCGTCGACGCGCACCCGTTTGAGTTTTGAAACAGCCATTAATCGCCTTGGCGGGCGTGTGATTGGTTTTAGCGACGCTTCCACCACCAGTTCGTCAAAAGGCGAAACGTTGAAAGACACGATTAAAATGGTCAGTAACTATGCCGACGTGATTATCATGCGTCACCACTTGGAAGGTGCAGCGCGCTATGCGTCGGAAATCACGGACATTCCGATTATCAATGCCGGCGATGGTGCCAATCAGCACCCTTCGCAGACGATGTTGGACTTGTATTCGATTTACAAGACACAAGGGCGGTTGGACCATCTGGTCATCACCATGGTGGGCGATTTGAAATACGGTCGCACGGTACATTCACTGCTCAACGGGATGTCGCACTTCAATCCGACGTTCCATTTTGTCGCACCCGAAGAGCTCCGTTTGCCCGATATTTACAAGCAATTTCTCGATGAAAAGGGAATTTCTTACTTCGAGCACACCGATTTCTCGCCCGAAGTCATCAATCAGTCGGACATACTCTATATGACACGCGTGCAACGCGAGCGATTCACCGATTTGATGGAATACGAGAAAGTGAAAAACAGTTACATCCTGACAAACGAGATGTTAGACCACAGCAAACCCAATTTGCGCGTGCTGCATCCCCTACCCCGCGTCAACGAGATTGCCTACGATGTAGACGATAATCCGAAAGCCTACTATTTCGAGCAGGCAAAAAACGGCTTATACGCCCGGCAAGCGATTATCTGTAATGCACTAATTAAGAATTAAAAATTAAAAATTACGAATATTCGACCCCTTTGGGGTCGTATATTTATAGCAAAAACATTCGCTCTATAAACATCTGACCCCGTAGGGGTCACATATTATTTATATCATGGCAGCAAAGAAAAAAGAATTACAAGTAGCAGCGCTGGAAAATGGCACGGTAATCGATCATATTCCAAACGACCAGTTGTTTAAGGTGGTTTCGCTGCTCGGCATCAAAAAATCGACAACACCGGTAACGATCGGTTACGGTTTGGACAGCAAAAAAATGAGTAAAAAAGGCATCATCAAAATCGCCGATAAGTTCTTTAAAGCCGATGAAATCGACCGAATTTCGTTGATTGCCCCCAGCAGTCAACTTAATATTATCCGCGATTACGAAGTGGTAGAAAAAAAATTAGTCGAATTGCCCGGTGAACTCGTAGGAATCGTGAAATGCAACAACCCGAAGTGTATCACCAACAACGAGCCAATGAAAACCCGCTTTCAAGTCATCGACAAACACAACGTCACCCTCAAATGCCACTATTGCGAAATGAAAACAAAAAAAGAAGACGTAATAATAATATGAAAACAGGCATATAAAATGTTATTATAATGAAAAAATATAAAGATCTTTCCGAAAAAGAACCGCAGATCGTCAGCGATGTGGCGGTCGCTGTATCGCAACCATATTTGACAGCTGCGCCGGAATTTAAAATTCCGCGCGATGCGAATGGCAATCACATTGGACATACGTTAGCAGAATTTTCAGATAAATTTTTAGATAAACTTTCCAAAGCATACGGAGTTGATTTCAGAAAATTATGAACCTGTACTACATCATTATTTCCGATGAAGCGATGGAAGACATCGACAGCATTGTTGATTATATCCATAGTGAACTAAAAGAGGCGTTTACTGCCCAACAATACTATGACGGAGTAATTCATACAATTCAAAAATTGTCTTTTTGTGCCGGATCTATTGGCTTTAACACTTATGTTCAATCCATGTTTGGTAAAAAGGCGCGTCATATCAATTATAAGAAAACTGCAATTATTTACATCATTAGCAAAGACGTCGTTTATATTACACGAATTATTGCAAGTTCACTTATTCATTAATATTCTAATCATATTTAAAAAAAATCATAGTAAATCATCCAATCATTTAATCATAGTTCAAGATTTTTTCGTAACTTTGCCAAATGAAACAAAATTGGAAACCCGGAACGCTAATCTACCCGCTGCCTGCCATTATGGTGACTGTGGGCAATGATGCTTCGGAATGTAATATATTGACAGTTAGTTGGTGTGGAACAATTTGTTCTACGCCTGCGCTGTGTTATATCTCGGTGCGTCCGGAGCGTCACTCCTACCCTATTCTCAAAAAGAATATGGAGTTTGTGATTAATCTGACGACGGAGAAATTGGCAAAGGCGACGGATTGGTGCGGCGTGCGTTCGGGAAAAGATTACAATAAATTTCAAGAAATGGCACTTACACCGGGAAAATCGACGGTAGTGCGGGCCCCTTACATCGAAGAATCGCCCCTTTGCATCGAGTGCCGTGTGAAAGAAATTATCCCGTTAGGATCGCACGACATGTTTATTGCAGAAGTGGTAAACATCTTGGCGGACGACAAATTCATCGACCCAACGACGGGCGCGTTTGATATGGACAAAGCCAAATTATTAGTCTATTCTCACGGAAAATACCACGGAATGGGCGATTTCATCGGCAAATTCGGCTGGTCGGTGCAAAAAACGGGGGGACGGGAAAATAAAAGTCGCGGAGTTTGAATTTTAAAGAAAAAGGTATCATGGAAAAGAAAACCAAAGAAGAAAAAAAGCACAAAGAATATCCACCGTATGAGCCGGAGACGTTCATTGTGAGCGAACCACCAACGGAGTATGGCAGTGCCAACCCTCGCATTTACACCTACGCCGATTATCTGTCGTGGGCAGACGACAAGCGGCGCGAAATCATCAACGGTGTGGTATACGACTTGTTTAGTGCGCCAAAAAGTTGGCATGCACGTATTTCAATGGATATTGCTGCCGCTGTAAGTTGGTTTATCAAAAAGAGGAAGAAGGGGAAATGCAGGGTCTATCATGCGCCATTTGATGTGCGTTTCCCTAAAAAGGGGGAAGTAGCAAACAATAAAATTTATACTGTCGTGCAACCTGATATTTGTGTGGTGTGCGATCCGAAAAAGATAGATGAGGCAGGCTGCATTGGTGCGCCCGATTTAATTGTAGAGGTGCAATCGCCGTCAACGGCTAAGCGCGATTTGCAGGAAAAATTCAAACTTTACGAAGAATCCGGCGTACGGGAATATTGGGTAGTCTATCCCAAAGAAAAAGGAATTTCCGTTTTTCTGCTGCAAGGAAACGGCAAATACGATGAAGGCACAACCTACGAATTTAAAGGCAAAGTGCCTGTATCCATTTTTGAAGGGTTGGAAATTGACCTCGAAGAGCTTTTTGAAGAATAAGAATTAAACGCACCGGCGATTTCATCGGCAAATTTGACCGGAGCGTACAAAAAAAGAATAAATAAAAATTCCGAAAAGTCTCGCAGAGACGACATGTGCATAACCGTATGTGTAGCGAAGCGGAACTTACGGGTAAAACAAGAAATATAATGAAAAGAGACGATTTGATTTTTAGTCTGATTGAAAACGAAAAAAGACGACAGACAGTTGGGATTGAGCTGATTGCATCGGAAAATTACGTGAGCGACGAAGTGCGCGAAGCTGCCGGCTCGGTGTTGACAAACAAATACGCCGAAGGTTATCCGGGCAAACGCTATTACGGTGGTTGTCAAGTAGTGGACGAAGTGGAACAATTGGCGATCGACCGCATCAAACAGCTTTTTAAAGCCGAGTGGGCGAATGTACAACCCCATTCGGGCGCACAAGCCAATATGGCGGTTTTTATGGCCTGTCTAAATCCCGGCGATAAGTTTTTGGGATTGAATTTGTCGCACGGAGGACACTTGAGTCACGGCTCGCCTGTAAATTTCTCCGGTTTGAACTACAAAGCGTTGGAATATAATGTGCAAGAGTTGACCGGTTTGGTCGATTACGAGCAGTTGGCAGAAGTGGCATTTCGCGAACGACCGAAATTGATTATCGCCGGCGCATCTGCCTATTCACGTGAGTGGGATTACGCAAAAATTCGCCAAATTGCCGATGAAACCGGCGCCATTTTCATGGTAGACATGGCTCATCCTGCCGGATTGATTGCTGCGGGACTGTTGAAAAATCCGGTGCAGTACGCACACATCGTCACATCCACCACCCACAAAACATTGCGCGGACCACGCGGTGGGATCATCCTGATGGGCAAAGATTTCCCGAATCCGTATGGAAAAACGACCCCGAAAGGCGAAATCAAACCCATGTCGGCACTGTTGGATTCGGCTGTGTTCCCGGGCGTGCAAGGCGGGCCGTTGGAACACATCATCGCCGCCAAAGCCATCGCGTTCAACGAGGCATTGCAACCCGAATACATCACGTATCAAACGCAAGTGAAGAAAAACGCAGCTGCCATGGCAGCCGCCTTATCAAATAAAGGTTACACGATTGTTTCGGGTGGCACGGATAATCACTTGATGTTGGTGGATTTGCGCTCCAAATTCCCCGGTTTGACCGGCAAAGTCGCCGAATTGGCACTCGTTCAAGCCGACATTACCGCGAATAAAAACATGGTGCCGTTCGACAGCCGTTCGCCGTTTCAAACATCAGGGTTGCGTTTCGGAACGCCGGCGATTACCACACGCGGACTGAAAGAGCAACATATTCCCGACATCGTCGATTTAATTGATACCGTCCTCACCAACGTTGAAAACCCCGCAGTCATCGAGAAAGTTGCCAAACAAGTCAACGCGATGATGAAAGATTTTCCCCTGTTTGGGTGGTGATAATGATGAAAAAACAATTAAATGACTCACCGGAACAACCTTCCGGTATTTCGAGGAGGCTATTGCCAATGTCGCCAATTTAAAGAGTTAATTTATTCACATTTTGATGCGGTTACCCTGATTTTTTGCAAAAAAATTTGGAAGTTAAAAAATTATCGCTACCTTTGCAGTTAATATTAATAATAAAAAAGTAAAAATATAGGCTTATGATATAAAAATAAATGTGATACACACATTTTAAAGACACTTTAGAAAAAGCGTTTAGCTTTTATTCTGGTTTCTGAAACTTGAACAATTTCGATTACTACCTAGAATAGAGTGAAGACGTTCACGCCGATTGGGCGTGGACTTTACTCATTTATTTGGTAGTATGGTAGTTCAAGACCTCAGAAACAAATAAAATTGAGTTTTGTCCGCGCTTTTTTTATGTGTGTATGAGAAAAAAACAGGGCAAAATCGCAGATTATAAAATTAAATAAACCGGCATGGGAGTCTTGAATGAGCAGCACTTAATGTTTTTATCCTCATTTCATTTTTTTCAGTGCATTCGAGACTTTGTGCCGGGATTATTAATCCCGTAGAAGCAACTTGCAACGCACGCACTCAACCACATATATTCTTTAAACTGATGAACAAGCTACTAAATGATCCACCGGAACGACCTTCCGATATTTCGTGGGGGCTATTGCTGCTGCTTGGTGCGCTGTGTGCCGGCATCATGGGCATTGGCTATTATTCAATGCATAGCTCGGACCATGTAGATTTTGAGAGCAGAGAGCCGGTAAAAAGTTAATTTATTCACATTTTGATGCGGTTGCCCTTATTTTTTTGCAAAAAAATTTGGCAGTTAAAAAATTATCGCTACCTTTGCAGTCAATATTAATAATAAAAAAGTAAAAATACAGGCTTATGATATAAAAATAAATGTGATACACACATTTTAAAGACATTTTAGAAAAAGCGTTATAGCTTTTATTCTTGTGTTTCGAAACTTCGACAATTTCAAACAATATCCAAGAGTAAAGTGTTTAACGTTCACGCCGATTGGCGTGGACTTCATTCATTTTTTATTTGGATATTGGGCAGTCGAAGGCCTCGAAGCACAGATAAAATTGAATTTTGTCCGCGCTTTTTTTATGTGTGTATGTGAACAATAACAGGACAAAACCGTGATAAAAAATTATCCCTTTGCTTGGTTTGATACAAGCAAGTTTAATCGTTTCATTCTTCGTTCGTTCAACTCAGCAAGGGGGTTTTCTAAAATAATGGTTAATTATTAATGGTTAATGGTTAATTATAAATTGTGAATGAAATATGAAAATTATAAATTATTAATTGATAAATAAAATTGTATGAAACGTTTAAAATTAGTTTTGTTGGTGACAGCGTTGCTGTTCACTGTAACCGGTTCACTTGTGACGGCACAGGTAGTCATTGGCAGTTCAACGCAAGAAGCTAATGCCGGTGCCATCTTGGACTTGTCAAAATTAGGCAATGGCCTGAACACAAATTTGGGGCTTTTGCTGCCCAGTGTCAATCTTACAGCGCCTGATATGCCGTTAGTTGAAGGCGAAGACAATGTAGAAGGCATGCTCGTCTATTGTCCCGGTGGTGATGGCAATCTCGACAAAGGCTTGTATGTGTGGGATGGCACACAGTGGAAAGGGGTGATTCTGTCTTGAACCGGGCGTAA
>JAISKM010000105.1 GCA_031261285.1 Candidatus Symbiothrix sp. | reverse complement strand
AACATCGTCATTTTTGAGATTGTTTTTTGCCAACACTTTGCCTTCCACCAAACTGACGGTCGCTTCTTCGCCATCCGGATAGTTTTTGAAATTAAATATGGTGCCTAATACGTTGACCTGCAATTCATCGGTTTTCACGTTGAAAGGAACTTTTTCGTTTTTCGAAACTTCAAAATAGCCTTCGCCTGATAACCGGACATTCCGTTCGCTTACGCCGAATCCTTGTGAATAAGTTATTTTTGAACCTGCATTCAGCCAGACTAATGTTCCATCCGGAAGATATGTTTTCGTTTTCGAACCGAACGGCGCTTCAATGACCACATCCGCAAACCGGCTTTTTAATTGTTCGCGACCTTGCCAATACGAGGCGTACGAAATGATGAGTAACAAGAGAACTCCTGCGGCGGCATATAAAAACGGACGCAAGGAAATTTTCTTTGCTTTGTGTTGATTCGTTCGTTTGAGGAAACGCCTGTAGGCTTCGTTCTTATCAAAACGACCCGTTTGACCCGCAATGGATGCAAACCAGATTTCCTGCAAGTCTTTGAAATGCTTTCTGTTTTCAGATGAAGCATTTATCCATTGTTGCAGTTCGTCCGTTTGCTTCGCATCCAATCCTTCCGACAGACAGGTTGCGATGATTTCATCCATATCTTGATTTGCGCTTTTCACTTCCATACAGGTATGACAGTTTTTTTTGATGAGAGGGTAGTGAAACAGTCAAATATTTATAAAAAAAAAATTAAGCTCTGAAAGAGCGTTGAGCAATAGCACAGGGCAACGCCCTGTGAATGATGAATACCGATAATTTGCGCCCTGAAAGGTGGGATGGCATAAATCGGAGTTGATTCAAAAATAAAAGCTATCAATCACGCAGAAAGCTCGCGCCGCGTTAGCGGCAATATCTTGGTAGCCGTGGCGTTTTAACCCACGGAACAAATGTACGGAAGAAAACAGCGCCGCGTTAGCGGCGCAATCTTGAACGACACGGGAAGACGTCAATCAAAGAAATCGAACAAATATTTATCGTCAAAATCAATATTCGACTTTCGCAGCATGTCTATGTATTCATCTCTGAACATTCGTTTTTTATGATGTTCCGCTTGATTCATTACGTACCGCACCACGGCGTCAATCTGCGAATAACTGTAACTGAAAACGCCATATCCGTCTTGCCATCCGAAATTACGGCTCTGGCAGAATCGTTCATTTATCAACGCATTGGAAGACGTTTTGATGGTCTTCACCAAATCGCTAATTAACACGCCTGGACGAAAACCAAGGAAAATATGCGTGTGGTCGGGATTACAATAAATAGCAAGGGGTTTGCAACGGTTATGGATGATAATGCCACAGATGTATTTTTCAATCTCGTCTTTCCATTCGTTTTTTATCAACGCTTCCCGATGTTTCACCGCGAAAATGAGTTGCAGATGAATTTGTGAATATGTATTTGCCATAATGATGGATAATTTGTTTGTGCAAAATTAATCAAAAATTTGATATTGCGCCGCTAACGCGGCGCTGTTTCTTTTCAAACATATCGTTTTCCGTGGGTTAAAACACCACGGCTACCAATATGTTGCCACTAATGTGGCAAAACAGCGATTTATGCCACCCCACCTTTCAGGGCGTAGTTTCGTTAGTGTTCATCATTCACAGGGCGTTGCCCTGTGCTATTGCCAATAAGGCTTTCAGCCTTAACGGACGATTAACTTTGATAGAAGAATTTTGCAAACCTGTATATATTGTTTTTTTCTTATCACTTAACAAATGCGAGCGCTAAAAGAATCAAAATTCCTATATTATTGGCGAGTTTTTTCTTCAGGAATTTGAGGGAATGGGTGATTTGCGCTTCGACGGTTTTTTCCGAAATGGATAGTTTTTCAGCAATTTCCTTGTTGGAAAGAAATTGCAGGCGGCTCAGTTTGTAGATGTTGCGGCGGGCAGGCGGCAATTGTTCTATCAGTACATTGATGTATTCTTTCAGCGATTCGTTGTCAATCTGCATTTCCGTTGAATTGTCTTCGTCGGATTGCTGACTTCGCAGGGCTTCGACCAAACGCTCCGCTAACAGCCTGTTTTCGGTTTCTTTGAAAACCAAGTTTCGCGCAATGGTAAACAAATAGGATTCAAAATTATCGTCGGGATTGATCTGTTCATGCTTTTCCCATATTTTCAGAAACACGTTTTGTGTCAGGTCTTCGGTCAGCGATTTATCGAAAAGGAGCGAGTTTGCAAAATTATAAATCCATGCGTTATACTGCCGGTATATGGTTTCAAAAGCCGCCTCATCTCCCTCTCTGAGACGATTCAGCAACTCCCTGTCTATTTTTTCATTTGACTGACGAACCATTCTTTGCGTTTATTTTGCGGGCAAAGGTAATTAAAAAATGCAGAATTGAAAATTGAGAATGAATAATTTCTAATTTCTAATTCCTAACTTCTAATTTATTTTGCCTATCTTTGCGGAATAAACCATATAAAAACTATAGATTATGATTGACAGGAATAAAATTATCTTACTAACATTCTGTTTATTTGCACTTTGTGCATGCAAGAAAACGGAATCTTCCGAAAAATGGGTTTCGTTGTTTAACGGAAAGGATCTTGACGGCTGGACGGTAAAAATTTGCGGTTACCCATCGGGCGA
>JAISKM010000075.1 GCA_031261285.1 Candidatus Symbiothrix sp. | reverse complement strand
ACCACCACCCGAACTGCCTAAAGCCGTCCACGTAGACGTGACATCGTTGTAAGTATAGACTGTGTTATCAGCCTGACTGAACACCATCATGCCGGCTGTGCGAGTAGCGGCAGTCGTGTCAGTGACTTGTGGCAACAGCAATCCGCCATAGCCCTGACTTAAATCCAGCACTGACCCGGCCGTGACAGAATCAGTTGCACTACCGATTGAAACCTGGGCAGTTACCAGTGAACAGTTACCAGTTACCAACAAGCAGATTATCGTGAACAGTGTCATTGCGGATGTAATCCGCGCCAATGATGATGTCATTGCGGACTTGATCCACAGCGATGATGGCGTCATTGCGGGCTTGACCCGCAATCCCATCCATATTCTTTTAAAATTATTGTTTTTCATTTGTTTGTAATTTTATAAATTTAATTTGTTTGTTCCCTGCATTCCGATAGAACTAATCACCCCCATTGTCATCGCCAAACACGCAGTTAAGCATTTTTTTAGAATCTACCAACTATTTTCTAAAAAAAATATAAATTCAAACGGTCTCACTATTCCAATATACTATTCCAAATCTCTAACACAACGTACGGAACCGGAATCACTATGCGTATGCGCCCACAGGCGATCACCACCTTTAACACACGCTGTACCTGAAGAGCAATTCATCGCATCTTCACCAGACACAGATCCCATCCAAAGCATAGGTACACCCCGACAAATGAACATAGCGAAAGTGTCCCAACCCAACCACGGAGCCGAACCACTACCATAGTACCCATGCACGCCCGCTAAAGATGCAGGGGCCGCGTTCCAGTAGGCTTGTTCACTCGTCAGCAGATCATTAAATCCCTCAATTAAAAGCAGATACTCTGTATTCAATGGCACACGCCACGCTGATCCTAAACCATCTTTGCAAACATCGGTCGAGCCATTCGCACTGTTCAACATGTAATAGTATCCTCTATCATCGGTAGCTTCCGGATAAGTAGTGAAAGATTCCCCAGCCTCTTTAAGGTTCGCGAGCGTCCAACACAAGTTTTTCAAGTCATTTTGAGCATAAGGATAACTGCCAATCGGATAGACAGTTCCGGACAAACCCATGACCGAACCACTACAAGAGGTAGGTGAAGGTGTAGGTTCAGGCTCACCTCCTCCGCCACCGGAGCCTCCAGAGCCGCCTCCGGCACTCCAGGCAGAACCGTTGTAGGCGTAAACTTTGCCGTCTGTTTTGTTGTAAACCAGCATACCGGGTTTTCTTAACACAGCAGTGAGTGTGTCGGCACTTACAATTTGGGGTAACAACAAACCGCCGGCATCAGTGGCTTGTGATAAATCTAACAACGCACCCGGCGTGACGGTGCCATCCCCACCAATGGCCACTTGGGCAGTTACCGGTGAACAGTTACCAGTTACCAGAACACAGGCAACTGCTAACGCAAATGTCATTGCGGACTTGATCCGCAATTCTCTAAACAAAATTCTTTTTTTCATTTTCTTATACAATTAAAATTAATAATGCTAATTCAAATTGTTTGCCCTTTTCTCGTTCATATACACACATAAAAGGAGGGCGGGCAAACTCATTTATCGGTCTTACGAGGTTCTCGACTACCCACACTACCAAATAAATAGAATCTGCCCGCGCTTTATAGCACGAAGCCACCTTATTCATTCGTGGTAGTGTTGAAATTGTCGAGATTTCGCAAGACCAGAATTCCTCAATGTCTACTATGTGTGTTTTAACACATTATTTTATCATACGCCTATATTTTTTACGTTTTTATTCATATTATATTATGGGATTCCCGCCTGCGCGGGAATGACAGTGCAAAGGAAAGCATTTTTTTTTAATTGTGCAACTTTTTGAAAGATTTTTTGAAAAAAAATAATAAATTTTAATGAATACCGGATATTCTACCTAACGACATCGGAGTAAGGCTGAAAGCCTTATGAGCAATAGCAATAAAGAACAGGCTAACGCCCTTACAGAGCTATGGTTGGATGAAGTCATTCCACCACAATGTATCAAGACAATAATTAAAAAATAATTTGAGGTTATTTTTGGCGATCCAAAAAAAAATCATAATTCATCATTCATAATTCATAACTATTTCGTACCTTTGCCCCAACTATTCTGTTGCAACAATGATAAAATTAGAAACTATCAATAAGACCTACCACAATGGAGCACCGCTCCACGTGCTGAAAGGGATTAATCTTACCATCAAGCAAGGTGAGATGGTGTCCATTATGGGCGCGTCAGGGTCTGGAAAATCAACTTTGCTGAATATCTTGGGAATTTTGGATACGTACGACACGGGGTCGTACTATCTCAACGACCAACTGATGCAGGATTTGACGGAAACGGAAGCCGCCGACGTGCGCAACAAAATGATTGGCTTTATTTTTCAATCGTTCAATCTCATCTCGTATAAAAATGCGATGGAAAACGTGGCTCTCCCACTCTACTATCAAGGTACCGGTCGCAAAAAACGCAACGCCATCGCTCTGGAATACCTCGACAAAATGGGCTTGAAAGACTGGGCATACTATTTGCCAAGCGAACTGTCGGGCGGTCAAAAACAGCGCGTAGCAATCGCACGGGCACTAATCGCGCAACCGCAAGTCATCCTGGCAGACGAACCGACCGGCGCCCTCGACAGCCACACATCCGAAGAAGTCATCAACTTACTGCGAGAGGTCAACAAAACAGGCATGACAATGATCATCGTAACGCACGAACAATCGGTCGCCAACGCCACCGACAGAATAATCTATCTAAAAGATGGAGTAATTGAAAAAATAGTAGATAATACATGATGTTGTTCAACCCCTACGGGGTCGTATGTTTATAGATGACATGGTTTCTATAACTATGTGACCCCGTAGGGGTCAAACAAACGTAATTTTTAATTTTTAATTTTTAATTAAAAAAATATGTTCGACAGAGAAAACTGGGCTGAGATTTTCAGCACCATCAAAGAAAACAAAATGCGTACCTTCCTCACGGGATTTGCCGTGTCGTGGGGTATTTTCATGTTTTGTATTCTCCTCTGTGCGGGCAACGGATTGCGCAACGGCATGACGGGCAATTTCGGTAACCGCTCCACCAATGTGTTGGGATTCAATGGTTGGGAAACGTCCATGCCTTACAAGGGGTTGTCGGACAATCGTGACGTTCTCTTAGACGAAAACGACATGGAATTGGTGAAACAACTACCTGAAGTCGATATTGTTGCGCCGAGAGTTTATGCCTCTGCGGCAACGGTTTACGGACAGTTTACTTCCACCGTTCAGTTTACGGGTGTCATACCTGAAGACAGAAAAATTAGCGGGCTTTCTATACTTGGCAGTCGCGGGCGATGGCTCAATGAATTGGATTTGAAAGACAAGCGCAAGGTAGCTGTCATCAACGAGCAGATGCAAACGGTCTTGTTTCAGGGAGAAGACCCCGTAGGCAAACAATTCTTGGCTGACAATCTGTGTTACACGGTGATCGGCGTCTACAAAGAGGATAGCTGGGGCAATTCCGAGAGAGCCTATATTCCGTTTACGACGGCGCAGTTATTACATCCGAATGTGGATCACGAACGGGTACAAAACATCTCCGTCACGCTAAAACATATAGATACAAAAGAAAAAGGCGAAGCGTTTGATCAAAAATTGCGCAACCTGTTGGCTCGACGCCACCATTTTGATCCGGCAGATACGCGTGCACTGAATATCTGGAATCGTTTGACGGACTATCTGCAATTTCTGGGTATTTTCAACGGCATTTCGGCGTTTATTTGGATGATTGGCATCGGTACACTGATTGCCGGCGTCATCGGCACCAGCAATATCATGTTGATTACGGTGCGCGAACGGACGCGTGAAATAGGGATTCGCAAGGCTTTGGGTGCCAAACCGAAGTCGATTTTGATGAGTATTTTGCTGGAATCGGTGTTTATAATCTCCGTTTTCGGTTATGTAGGCATGTTCTTAGGCATTGCTGTGGGCGAATTGGCAGCCTCTATTTTGGCAAAGCCGGAGATGGAACAAGCCTCACACATGTTTGCAAACCCAACCATTGACCTCAAAGTGGCCTTTGCTGCGATGTTGGTGTTGATTGTGTCGGGATTGGTTGCAGGATTTTTTCCTGCCTATAATGCGGTCAAGATTTCGCCTGTAGAGGCGATGAAGGAGTAAAAAAATAACATCAGAGGATTGTGGGTAAGATTGCGGGTCGTAGCCCGCAACGCAATGACAAATAGTGAACGAATGAAATGGTTTGATAGCGATCGATTTGAAGAGATATGGGTGACCATCACGCGCAACAAGGTGAGGAGTTTGCTCACCGGCTTTGGCGTGTTTTGGGGCATCTTTATGCTGGTTGTCCTCATGGGTTTTGGAGAAGGCTTGAACAAAAGTGTGACCGAACAAATTGAGGGTTTCGCGATTAACTCATGTTTTGTGATGCCCGGACGCACCAGCGAGCCGTACAAAGGGTTTCAAGCCGGTCGCCGGTGGCGGATGCACAACAGCGATGTGGAACTGTTGCGTAAATCTATTCCCGAAATTGAACATTTGTCGCCGGTTTTGTATGCCAATTCGCCGGAAAATAATGTCGTGTTTGAGAACAATGCAGGCACCTATTCGGTGCGCGGTTTGCACGATAATTATCAATTCATCGAATCGCCATTTCTGACACAAGGACGGTTTATCAACAAAACAGACGTCCTTTTGCGACGTAAAGTGTGCGTGATAGGAACGAAAGTGTTTGAAGCACTTTTTCCCAGAAAACAAACGCCCATCGGCGAATACATTCAAGTGGATGGCATTTATTATCAAGTCATTGGCGTTTCCGGCGGCAATGAATCCATGTCTATCAATGGTAGCACCACCGAGACGGTTTCAGTTCCTTACACTACTTTGCAACAGATTAGTAATCAGGTAGATGAGGTAGATTATCTGACGGCAACGGTGAAAAAAGGTGCGTCGTCTAAAGAAATGGAAGAAAAAATAAAAACGCTGTTGAAAGAGCACAATAATATCGCACCCACCGATATGCAAGCGGTAAGAAGTTTTAACCTGGAGGAACAATTCAAAATGTTTGATTATCTGCTGATTGGCATCATGCTGCTGATTTGGATTGTGGGTTCGGGCACGCTGATTGCAGGCGTCGTAGGCGTGAGCAATATCATGCTGGTGACTGTGAAAGAGCGTACCAAAGAAATTGGGGTCAAACGGGCGATTGGTGCGCGACCGCTGACGATTGCGGTGCAAATTTTGTCGGAAAGTCTGCTGCTGACCGTGCTGGCAGGTATTTTGGGGCTGGTACTTGGCGTATTCATATTGCATGTCATGGATGTGGCTTGGCTCTCCGAATTGGAAAACACCTTTGTCGAACATCCGATGGTTTCGTTCAAAACGGCGATCGTTTCGATGACAATTTTGATCGTTTGCGGCTTGATAGCGGGGGCAATTCCAACGATTCGCGCCCTAAAAATTAAGGCAATTGATGCAATTCGGGAAGAATAATTTGGTAGTTTCGATTTTAATACATACTTTTGCAACTTGGAATAGATAGTTATGAAACAGGGAAAAGGAAATATAGGAAAAATCTTGCTGTTCGCAGTGATCGGCTTGATCGTAGTGATTACTTTTTGGTTTTTGTGGGAGAAATCTCAACCAAAAGTGACCCTTTATGACATTGTAAGCCCGGAAATGGGCGACATTGAAAATCAAACAGTGGCAACGGGAACCATCGAACCGCGTGACGAAATTTTGATTAAACCACAAATTTCGGGCATTGTCACGGAAGTCCTAAAGACTGCCGGACAGCGCGTGGGCGTTGGTGAAGTGATTGCAAGCGTGAAAGTGATTCCGGAAATGGGTTCGCTCAACTCCGCCGAATCGCGTGTGCGCGTGGCAGACATCAATCAAACGCAAATTCAACAGGAATACGACCGCCAATCTACCTTATATAAGAGTGGTGTGATTTCCAAAGAAGAATTTGAAGCTGCGGAAGCGAATTATCAAAAAGCCAAAGAAGAAACAAGCAATGCCACCAGTGCGCTGGATATTGTGCGTGATGGCGTGACGCAACGCTATGCGCATCTGAGTAACACCAAAATTCGTTCTACCATTGCAGGGATGATTTTGGACGTACCTGTCAAGGTCGGAAACTCAGTGATTCAAGCCAATACGTTCAACGACGGGACGACCATCGCCTCGGTTGCCAACATGAACGACCTCATTTTTGTCGGCACAATCGACGAAACGGAAGTCGGCAAAATTCAGGTTGGTATGCCCATCCGAATCATGATTGGAGCCATTGAGAGTCAGCAATTTGACGCTGCTTTGGAATACATTTCACCGAAAGGAACCTCCAGCAACGGTGCCGTGCTGTTTCAAATTAAAGCAGCGGTGAAAGTACCGGCAACCACTTTTATTCGCGCCGGCTACAGTGCCAATGCCCAAATCGTGCTCCAGAGTGTGCAAAACGTACTGAAAGTGCCTGAAAGCGTTGTCGAATTTAGTGGCGACTCCACCTTTGTCTATGTGCTGAAAGGGAAAGCAGCGCCTATCGGAAAGGTACAACTATTTGAGAAAAAACCGGTTGAAATCGGTATGTCGAACGGTATTGATGTCGAAATCAAAAACGGCGTCACCCTCACCGACAAGCTTCGAGGCAACGAAAAAGAAACAAAAAAATGAAAACAATGACCAGTTACCAGTTACCAGTTATCAGTTATCAGTTATCAGTTACCAGTCACCGGTTGTCGGTTGTCGGTTGTCGCTTTTTGCGTGTATTGATTTTGTGTTTGCTACTCACCGGTTACCGGTCACCGGTCACCGGTCAAAACAAAAACATCGAGAGAATAATGGCTGAGGGCGAAAAAATGTACGAAGTACCCTACCCCTGGACGTTTGAACGCTGCCTGTGGTATGCGCAAAATCATAACATCGACATCAAACAACGAAATTTGCAAATCGAATCTGCTAAAATAGAGTTGAGCACGTCAAAAATGAGCCGCCTGCCCAATCTGAATGCAGGTGTGGGACAAAATTGGAATTTCGGTCGCACGCAAACCTCTTTGGGGATTTATGAAGACATCACCCAGTCGACTACCAATTTCTCTGTGGGTTCGTCCATGCCGCTTTTTACAGGCAATCGCATCCCCAACGAAATTGCACGCAACAAATTGGACATGGAAGCTGCCACCGAAAATTTGAAAAAAGCCAGAGAAGATTTGACGCTAAACCTGGCAGGACTTTATTTGCAAATTCTTTTTTGCAAAGAAACCTTGCAAGTCTCGGAAGAACAACACCGTTTAAGTCAAAATCAAACTGAAAAAACGCGTCTGTTGGTCGATGCCGGCAGGATTGCCCGTGCACAGCTGTCTGATATTCAAGCACAAGTAGCCAAAGATAAAGTGGCGTTGGTGGAAGCCCAAAACAATTTGAAATTAGCATTATTGGATTTGGCACAACTTTTGGAACTCGAGCCGGCGCCCGATTTTGACATTGTGGCGCCTAATCCTAACCACTTGATAATGGACGACAGCAAACAGCTGTTGCCGCCACCACTGCTTTACAACTATGCCGTGAACGTGAAACCGGCGATTAAAGAGCAGGAACTGCGGGTGCAAAGTGCTAAAAAGGCAATCGGTATCGCCCAATCCGGCTATTCACCCACATTGAGTTTAGAGATGGGTATTTCCACAGGTTACTATTATATATATGGTGGTCGCACTGTGTATGATGAAACAACCGATCAAACGTATTCAGTACCCAATAACAGTTTTGAAAGTCAATTCAAAAACAATCTGGGCGAATACATCGGCCTAAGCCTGCAAATCCCGATTTTCAACCGTTTTTCTACCCGAAATCAGGTCAAAAATGCCCGCATCAACGCCGATAATCAACAATTGGTGTTGGAGAATGCCAAAAAGACGCTCTACAAAGAAATTCAAACCGCCTATCAAAATGCACTCGCAGCGGATGAAAAATACAAAGCGTCCGAATTGGCAGCCAGTGCCGCCGAAGAATCGTTTAACGCCACTGTTGAACGGTACGAGATTGGCAAAGCAACAGCCTTTGACTTCAATGAAGCTAAAACCAAATGGATACAAGCCCAACAAGATCGCCTTCAAGCGAAGTATAACTATGTTTTCAGAACCAAAATTTTAGATGTGTATGGCGACCGTCCGATTTTGCTGTAGTCTTGCGCTTTTGCTGACACTCGTTTCCTGTCGTCCGTCAGAGAAATATTATTTGACGGAGGGTGAAATATTTAAGACGACGGCACACATTAAATATAGGTATAGCAAAGATTTAGGTAACGAGATCTATGCGCGATTAGACAGTTTTGACTTGTCGCTCAATCCGTTTAATTCGCAATCAATTATCTATAAAGTCAATCACAACGAGCCTGTAGCTGTAGACGATTGGTTCATTACCGTTTTTAATAAGGCGCAAGAAATTGCTGCACTCACGAACGGAGCGTATGACATCACTTGTGCGCCGTTGATTAGCCTTTGGGGATTTGGTCCCGACAGTTTGATAGCCCCCACCCCCCACTCCATCGACAGTATTCGACAATTTGTGGGTTATCAAAAAATTTGGTTGGACGGTCGACAGGTGATCAAAGCCGACCCACGTGTGCAACTCAATGCGTCCTCGATAGCCAAAGGCTATGCCGTCGATTTGGTGGCTGAACTGTTTGAAAATAAAGGTATTAAAAACTATATGGTCGAAATTGGGGGTGAAATTCACGCACACGGACACAATCCCGCAGGCAACGATTGGCAAATCGAGGTTTCCAAACCGGTTGACGACTCCACGGGAGTCGCCCAAGAGCGAATGCAGGTCATCAGCCTGCACAACCGGTCGGTTGCGACATCCGGCAATTACCGCAATTATCATATACGTGACGGCAAAAAAGTGGTGCACACGATCAATCCGCTAACCGGCTATCCCGTGCAAACCGACCTTCTAAGCGTTTCCATCCTGTATCCCGACTGCATGACGGCCGACGCAGTCGCCACCGCGTGCATGGTAACCGGCTCAGAAAATGCCAAAAAACTCATCGCCCATTTCCCCGGAATGGAATCACTATTAAATTAACCGGTTAACGACATGCTCTCATAGAGAGCAAAGCTAACTAACCGGTAGTCACAGACTACCGGATAAAACATAACCCAATGAAATCATACTGTGTAAAAGACTGGTCGCCTGACGACCAACCGCGTGAAAAACTACTCCAAAAAGGCGTAGACGCACTTAGTAATGCCGAATTGCTGGCAATTCTTTTGCGCTCGGGATCGCGTGACGAGAATGTGCTGCAACTCGCCCAACGAATTTTGTCTTCGGCCGGCAACGATTTGAATCGCTTGAGCAAGTTGTCGGCCAAACAGTTGACACACGATTTTAAAGGCGTTGGTGACACCAAAGCGGCGAGCATCGTGGCAGCACTCGCGCTGGCTAAACGACGGAAAGCTCAAGAAGTGGTCATACGGGGGAAAATTCGCACCAGTACAGAGATTTACAACTATTTTTTGCCCACCATGCAAGACTTGGAATACGAGGAATTTTGGGTCATTTTTCTCAACCATGCAAACCGGATCATCGACCGGATGAAAATCAGTCAGGGTGGCATTTCGTCGACCATCGTCGATTCACAAATCATCTATAAGGAAGCGGTTTTGCGATTGTCCAATCAAGTGGTGATCTGCCACAACCACCCGTCAGGAATTGCTCAACCCAGTAGTCAAGACGATTCCATCACCGCAACTATAAATTGGGGTCTTAAAATGTTGGGTATCAATTTAATAGACCACGTTATTGTGTGTGGAGACGATTTTTACTCGTATGCCGATTCAGGAAAATTATAATTTTTTAATGTTAAATTTTAAAAAAAAGTGAATTTCCTTTGTTTATCTATTTTTTATTTCATACATTTGCACACTGATTTCCTTGAAAAGGGCAATTAAAAAATTAAAAATTATAAAATATCTAATTAAAAAAACACGTTTTATGGAAACAAAAAACACACAAGTGAAGAGAGAAGCTAAAAAATCTCGCGGCGTATCGGCTGGAATTATTATTCTTATCAGTTTTGTATTGGCCGTTTTATTCTTCAATTTTATCCTTGGAGCTGACTCCAACTTCAAAGGTTTTGAGGAGCCGGGGTTCATCAAAGCAGACGCTCACCCAACAACCATGCTTGGTACGATGTACAAAGGTGGATTTATGGTGCCTGCTATTTTGACGCTGTTATTAACAGTAATTATGTTGTCTGTAGAACGCTTTTTCGCTTTGAACAAAGCCCAAGGTAAAGGCAACCTGACTAACTTCGTAGCCAACGTAAAAGCTGACTTGAAGAAAAACAACATCTCTGCTGCCGAAGCACTTTGCGCTAAACAACAAGGTTCTGTGGCTGCTATCGTAGATGCCGGTTTGAAAAAATACAAAGAAATGGAAACGGAATCGCTCCCGAAAGAAGCTAAAATTGAAGAAATAAAGGCTGAACTCGAAGAAGCAACCGCTTTGGAATTGCCTTCTTTGCAACAAAACTTGCCAATCATCGCAACGATTTCTACGCTTGGTACATTGTTCGGGCTGTTAGGAACGGTACTCGGGATGATTCGTTCGTTCGGTGCCATGGGTGACGCAGGTGGTACGGATGCTGTAGCCTTGTCAACCGGTATCTCTGAAGCATTGATCAACACCGCTTCCGGTATCGCAACAGGTGCTTTGGCTATCATCACTTACTCTTATTTCACGGGTAAAATTGATAACATGACTTATGCGATCGACGAAATGGGCTTTGCGATTACGCAAACGTATGCAGAAACTCATAATTCATAATTCGCTCTATGGCAAAAGCTAAAGTAAAAAAACAGAGCACATTCATCGACATGACGGCGATGAGTGACGTGACCGTTCTTTTGCTTACCTTTTTCATGTTGACGTCAACATTTGTCCAAAAAGAACCAATTGATGTTACCACGCCCGCATCGGTTTCCGAAATTAAAATACCGGAAACAAACTTGCTGACGATTTTGGTGGACTCCAAAGGTAAAATCTTTTTGAGTTTGGACAATGATAATGATAAAAGAGCAACATTAGAAGCGGTAGGTGCAGACTACGGAATCACGTTTACCCCCAAACAATTGAACACTTTCAAAGCGTTGGAAGCATTTGGTGTGCCTATTCGGAGTATGGCAGGATTCTTGGATTTACCATCCGATCAACAGGATGCGTATATGAAGAACCTCGACAGCCAACGCGTAGGGATTCCGGCCGGAGACGTAGAATTGAAAGATGCTAAGGGTTTGGTGGCCTCGGACAACGAATTTAAACGCTGGGTAGCACACGCAAACGAAGTGAATGATGAGTTGCAAATTGCTATCAAAGCCGATAAAACGACAGAATATCCGGTGGTGAGAACGGTAATGGATGACTTGAGGAAAATGAAGAAAAACCGTTATCTTTTGATTACGAGTTTGAAAACAGCTTCAAGTGAGTAATTTACACATTAAAAAATTAAAAAATGTCTGAAGTACAAGTAAAAGAAACCGGTGGCGGTGGAAAAAATAAACAGAAGAAACAGCAGCTACGCGTCGATTTCACTCCTATGGTGGATATGAACATGTTGTTGATCACGTTCTTCATGTTGTGTTCCTCGCTTCTGAAACCGGAAACATTGCCTATCAATATGCCCTCCGACGTAGATGTTAAGGAAGAGGAAAAGAATAAAGCACGTGCATCCGGAGCGGTAACATTGCTCTTGGGTAGCGAAGATGAACTTTATTACTATGCCGGTGAGGTGACCGATGCGGATTATGCTAATCCTGACTTTCTAATAAAAGCCAGTTGGAATCCGGAGGACCCGAACAGCATACGGCAATACCTAATGGAAAAGAACAAAGGTACGTACGAAGAAATACAAGCACTGAAAAAACAGCGTCAAGATTTTCCCAAAGAAATGCCTGATTCACTGTTTAGAAGGTTGTCTGACGAAATTCAAAACAAGGCAATGAAAGAGCTGAAAATCGCCCCTACGGTGATCATTAAGCCGAGTGACTTGTCATCGTACAAAAACATGGTGGACGCATTGGACGAAATGTTGGTTTGCAACATTGGTGCCTACGCGGTGGTTGAATTGACAGACGGCGATCGCCGGTTGCTCTTCGATAAAACGAAAAATAGCAACTACCTGACTGAAGCGGAAATCGCTCAAGCGAATGGTCAATGATGGTTTTACAATTAAAAAAAAGAATTAAATGGCTAAAGATATCGATTTAACCTCGCAGAAGTGGCTGGATCTTATTTTTGAAGGCAAAAATAAGAGATATGGTGCTTATGCAATGAGGGAAGATTCTTCGGATCGACACATTAAGGCAGCGATTATCGTGACGTTGGTTGGATTGACGCTCATCTATTTGCCAAAATTGGTGAAGGCGGTGATTCCTGAAAAAGCAGCGGTGGAACAGGTGACAGAGGTCGAAATGGTCGATTTATCCGCACAAGAAGTGCCTGAGGAAAATAAAATCAAGATTGAAGAAGTGGCACCTCCTCCTATTTTGAAGGAAACGGTGAAACTGACTCCGCCGGTTATTACCAAAGACGAAGATGTGCGCGACGAAGACTTGATGAAAACGCAAGCAGAGTTGACCGACAACAAGGCTCAAATTTCTGTAGCGGATGTGAAAGGTAGTAATGATAAAGATGCCGTTGACATCTCCACTCTTGTAGATCATAAAGTTGTGGTTCAAGAAAAACCCGACGAAATCTATTCGCATGTGGAAGTGGAAGCCCAATTCCCCGGTGGAAATAAGGAAATCAATCCGTGGTTGGGTAAAAACTTGAACTACCCGCCTGTTGAACAGGAACAAGGTATTTCAGGCAGGGTAGTTCTGCGATTTGTGGTTGAAAAGGACGGTTCTATCGGTGAAGTACAAATACTCCGCTCAGTAAGTCCGGGACTTGATAAGGAAGCTATTCGCGTCATCAAAAAGATGCCTCGATGGACTCCCGGTAAGAATAATGGGCACCCGGTGCGCGTATGGTTCAACTTGCCGGTTATGTTCCGCTTAGAGTAATGAATCCTCATGAACAAAAATCATGAATAAACAATCTGCATTGATCCTTATGGGATGTATGCTATTGGCAATCGGGGGGCTTTCTTGCAAAAAGAAAGCCCCTCAAAGCCAGTGGACAGACACGCTGAAGACCGGCGCGATTCGTATCGCTGCCGACACAGACTTTCGGCATTGGTTGGATACCGAAATCAGCTCTTTTGAGGCTCACAACGAGTACCAAGCAGCTCTTTTCCCTACTTATACCGACGAAGCGGACGCGATTCGCCTGCTGACGGAGGATTCTGTGCGCGTGGCAATCGTCACCCGCGATTTGGCAACTTCCGAACGTGCCAAACTGACGGAGAAACACCTGGATGCTAAAAAGCATCTCATTGCTTTCGACGGCATTGCCGTCATCACCAATCGAGAAAACACAGATTCTATCCTGAGCATAGCGACTCTCCAAAAAATCTTGAAAGGCGAAATTACCGACTGGTCACAGATTCGTACGGACGCGACACAGAAGTCAACATTAGGCACGATTCGTGTGCTGTTTGACAACAAAAAATCGGGCATCTGGCGTTACGCCGTGGATTCGATTGCACGCACTAAGACGCTGTCGCCCAACATTTATCCACTCAACGGCTCGGCCGAACTTATTGAAAAAATAGAACAAACGCCCAACGCGCTGGGCTTTATTAGCGCAAATTTAGTGAGCGGAGAAACGGGTACACCCTACCTCCAACGCCACGCAACCATTCGTCTAACGCGTTTGAGCCGTGACGAGCAGCCAACACTTGCTAATAGTTATCTGCCTTTTGCAGGGGATATTCAAGCAGAAAATTATCCATTGTGGCGACCGGTCTATGCCGTCTTGTCGGACCCTAAAATGGGCTTATCATCGGGATTTAGCATTTTCCTCGCCCAAGCTATTGGTCAAAAAATCGCTTTGAAATCAGGATTCCTGCCTGTGACTGATGCACAAAATATGGATGTCCTCATCAAAAACGAGTATCCGGCCGGAAAAAAATCGACAAAAATGAAATAATATGACAAATAAAATAGTATTTATCTTCGAGTGTGTGATGTCGATCTTCTACTTGGCAGTGGCGGTCGTATTTTTATTTACCAAGTATTTTCCATCCGTTTCCGGTAGCATCCGCATCACCCTCGGCGTTGTCTTTGCCCTTTATGGCTGTTACCGTGTTTGGCGAGCGGTCAAAAAAATCAGTCAAAAATAAGAAAAAACAAGAAATTCTTGCACAAACAAAAAATTATGTCTACATTTGTAGTATCAAACGTAAAAAAACACATTAAATAAAATGAAAAAAATAGGTATTTTAGCAGTTTCTATGCTACTCTCAGCCGTGGGAGTATCTGCTGCAAGCAATGAACGAGGCATTGACCTCTATCGTGCGGAATTATTCGATGCGGCAAAAATTGAGTTTCTCGGACAGACAGGTGGTACACCTACCGAGCAGGCTGAGCGTTACTATTATTTAGGTCAGACCTATTCCGAACTTCAAAAACCGGATTCGTCTGCCTATTATTATGCTCAAGCGGTGTCAATCGATCCGAACTATCCGTTTGGCTATATTGGTCAGGGCGAACTGGAATTGTCAAAAGGCAATCTGAAAGCTGCCGAAGACTTATTCAAACAAGCAAACGGATTGGCAAAAAAAGACCCTTCCGTACAAACCTCTATCGCAGAATCCTATATCGAATATGATAAAAACACGGAGGCAGAAGCAGCGTTGGTAAAAGCACGCAAAGCGGACAAAAAGTTTCCGGGACTGTATGTGGCAGAGGGTGATGCAATTGCTAAAGGCGGTTTAAGTAAAGTCGGCGAAGCAGCCGGTAGCTACGAACAAGCGCTACTTTTCGACCCCAATTATAAAATTGCGCTGTTGAAATTAGCGCGAATCTACAAAACAGTTAATCCGTCCGAATCGCTGAAATATCTGGATCAATTGGTTTCGCTTGACCCTAATTATATTCCGGCGTATGCGTTGATTGGCGATATCAACCGCAGCCTCGGTCAATATAACAAGGCTTTGGACGCTTATCAAAAGTTTATCGCAATTCCGGGGGTACCTACTCAACAACGTGAATACTATGCGCAATTGTTGTATTTCACCGATCAATACGACAAATCGTTGGAAGAAATCAAGTTGGTGTTGGCACAATATCCTAATAATGTGGTCATGCACCGTTTGCAAGCGTATAACGACTATAAATTAGGCAATTATGCAGCAGCCAATGCCGAAATGACGCAATTTTTGAAAGATACGCCGGCTGATCAGCACATCTATTTGGATTATTCGACTTATAGCAATATTTTGCTGAAAGAAAAACAACCCGAAGCAGCCATTGCGGCACTTCAAAAAGCATTGGAACTGGCTGTAGACAAAGATAAAGCGGGTGTTTACAGAGACTTAGCTTCGGCTTACGAAAGTGCTAAAAACTACCCTGCTGCCATCGAACACTATCAAAAATACTTTACGACAGCAGAAAATCCCGGTGTGTTGGACTATCATTGGTATGGTATGGCAAACTATTATGCTGCAGCACAATATAGCGATGGCACAGGCGATGAAACCGAATTTCAAAGTTACATCGACAACGGCACAAAAGCGTTTAGTGAAGTCATCGAACGTTCGCCGGAATCGTATTTAGGCTATTTAACTCAAGCACAATTACTGTCGTTAGTGGATGCGCGGGAACAAGCCGTGACCAAGGCAAATACCGTGAAAGGTGCTGCCAGACCAGCCTACGAAAAAGCTTTGGAAGTGATGTTGGCCAACAACGACGGCGGTAAACGCAACAACGAAATCATCCAAGCATACAGTTATTTAGGTTCTTATTACGCATTGGCGGACGATAAGCCTAACGCCGGTCTGTATTTAAAGAAAATTTTGGAGATTGATCCGTCCAATGAATATGCAAAAAGTGTGTTGGACTCTTTGAAAATAAAGTATTGAGGGACGAATTGAAAACGAATGAAATAGACCCCCACGGCGCAAGCTGATTGGGGGTTTCTTAAAACTGAATGTTGAATTAATTGATAGATTTTTTTGTTTGTGGGATAATGAGCAATCTTGAGCAAGTATTAAAGGAGAGAATCCTCGTGTTGGACGGTGGAATGGGATCGATGATTCAACGTTACGGACTCACGGAGGCGGATTATAGGGGTACACAATTTGCTAATTCCTCGCAATCACTGTTTGGCAACAATGAATTGCTGAACCTCACCCGTCCGGACGTAATAAAAGCTATTCACACGCAGTATTTAGAAGCCGGTGCCGACATTATCGAAACAAATTCGCTCAGTCTAACGGCTATTTCGATGGCGGATTACAGCGTGGAGGAGTATGTGCGCGACGGCAATCTGGCTGCAGCACGCCTTGCCCGCGAAGCTATTGATGAATTTGTTAGGGATGCCCGCCTGCGCGGAAATGACAAAGAGGCGAACAAACCACGTTTTGTAGCCGGCTCAATTGGTCCCAGCAATCGCATGGCATCGATTTCGCCCAATGTGAACAATCCGGCGTTCCGAAATGTAACGTTTGATGAATTGTACACAGCCTACGTGGAGCAAATGATTGCCCTGATTGAAGGCGGTGTGGATGCGTTTTTGATTGAAACATCGTTTGATACGCTCAACGTGAAAGCGGCCCTTATGGCGGCAGAGGACGCGATGCAAACACTGGACAAAGAGATTCCGCTGATGTTGTCCTACACCCTCGCTGGAAAAGACGGGCGCATCCTTTCCGGACAAACGTTAGAAGCCGCTTTGGCATCTGTTTCGCATGCTAAACTGCTAAGTATCGGTCTCAATTGCTCGTTCGGTGCCCGCGATATGAAACCTTTTTTGCAATCCCTGAAACAAATGACGTCACAAAACGTCATGTCGACCGGAGCCGCAGACGGAACGGAGACACCCCATACACTAAATCACTCACTTTACATTTCCGCCTACCCCAACGCAGGCCTCCCCAACAGTCTCGGGCAATACGACGAAACGCCCGAAACGATGGCACCGCAAATTCAGGAATTTTTGGATGAAGGTTTGGTCAACATCATCGGCGGTTGTTGCGGCACAACGCCCGCACACATCAAAAAAATCGCAGAACTCGTAGGGGCGCACCCTTGTGGTCGCCCTCTCGCACGATGCCCGATGATAGAAAAGGGCGACCGCGAAAATGGGCAAGGGGGCGACCACGAAAATGGGCAGAAGGGCGACCGCAAGGGTCGCCCCTACGATGAATTGATATTATCGGGGATTGATGCCTTGCATGTGCGTCCATTCACGGTGATTGGCGAACGCTGTAATGTGGCGGGGTCGCGCAAATTTTTGCGCCTTATCAACGAGAAAAACTATGACGAAGCCCTGTCGATTGCGCGTCAACAAATTGAAGACGGCGCACAAATTCTTGACATCAATGTTGATGACGGACTGCTGGACGGCGTCAACGAAATGACCATTTTTCTCAATCTGATGGCTTCCGAGCCGGATATTGCACGCGTGCCGGTCATGGTCGACAGTTCCGATTGGAACATCATTGAGGCGGGATTGAAAGTGCTGCAAGGCAAACCGGTGGTCAATTCGATCAGTCTGAAAAACGGTGAGGCCGACTTTTTGCTGAAAGCTCGCAAGATTCGGGCGTATGGCGCAGCTGTCGTGGCGATGGCGTTTGACGAACATGGTCAAGCCGACACGTTTGAACGGAAAATTGAGGTGTGCGAACGGATGTATAAGCTACTGACCGAACAAGCCGGTTTTCCGCCCCAAGATATTATTTTTGATCCCAATGTGCTGGCTGTGGCGACGGGTATTGATACCCACAACGATTATGCTCTCGCGTTTATTCAGGCTACCGAATGGATTAAGACGAATCTTCCGGGCGCGAAAGTCAGTGGCGGCGTGAGTAATTTGTCGTTCGCTTTTCGCGGTCACAACTACCTGCGTGAAGCCATGCACACGGTTTTTCTGTACCACGCCGGACAAAAAGGCATGGATATGGGCATTGTCAATCCGGCGGCTACGCTTGCCTACAACGATATTCCAACAGATTTACGCACCCTTGTTGAGGATGTGATTTTTGATCGCCGCCCCGATGCCGCCGAGAAATTGACCGATTGGGCGAATGCGCATACAGGCGAAAATATCAATGCGCCCGCCGCCGTAGGGGCAGGGTTCACCCCTGCCCAGAATGCGATGACGGGGATAAACCCTGCCCAAAATGCGATGACAGGGATAACCTCTGCCCAAAATGCGATGACGGGGATAACCTCTGCCCAAAATGCGAAAAGGGCGGGGGTAAACCCCGCCCCTACGGAATGGCGCACAAAAAACGTTGCCGAACGGCTGCGTTACGCCCTTGTAAAGGGTATTGGTGATTTCTTGGAAACCGATTTGACGGAAGCGTTGACGACCTGCAATAATCCGATTGACATCATTGACGGACCGTTGATGGACGGCATGAATGAGGTAGGCAAACTGTTTGGTGAAGGCAAAATGTTTCTGCCACAAGTAGTTAAGACAGCGCGCACGATGCGCAAAGCGGTTGAAATTCTGCAACCGGCTATCGAAGCCTCCAAACAAACGGGTGCAAAAAAAGCGGGTAAAATCCTCTTTGCGACCGTCAAAGGCGATGTACACGACATTGGCAAAAACATCACAGGCGTGATTTTGGCGTGCAACAACTACGAAATCAATGATATGGGCGTGATGATTCCTGCCGAAGAAATTATTCGCCAAGCTCAAATTCATCAGCCGGATATTGTCGCACTGAGCGGCTTAATTACGCCCAGTTTGCACGAAATGGTGACGGTAGCATCAGAAATGGAGAAAGCCGGCTTGTCGATCCCGCTGATTATCGGTGGCGCGACAACTTCCAAACTACATACCGCACTAAAAATCGACCCTTTCTACAAAGGCGTTGTAGTACAGGTGAAAGATGCCTCTCAAGCCGTTCCCACAGTCAATCAATTGCTTAATCCTGAAACACGAACCGCATTTACAGAAAAAATAAAAGCAGAATACAAGGCTCTGCGCGAACAATCGAATGCACCTAAAGAAATGGTCACTGTCGAATATGCCCGTCAGCACGCGGCAAAAATAGACCACACCCACTATACCCCAACAAACCCAAATAGAGGTAGAGGCAACCCTTGTGGTTGTCCAATACCCCACGACGACGTGCAAAAAATAACGATTCCGGTGAAAGAAGTCATCCCATACATCAACTGGACGGCTTTTATGACCACGTGGAAATTTCCCGTCAAAGACCGTCAGTCGACCGAGGCAAAAAAATTGTTGGCAGACGCACAAAAACTATTGGACACATACACAACCGTAGGAGCACAAAATTTTGTACCCGTACAAACGCCCTTACAAACGCCCCTACAGGCCGTATTCGGATTTTTTCCGGTCAAAACGAAAAACGACATATTATATGTAGAAACGCCCAAAGGTGTAAAAGAAATTCCAACGGTGCGTCAGAGGGAAAGCGCAAACGATAGCTATTTATCAGTCGCCGATTTCATTCATCCCGGCGGTGATTATATCGGATTATTTGCCGTGACCGCCGGCAAAAATCAATCACAAAACGATGACTATCAAGATTTGTTAGAGCAATCGCTCCGCGACCGCTTGGTGGAAGCGGCTTCCGAATATCTGCATCAAAAGCTATGTTCCCAAAGCATTCGACCGGCTTCCGGCTATCCGATGTTGCCCGATATTCGCCTTAATTTTCTGATCGACGAGGTGTTAGACATGTCACAAATTGGCATCACCCTCACGTCCAACGGTGCAATGTATCCCAACGCCTCCGTTGCAGGTCTCTATATCCTGCACCCCGAATCGCACTATTTTCATGTAGCGGCATCAACGCTTGAGTTGTAATTAAAAAGATTCAATAGAAACATCCCCTGCCAACAAGCAATTAATTTAAAAAAGAAAGAGACCCGCACCGGAAAAAAAACGAAACGAAACTATGTACAAAAACCCGTGCGGGTGCTCTTTCTAAACCTATATCCTGCTCCCTTTGGGGAGCTCAGCTAACTAACCAGTAGCCTCAGGCTACTGGGGAAAGGCATCTGTCCTCTCTCCTTGCCTGCGTAGCTGGCAAACGTTTTCCTGTCTGTGTGCCTGCG
>JAISKM010000160.1 GCA_031261285.1 Candidatus Symbiothrix sp. | reverse complement strand
TGTGGTACTCCATTTACAGCACCTTCAGGTAAAGTGTATAATACTGCCGCTTACAGCAATGCTAATTTGACGAATCTATGCTGGACTACAACCAACTTACAAGAAGCCGGTTATAGCGCGACTTGTTACAGTAACAACTGTGGTTCTTATCCTACTCGCGGCTATTATTACACTCCAGGGGCAAATTCTGATAACGCTTGTGCCGCACTGAACTCCGGTGGGCATACATGGCGTGTACCAACCACTGCTGAATGGGTTGCGCTACAGACCGCATTTCCATCTTTAGCAGCCGGTGTAGGCACTACCGGTAATACCGCAACGCTACAGGCTGATTGGAACAGTGCGGCTATTCTTGGAGGCGGTTTCTATTACACTACGACTTGGAGATATTTTAATGAAATGAACCATTATTACGCCCAGGGTCCCTCAAGTGCATGCTACTATTTCACTGTGGGGTCGACGACCGTAAATAGAGATACTCGTACTGATTACTGGATATCTGTTCGCTGTGTGCGCAGTTTGTGAGTGTAGGCTTGGTCGCCGGCTCATTGATATGGGAAAGCAATGTCAACCTTGGCGCTGACTGTCCTGTCTGCAACCCTGCAAAGGTGTGCAATACGTCTTTAATAGTTTAAGAAAGAGCACCCGCCAGGTTTTTGTACATAGTTTCGTTTCGTTTTTTTTCCGGTGCGGGTCTCTTTCTTTTTAAAAACTTCTTTCCAAAATTTTGGAAAGAAGTTTTTTTGTTGTATATTTGCAGGCGTATTGTAATACATTATATAAAGTATGGCTTTTTTTAATATTTTTTCGAAAGATAAAAAGGAGAATTTGGATAAAGGTTTGCAAAAAACCAAGGAAAATGTCTTTTCTAAACTGGCGCATGCCGTAGCCGGCAAATCCAAAGTGGATGAGGAAGTTCTTGACAATTTGGAGGAAATCCTCGTCACATCAGACGTGGGCGTGGAAACAACCCTGAAAATTATCGAACGCATCGAACACCGCATCGCAAACGATAAATACGTAGACACCAACGAATTAACAACCGTGTTGCGCGAAGAAATCGCCGCCCTGTTATTAGATAATCCCGTCGTAGGGGCGACCCTCGCGGTCGCCCATCCCGAAATCGTCGCCCATCCCGAAACCAACGCCCATCCCGAAACCAACGATTTCACCCCGCCACCCGGCCAAAAGCCCTACGTCATCATGGTAGTAGGTGTGAACGGCGTCGGCAAAACCACCACCATCGGCAAATTAGCACACCATTTCAAAAAAAATGGTCAAAAAGTGTTTCTGGGTGCCGCAGACACCTTTCGCGCAGCTGCTGTGGAGCAACTATGCATCTGGGGCGAACGGATTGGCGTGGAAGTAGTGAAACAAAAAATGGGCTCTGACCCCGCTTCGGTGGCGTTTGACACGCTGACTTCTGCCGTCGCTAATAACGCAGACGTGGTAATTATCGACACAGCCGGGCGACTGCACAATAAAGTGGGCTTGATGAACGAGCTGACAAAAATTAAAAATGTCATGCAAAAGGTGGTGCCGCATGCACCCAACGAAGTGCTGCTCATATTGGACGCTTCAACAGGTCAAAACGCCTACAATCAAGCCAAAGAATTTTCTAAAGCTACCGAAATCACGGCTTTAGCTATTACAAAATTGGACGGCACAGCCAAAGGCGGCGTGGTCATCGGCATTTCCGACCAACTTCAAATACCCGTCAAATACATCGGCACCGGCGAAGGATTAGACGATTTACAGGTGTTTAGAAAGCGCGAATTTGTAGACTCACTTTTTGGAAATTGATATGCCGAAAAAAGGAAAAAAAATAGACCCGCAAGCAGTAGATATCATCTCGTTAGGCTGTTCCAAAAATTTGGTCGACAGCGAGCAGTTGATGCGTCTATTTACTGCACACGGCTATTCTGTGGCTCACGAACCCAAGAGCTCGCGCGGAAACATCGTAGTCATCAACACGTGTGGATTTATCGATGCTGCCAAAGAGGAGTCCGTCAACGTAATTTTAGAATTTGCCGAAGCGCGCAAGACGGGAGCAATTCAACAACTATACGTCATGGGCTGCCTCTCGGAACGTTACCTTGCCGAATTGCAAAAATTGATTCCGGAAGTCGACAAATTTTACGGCAAATTTAACTGGCGACAACTGCTTGACGATTTGGGAAACACTCCACTGAATGCACCAACCGCAGAATGGGCAAACGGGCGAGTCCTCACTACCCCACACCATTACGCCTACCTGAAAATTTCCGAAGGCTGCGACCGGACATGTTCGTTTTGTGCCATCCCCAAGATTACCGGTAAACAAAAATCGCGTTCCATCGAATCGCTCGAACAAGAAGTGAAATCGCTTGTGAAACAGGGAGTTAAAGAGTTTCAATTGATTGCACAAGATTTGACGGCTTACGGCACCGACCTCTATAAAAAACAGGCAATTGCCGAATTGGTCGATCGTCTTTCTAACATTGATGGTGTAAAATGGATACGTTTGCACTACGCTTATCCCAAGAAATTTCCGATGAATTTGCTGAAAGTGATGCGCGAAAAAAAGAACGTGTGCAAATACTTGGATATTGCCCTCCAGCACAGCAGCAATAGCATATTGAAACGCATGCGACGCAATATCACCCGTCAAGAAACCGTCGATCTCGTTCACAAAATTCGGCAAGAAGTACCCGGTATTTACCTGAGGACGACACTCATGGTTGGTTTTCCGGACGAAATGAGTGTCGATCACGAAGATTTGCTGCGTTTTGTGGAAGAAATGCGCTTTGAACGCATGGGCGCATTTATGTACTCCCGTGAAGAAGGAACTACGGCAGAACACTATATCGACACGGTTTCGCCCGAAATAAAGCAGCAACGATTGGACGAAGTGATGCATTTGCAGGCAACAATCGCCGAAGAAATCAATGCCGAAAAAATAGGCAAAATAGTCAAAGTCATCATCGATCGCGCCGAAGATGAATTTTATATTGGACGCACCGAATACGATTCGCCGGAAGTAGATCCCGAAGTGTTCGTCAAAAAAACACGTCCGTTATCTACCGGGGCATTTTATAAAGTCGCAATAACAGAAATTCAAGGATATGATTTAATAGGAGAAGTGTTATGAATAATACAGAATTAGTAAACGCATTGGCCGGCAAGCTGGAGATTTCCAAGTCTGAAGTGAGCCTGCATATCGACAATTTGGTCGAGCTTATGACTACGGAGTTGCTGGACAATAATGCCGTCGCATTAGGCAATTTGGGCACGTTGGAAGTGCAAAAACGCAACGAGCGTGTCACTGTGCACCCCGCCAACGGCAAAAAAATGCTGATTCCACCCAAATTAGTGGTGAAGTTCAAAACAGCTAACGGATTGAAAGACAAACTAAAAGGACTTAAATCATGAACGAAAAAATTACATTCCAGACACTCGCTACACGGCTCGCCGAAAAGTCGGGCGTCACAGCCAAAGAAGCAGAAACGTTCCTGAAAGAATGGTCAAATACCATCAATGATGGACTTGATAAAGACCAATCGGTCAAAATCAAAAATCTGGGCACTCTCAAACTGCAAGAAGTGAGCGAACGCGAAAGCATCGACGTCGCCACCGGCAATCGCGTGGTTATTCCGGCTCACTACAAAGTCAATTTTATTCCCGACAACGCCCTTGCCGACTTAGTCAATGAGCCTTTTGCCCTCTTTGAAACCACCGAAATTAACGAAACAGTGACCAGTGACCAATTACCGGTTACCAATGAATTTGAGGAAACCGAAAAAATCATTGAAACACCAAAAACAATTATTGATGACGAACCCGAAATGGGCGAAACATCTCAAGAAATCCAAGAAAACATCCCTGAGGAAACAGGTGAGGTGGTCGACATAGAACCTGCCGAAACACACGCCGCCACAGTTACAAAAATTGAGGACGAAAAATTTCATTGGATGCCCATTCTCCTGTTTCTGCTCGGACTACTATTTTTGGCAGGCATCGTCTACTATCGCGACACGATCGAACAAAATTTCCGCATTTTAAGTTCGTCCCAACCCGAAATTGACGATATCGCTACGGAAAATACAGCACCAACTGATCCGGTTGTGGTGGTTGATGTTGCCCCGCAAGATATAGTAAAACAACCGGTTGTAGAAAAACCGGCTTCTGTCGCAGTTGAAAAACCGGTGGCGCAACCGGTTGTAGAAAAACCGGCTTCTGTCGCGGTTGAAAAACCGGTGTCGCAACCCGTCGTGCAACAAACTGCCGGACAGTATTCTATAGAGCAATTAGCACAGATGCCAATAGACAATCACTCGTTGCGTCCTAATGAATACCGTGTAGCGCCGGGAAACACACTCGCATTTATTGCTTGGGACACGTATGGGCACCGTATTTTCTGGGTCTACATTTTTATGGACAATAGAGATGTTCTCACCAGTCCGGATGCATTGAGGCCGGGTATGATTTTGAAAATGCCGTCTGCCGCAAAATACGGCATAGACCACAACAGCGAAGAATCGCTAAGAAAGGCGCAAGACATCGCCCGGCAGTTTGGCAAAAACGAACAAATCTATTATTAAATTAAAAATTAAAAATTACGAATTAAAAGAATTAATTGAAATTTAAGTTTTTTTAATTTGAAATATGTAGCTCGTAATTTTAAATGTTGTAATTTTGCAATCGAATTAGCAAAAAAACAAATTCGTAATTTTTAATTCGTAATTTTTAATTTTTAATTCGTAATTTATATTATATGAGTCAAACAGTTGATATACGTGAACTTAACGACAAAATCGAGAGTCAAAGCGGCTTTGTCAATCTGATTGTTCAAGGGATGGATCAGACCATCGTAGGGCAAAAACATTTGGTGGAATCCCTGTTGATCGGGCTGCTTTCCGACGGACACATCCTGCTCGAAGGCGTTCCGGGATTGGCAAAAACATTGGCAATCAAGACATTAGCATCGCTCATCGACGCTAAATACAGTCGCATCCAATTCACACCTGACTTGCTGCCTGCCGACGTGGTGGGAACGATGATTTACAGTCAGAAAAACGAGGAATTTTTAGTGAGGAAAGGACCAATATTTGCGAATTTTGTGTTGGCGGACGAAATCAACCGCGCCCCTGCCAAAGTGCAAAGTGCCCTCCTGGAAGGGATGCAGGAACGTCAGGTGACGATTGGCGATGAAACCCACCTGCTTCCCGAACCGTTTTTGGTGATGGCAACGCAAAACCCCATCGAACAGGAAGGGACTTACCCGCTGCCTGAAGCACAAGTCGACCGTTTCATGCTGAAAGTGGTGATTAGCTATCCGAAAAAAGAAGAAGAAAAGCTGATTATCCGTCAAAATATCTCCGGTGAAAAGAAGGTTATCAAACCGGTGTTGAAGAAAAAAGAGATTTTGGAAGCACGCAAAGTGGTGCGCGAAGTCTACATCGACGAAAAAATCGAGAAATACATTGTCGACATCGTATTTGCAACGCGTTTCCCCGCCGAACACGGCTTACCGCATCTGAAAGGCATGATTTCGTTCGGAGCCTCTCCCCGCGCCTCCATCAATCTGGCATTGGCGGCTCGCGCCTACGCGTTCATCAAACGTCGCGGCTACGTCATCCCGGAAGATGTGAGAGCAGTTTGCTTCGACGTCCTGCGCCACCGCATCGGATTAAGTTACGAAGCAGAAGCCAACAATCTAACGTCCGAAGAAATCATCAGCGAAATCCTAAACAAAATTGAAGTACCCTAAGGTTGGTACAAGGTTAAAGGTATAGGGTGAAAGGTAAAAACCTGCCCTCTGTACCTTTTACCCTACACCTTTTACCCTACACCCGTTACCCGATATGGAAACAAGCGAATTACTGAAAAAAGTGCGTCAGATTGAGATAAAAACCAAGGGGTTGTCTCAAAATATCTTTGCAGGTCAATACCATTCGGCCTTCAAGGGGCGTGGTATGGCTTTTTCGGAGGTTCGCGAATATTCGTTTGGTGACGACACGCGCGACATTGACTGGAACGTGACGGCGCGTCATTCTAAACCCTACATCAAGGTGTTTGAAGAGGAACGCGAACTGACCGTGGTGCTACTCATCGACGTAAGCGGCAGTAAAAATTTCGGGACGCACGGACAAATGAAAAAGGATATGATCACCGAAATTGCGGCAACCTTGGCGTTTTCTGTCATGCAAAACAACGACAAAATCGGTGTCATCTTTTTTTCTAACAAAATAGAGAAATTTATTCCGCCCCAAAAAGGGAAAAAGCACATCCTGTATATCATTCGCGAACTGATTGATTTTCAACCGGTTGAAACAAAAACAGACATCGCACAAGTGTTGCAATACCTGACGAATGCGATTAAAAAACGCTGTACCGCCTTTTTGATTTCGGACTTTGTGGACAGCACTCACGACTATCCACACGCCCTCACGATTGCCAATCGCAAACACGACATAGTGGCTGTGCAGGTGTATGACGAACGTGAAGCAGTGATGCCCAACGTCGGTCTGATGAAAATCAAGGATGCCGAAACGCACGCCGAAACGTGGGTGGACACAGCCTCCAAAAAAGTGCGCGAAAACTATCAAACTTGGTGGAACAATCGCCAAACTGCCATGCAACAGGCATTCAAAAAAAGCCGCGTGGATGCCGTCAGTGTGCGCACAGACGAAGATTACGTCAAAGCATTGCTTAATTTATTTAGTAAAAGATGAAACAGTTACCAGTTACCAGTTACCAGTTACCAGTTACCAGTTACCAATTATCTGTTATCTGTTGTCAACGGTTGCGGCTTTTTTTAATGTGTTTGCTGGTAACTGGTAACTGCTCACTGGTAACTGCCCAACGGGCAGTGATTAGCGCCTCTATCGACTCCGCGCAACTGCTGATTGGCGAACAAACAAAAATTCATTTGGATATTGCAGCAAACAAAAATGCCCGTTTGCAGCTCCCAATGATTGCCGACACGCTCATGAACGGTGTGGAAGTGATTGAAATCTCCAAACTCGACACCACCGACATCGGCAACAACCGGATGCAAATCAGATATGATTACCTCATTACGTCGTTTGATTCTGCCCTTTACTTGCTGCCGCCGTTTACGGTAATTGAGGAGCTTGACACCGTTTATTCGCAACGATTAGCGTTGAAAGTGTCGTCGCTGCCTGTGGACACGGTTTCGATGCAATTTTACGACATCAAAAACGTGATCAAACCGCCATTTGTGTGGAAAGATTACCTCGATATTATCCTGTATATTTGGGCTGCTGCCCTGCTGATTGCACTCATCAGTTATGTGATTGAGCGACGCAAAAAACATAAACCGTTGATTTCGCTACCTAAAAAAGAAAAAGTCATACTGCCACCTCATATTCAGGCAATTAAGGCGCTTGACGAAATCAAGTCCGAAAAATTGTGGCAACAAGGCAAGGAAAAAGAATTTCATTCGCAAGTATCGGATGTGCTTCGCACATACCTGCATGCGCGTTTTGGCATCAATGCGATGGAGCAAGTGTCCAGCGAAACCTTGCTGGAAGTGCGCGGCATCAGCGATGCCGATTTGGTATACGACAACTTAAAACAGTTGCTGCTAACGGCTGATTTGGTGAAATTCGCCAAATACCGTCCGCTGCCCGACGAAAATGAAATGAGCCTGATGAATGCCTATCTGTTCGTCAATCGCACCGCCCCCGTGACTGCTCCCGCTGAGGAAATTGCGGGACATAGCCCGCAACACAATGAAGCCCCGTCCCCAACTCATAATTCATAACTCATAACTAATGAACATACTATTCGCTAACCCATACTGTTTTCTACTTTTCCTGCTGCTCATTCCGATGATTGGGTGGTACATTTGGAAACAACACCAAGCACAAGCTACCATGCGGATGGCTTCGGCAGACGGTTTTGCAAAAGTGCCGAAAACGTTCAGACTTTATTTGCGTCATGTTCCTTTCGTTTTGCGATTGCTGACTGTAATTTGCATCATTATCGCTTTGGCGCGCCCACAGAGCACCAACAGTTGGAACACATCCACCACAGAGGGCATCGACATCATGATGACGTTGGATATTTCATCGTCGATGTTGGCTCAAGACTTGAAACCCAACCGGTTAGAGGCAGCGAAAGAGGTGGCGGCAACATTTATCAGCGGTCGCCCAACCGATAATATCGGGTTGGTGGTGTTTTCCGCCGAGAGTTTCACACAATGTCCGCTCACAACCGACCACGCCGTGCTTTTGAACCTCCTGAAAGATGTTCAATGCGGCATGATTGAAGACGGAACAGCTATCGGACACGGTTTGGCAACCGCCGTCAGTCGCCTGAAAGACAGCAATGCGAAGTCGAAAACCATCATCCTGCTGACGGACGGCACAAACAATCGCGGTGAAATCGCGCCGACCACGGCTGCCGAACTGGCACAGGCTTATGACATACGGGTGTACACCATTGGTGTGGGCACTCAAGGTAGAGCGCCCTACCCTTTCCCGACTGTGGGTGGAGGCGTGCGCTATGACACTATCCCTGTTGAAATTGACGAAAACGTATTGACAAAAATCGCGCAAATGACCGGCGGTCAGTATTTTAGAGCAACTAACAATGCGGCGTTAAAAAACATTTACGAAGAAATCGACCAATTGGAAAAAACCAAAATGAGTGTTCAGGAATACAGCAAAAAACAGGAAGAATACGGCATTTTTGCTCTTGCCGGACTCGTTTTATTGCTGCTCGAAATGCTTCTCCGCTACACGGTGCTGCGACGCATCCCGTAAATTATTGAAACCCCATATTATACACCACGTATTGGTCGTTGGGATAGTGCTGCGTGTTTAATCCGAACGCGATCTCATTAACATCGGGGCGCAAAATCTGTATTGGAAGTTGCACGGAATACCATTGACGACTCTTGCTGTCGCCGGTTTGGCGGTAGATTTCGCCGGATTGACACGGCAGCGCAAACACATTCCCATTGATACTTACCAGCATCGCGTTGTCGTGTGTAATCCCCTCTACATCCAACAGTAAGGAAATATTCGGTTGGTTTTGCGGAACAGTAAATTGGTAAGGATACGACCCCGGCTTTTCGGCATGAATAAATTCAAACAGTCTCGCAGGTTGGGTTACCGGATTGGCTTTATCCCACGAAAAAACGGACACATATTGATTGCTCATGTCGTATTCAAAACGCATGTTGCGAACGACAAAATCGCGCGTTTCAGGGTCTGTCATCACATTATTGAAATAATAATCCGCCAGCAACCACGCTTTATCGGTGCTATTGAGCAATTTTGCCAATGCAGGCGTGGAATTGGCATTCGGATGAATCGTGTCCACCGGCAAATTGTCGTATTGATGCGCCGTAGCGTTATAGACCCGTTGGCGAAATTGATAGCCGCTTTTTCCCAGATAAAAATCGACGTAAGTAGGCATCGTGCTGATGACAACATCATTTTTGCCCAATTGCGGTTTTATTTTTTGCGCCGACGTTTTCCAATCGGGGAAATAAAACGCACTGAAAGCCGGCGATACGACCTGACCATGCGCTTTAGTCTTCACTAATTGCGCCGACGTGCGAGCCGGTGGCAAACAACAAATCAATGCTACAGCTATCAATGTGGCATATTCCGGCTTGATATTGATTTTTAATTTGGGCAATCCGCTCAAAACGGTTTGAATGGACAATGCAATGCCCATCAAAAACAGCGGATAAATATAAATCAGATAACGCGGCAAAGACGGTTCGCGAAACACGAAACTCATCAACAAAAACAGCACGCCGAACATGGAAATCAAATAATAACCCGTTTTCCGGTAACGGAATAAAGCGACCGCCAAACCGATAAATCCCAGCCAATAAATGGCATGATAATCCGTTTTCAACACCTCCAAATAGATTTGAAAAGCCTTGTACGGCTCTGTCGCCCACAATTCCGACAAACGCGCTAAATTCGGCAACACCCAATTCGCCACATTTTCAGGCAAAAACAGCAAAAATACGGACTTGAATACTGCCTGTATCGAAGGGATAAACAAAATGGCTGAAAAAACGACGGCAAAATAAGACACAACGGCTTCAAAACTCTTGAAATTCGCCCGCCCGCGCACCAGATCCGTCACAAAAAGCAAAACGTAGTAAAACAAAATGCCATAAATCGCCAAAAACGTCAGCTGATGCGAAAGGATAGACAACACCAGCAATACAAGGCTTATCCACAGGTATTTGGAGCGTATTTTGAGATAGTTCAATACTTTGTTTTTAGTTTCCTTAAACCCATTATCCACGTTGAGGGCTTGTCCTAAAACGAAAAGGAGCAGCAAAAAGAAAAACGCAAAAATAGCATAATTGCGGGCAATCCGCGACCAAAACACCAAATAGGTCGAACAAGTGATCAAGGCAGCCGTCAGCAACGCAGTATGTCGATTCAGATATTTTTTGGCAAACAGGTAAGCCATCGGCACCAATAGCGTTCCAAAAACGACACTCGGAAAACGTGCCCAAAACTCGTTGACGGCAAACAGTTTGAACAACGGAATGACGAATAGTGTGTATAAAATTCCGTTGTTATCGTCTGTGAATAAGGGACTTACCGGAAAAAAGCGTGCGCGATCGACGTGCACGTATTCGTCTACCCACAACGTCAGATAATCGACGTTCCAAACCCGCAGCACAAAAGCCACGATCGTCAACGCCAACAAAACCAGCGTATAACTGTCAAACTCAAACGATTTGATGCGATACTTTTTCATGCGATTGTCTTTAAAAATTCTACAATGCGTTCACTTGCCAAACCGTCGCCATACGGGTTAACTGCTTGGCTCATTTGTTGATAGTATGTTTTATTTTCTAATAATTTAGACACTTCGTCAACAATTTTATTGTAATCTGTTCCGACCAATTTCACGGTGCCGGCTTCCAACGCTTCCGGTCGCTCGGTCGTGTCGCGCATCACGAGCACAGGTTTTCCCAATCCGGGGGCTTCTTCCTGTATGCCGCCGCTGTCCGTCAAAACCAGCGTAGAGAGGTTCATCAGATAGACAAACGGCAAATAATCCAGCGGTTCAATCAAAAATAAATTTGCCGGAGATTGTACGCCAAAAACGTCCTGAAGCGGTTTTCGCACATTCGGATTCAGGTGCATCGGATAAATAAAGTCTACATCCGGAAATTTCTCAGTCAACGTTTTTATCGCTTGACAAATATGGCTGAATCCTTCGCCAAAATTTTCTCGCCGATGTCCGGTAATCAACACTGCGCGTTTGCCTGCTTTTAATTTGGCAACATCGTATCCGGGAATTTCCACGTGTGTAATTTTTTGAAGCACGGAAAACAGCGCATCAATGACTGTGTTTCCGGTCACACTAATTTGTTGTTCGGATATGTTTTCCTGCAACAAATTTTGTTTTGCCAAAGGAGTAGGCGCAAAATGATACGTTGCCAGGCGACCTGTCAATTGGCGGTTCATTTCTTCAGGCCAAGGACTGTAAATGTCGTGCGTGCGCAAACCGGCTTCCACGTGTCCAACCGGAATTTGTTGATAAAAAGCCGCCAGAGAAGCCGCCATGGAGGTGGTTGTGTCGCCATGCACCAAGACGCAATCGGGGTTTTCTGTTTTCAAAACGCCGCGCAAACCCAAAAGCACTTTGCTCGTCACATCGTACAAATCTTGTCCGGCGGTCATGATATTCAAGTCATAATCCGGCACAATTTCAAATAGTTCCAGCACCTGATCCAACATTTGGCGATGCTGAGCCGTCACGCACACTTTCACATCAAAAAATGCCGTGTTCGCTTTTAATTTTTTGACCAAAGGCGCCATTTTAATCGCTTCAGGGCGTGTACCGAAGATGAGCAGTATTTTTTTCATGCCGTCTTGTCAAATTTCCGTTTCAGGATGAGTTTTAATGTTTTCAAGATGGTGCTTTTCACATTCATTTTGCTCGTTCCCTGCTTCATATCGTAACGCAAAATGAACGGCACTTCGCCGAAAATCACGTTCATGGTGCGCAGACGCAAGATAATGTCCACCATCGCCTGAAATCCCTGTTGGTCGATAAATTTGTCGCCGTAGTGAACAAAAGCGTCTTTGAGCACTCGTGCCCGATAAGCCCGGTAACCGCAAGTGAAATCTTTCACGCCCTTAATCGGCAAAAACAACCGGAAAATGTACGACGCCACGATACTCAAAAATTCGCGATACAGCGAAAGTCCGTACACGCGCGATCCGCGTTGATAGCGCGACGCAATCACCACATCATAGCCCTCGCGCATCGTGTTGACCATGCGATAAATCAGCCCCGGCGTATGCGTGTCGTCCGCATCCATGGTGATTATGATGTCATTATTATCAGCAGCTGTGGCTGCTGATAACAGACCATCCCGGATGGTCTGCCCCAAGCCCTTATTTTTTTCGTGAAGCACCACGCGCAACGGCATTTTTTTCGCATATTCCTGCAAAATATCCTCTGTACGGTCGGTGCTACCGTCATTCACCACAATCACTTCATAATCGTCGATCCCGGAATCCAGCAAATAATAGCCGATACGATCCAACAATTTCCCAATGCTTTCTTCCTCGTTGTAGGCAGGCAGCACAATGTATAAATGACTTTTTTTCATAAAAATAGGGCAATTAGTTCCGCAAAGATACGAAATAATTGTTAATGGTTAATAGTTAATGGTAAATTGTTTAGTTTATGAGTGATGAGTTTTTGCGAAAAATGATTATCTTTGCACAAAAATAAACAAATGGACAAAAAACAGGACTCGGTTGTAGAACGCTTTTTAAACTATGTGTCGTTTGATACGCAGTCGGATGACGCTTCGGAAACGACGCCCAGCACAGACAAGCAACGAAAATTGGCACTTGCTCTCAAAGCCGAAATGGAGGCGATGGGCTTGGAGGATATTTCGCTGGACGAGCACGCCTACCTGATGGCGACGTTGCCCGCTACACAGTTACCAGTTACCAGTGAGCAGTTACCAGTGATTGGGTTTATTGCGCATTTGGATACGTCTCCTGATATGTCAGGTGCGAATGTGAAGCCTCGTATTGTGACACATTATGACGGTCAAGACATTGTTTTGAATGAGAAAGAAAACATTGTTTTGTCGCCCGGTTTGTTTCCCGAATTGTTGAATCATTTGGGCGAAGACCTGATTGTGACGGATGGAACCACCCTTTTGGGTGCCGACGACAAAGCCGGAATCGCCGAAATCATGACTGCTATCGAGTATTTGAAACAGCATCCTGAAATCCCGCACGGCAACATACGCATCGCGTTCAATCCCGACGAAGAAATCGGACGTGGCGCCCATCTGTTTGACGTCCAAAAATTCGGTTGCGACTGGGCGTACACTGTCGACGGCGGCGAAGTAGGTGAATTGGAATACGAAAATTTCAACGCTGCAGCAGCCACCGTGCGCATCAAAGGGCTGAACGTGCACCCGGGCTATGCCAAAGATAAGATGATTAACGCTTCGGTGGTCGCTAATCAATTTGCCGCACTGTTGCCACAAACTGAGCGTCCCGAACATACAACAGGCTACGAGGGGTTTTTTCATCTGACAGGCATGAGCGGTACGGTGGAAGAGGCGACGCTTTCGTACATCGTGCGTGACCATGATGCACAGAAATTTGCCAAACGGTTGCAGTTACTCCAAGAAACGACGGACAAATTGAATAAAACATACCCGGCAGGTACTGTCACGCTGGAAATCAAGCAACAGTATCGCAACATGCGCGAAATCGTGGAGCCACACAAACACATCATTGAGCGAGCTGAAACCGCGATGAAACAGGCAGGCATCACGCCCATCGTGCGCCCTATACGCGGCGGCACCGACGGCGCACAGCTCTCATTCAAAGGTCTCCCCTGCCCCAACCTCTTTGCCGGCGGACTCAATTTTCACGGTCGCTACGAATTTATTCCGATTCAGTCGATGGAAAAGGCAGTCGAAGTGATAATAAACATAATACGTCATTGCGGGCTTGACCCGCAATCCCATCCTCAAGAGTCCGCTCCGTGTTAGGGGATTGCGGGTCAAGCCCGCAATGACGAGAACAATTAAAATAAATAACATAATATACAACATGAAAACAACTCCATTTCACAAACAGCACCGGGATTTAGGTGCAAAAATGCACGAATTTGCAGGCTACGACATGCCCATCGAGTACCCCACAGGCATCATTGAAGAACATCATTGCGTCATGAACGGCGTAGGCGTTTTTGATGTGTCGCACATGGGCGAATTTTGGGTCAAAGGACCGAAAGCCAAAGATTTTGTTCAAAAAATAGTGTCCAACGACATCGCGAATTTGCCCATCGGAAAGGCACAATACAACTGTTTCCCGAACGATAAAGGCGGAATCGTGGACGATTTATTGGTCTACCACTACGAGCCGGAAAAATACATGCTGGTCGTGAACGCTGCCAACATCGACAAAGATTGGGACTGGTGCGTGAAAAACAACACAGAAGGAGCTATCCTTGAAAACGCATCGGACAATATGTCGCAATTGGCCGTACAGGGACCGTTAGCTATCAAGGCATTACAAAAACTGACGGACGTCGATTTGTCGACCATTCCGTATTACAGTTTTGTGACCGGCAAATTGGCGGGCGTGGACGAAGTAATTATTTCAAATACCGGCTACACAGGCTGTGGCGGCTTTGAATTGTATTTCTATCCTGAACAGGCAGACAAAATCTGGAACGCCGTGTTTGAGGCCGGTGCCGAATTTGGCATCAAACCGATTGGATTAGGCGCACGCGATACACTGCGTTTGGAAGCCGGATTCCCGCTTTACGGACACGAATTGGACGACACGACTTCGCCTTTGCAGGCCGGGCTGGGCTGGATTACCAAGTTTGTGGACGGCAATAATTTCATCTCTCGCCCAATATTAGAAGCCGAAAAAGCAGCCGGCATCACGCGCAAACTCGTAGGCTTCGAAATCGTGGATAAAGGCATCGCACGCAACGGGTATGAAATCGTAAACAAAGACGGCGAAGTGATCGGAAACGTGACCTCAGGCAGCATCGCGCCATCCACCAAAAAAGGCATCGGATTTGGTTATGTCAAAACAGAATACGCGCCCGCAGGCACTGCAATCTACATCCGCATCCGCAACAAAGACGTGGAAGCTATCGTAGTGAAGCCGCCTTTCCGCAAATAAAATCAGCAATCGGCAGGCGTTTTTTGCCTGCTTGCTGCACACTTTTCAGGCGAATAAAGCCGTCTTGTGCGGCTACATCCATGAATTTTTTGCCGTCTGTGACAATCGTTGCGGGCGGCAAATGGCGTTTTCTGAAAACGTCCGCCGGTTCAAAAATTTTCTCTGTTTCAAAAATTTTCAACGACCACACTTCGCCTTTGTTGGTCGTGAGTTCCGTCCACGCCGCCGGATAAGGTGACAGACCGCGAATAAAGTCGTAGATTTCTTTCACAGGACGATTCCAGTCAATGCGACACGTTTCTTTGAAAATTTTCGGTGCCGGACGCAAATCTCGCACCTCAACACCCATCGTTTCTTGTTCAATCGGCTGCACAGCATTCTTTGCAATCGCTTTAACGGTTTTCACGACTAATTCTGCACCCAGATTCATCAATTTGTCGTGCACAATTTCGGCATTGTCTGTGTCGGCAATCGGAATTTTAACTTGGTCAATCACTTGGCCCGTATCAATTTCGTGCGTCAAAAAGAACGTCGTGATGCCGGTTTCCGTTTCGCCATTGATAATTGCCCAATTGATAGGCGCAGCACCGCGATAGTGCGGCAACAGCGAAGCATGCAAATTAAAGGTACCCAATTGGGGCATATTCCAGACTACTTCGGGCAACATCCGAAACGCGACCACGATTTGCAAATCTGCTTCCCAAGCCTTCAAAGCGTCCAAAAAGGTGACGTCTTTCAACTTCTCAGGCTGCAAAAGCGACAGATTATGCGCCAACGCATACGCTTTCACCGGCGAATACTGCACTTGCATCCCGCGTCCGGCAGGCTTGTCAGGCATAGTCACCACGCCCACCACATTAAATCCGCCATCCACCAGCGCACGCAAAGGCGCCACCGCAAAGTCCGGTGTGCCCATATACACTATTTTGGGGTATTGTTTCACGATCATAGTTTTTATTTTCGGGGCAAGCCCAAATTAACAATGCAAAGATAGTGCTTTTTTTGAAATATTTTGTATCTTTGCGAGATGAATCCCAATTTAAAAAATGACATAGCTGTTCGCTCGTCTGCTGCCGAGTACCTAACGTTTGTTGCTGCAACCGGCGACAACCCGCAAAGCATTGAAATGCGCTACGAGGACGAAAATATTTGGCTGACACAGAAACTGTTAGCGACGCTTTATGATGTGGATGTTCGCACGATTAACGAACATATAAAGAAGATTTTCGATGACAATGAATTAGTCGAAAATTCAGTTGTCCGGAATTTCCGGATAACTGCAAGTGATGGAAAAGGCTATAATGTAATGCACTACCCGCTTCAGATGATTATCGCTATTGGCTTTAAAGTCAACAACGAGCGTGCCGTGCAATTCCGCAAATGGGCAAATTCGATTGTTAAAGATTATACTGTTCAGGGTTGGGTAATGGACGTTGACCGGCTCAAAAATTTGGGGACGACTCTCAATCGAAATTATTTTGAAAAACAGCTTGAACTTATTCGTGAAATACGTTTGAGTGAACGCCGGTTTTTTCAAAAAATTACTGACATTTATTCTACTGCATTAGATTATGATCCAACAGCCAAAACGACGGTGGAGTTTTTTAAGAAAGTGCAAAATAAGTTACATTGGGCAATTCACGGACACACGGCTGCTGAACTGATTTATGAACGCGCCGATGCCGGCGAGGAAAACATGGGGCTGCAAACATGGTCGGATGCCCCGCGTGGTAAAATTAAAAAATCCGATGTGATGATTGGCAAAAACTATTTGGATAAAAAGGAAATGCGAGCGTTGGAACAGATCGTTTCCGGTTATTTGGATTTCGCGGAACGCCAAGCTGAACGCCAGATTCCGATGACAATGGAAGATTGGGCAAAGCACTTAGACCGCATTTTAATGGCGACAGAGCATGAACTTTTAACCAATGCCGGAAAAATCTCAATGGAAGTTGCCCGGCAACACGCCGAAACAGAATGGGAAAAATACCGCATCGTGCAAGACAGACTGTTTGAAAGTGATTTTGACCGCTTTTTAGCATTAGAAAATAGCGTTAAAAACTTAGGACAAATAGAAAGCAAACAAAAATCAGAAATAAGCAATTAACTTTCTCCTCTTTAAAACAAAAGCTAAAGCAAGAATTGTGGTTAAAAAATAATATGACTATCCGCAATATTACCCCCAACCCCCTAAAGGGGGCTCACCAGTAAAACCCTGTGTTTGAGAAGACCGAAGGTCTTGAATATGAATAACCCCCAGTGAAGCCCGATAGGGCGA
>JAISKM010000072.1 GCA_031261285.1 Candidatus Symbiothrix sp. | reverse complement strand
GAGGCTGTCTCAAAACGCCAGTCTTTTTAAGCCGCGACTTTGATGTTTTGGGAAGAAAAATAATTTTCTGTTGAGGGAAAAGTGTGCATGTGAACGAAAATTATGAAAAAGACTGATTTTTCATCAAAAAGCAGAGATTTTAATGCGTTTATTGCGATAATTCCCTGTTTGTTATACAGTTTTCCAATGTTGAACGCAATGGCAAAAATACCAAAGTCCATCATAACCTTATCTTTACCAAAATGTCGAAAACGATTATATCCTTTATTTGATTTTGTTTGTCCAAATACAGGTTCAACCTCTATCGGACGTTTGCTGCGGTGCATCAGCCCCTCTTCGGAAGTGAGCAGTTTTCGCACCTTTTCTTTGTGTCGCCTCAAATTGTGGTTGATTTCTATTTTGCGATTGCCTTCTGCTTTATAACACAGACATTTAAGCGGACAATTTGTGCAATTTTGCGCTTGGTAATAATCTATGTTTGATACAAATCCACCTTCAGACGTGCGTGTTCCTATTCCAACTTTTTCCAAATGCTGACCCATTGGACAGACAAAATAATCTTTTTCTGCATTATAATACAGATTTTGAGTGATAAAAGCATCGTTTTTGAAGGACTTTTTTTGCTCTTTATGAAAATAATTAAACTTAACAAAGGGCTCAATATTAAACTCTTCCATAAAGTCATAATTTTCTTCGCTACCATATCCGGAATCGCCAACTCCTTGTTCAGGCATTTTATCATAACGCTTTTCATAACCTTTAAATAAAGGAATCAAAGTTCGAGTATCGTTCGGATTTGAGAACATATCATAATGCGTATAAAATTGATTTTCAGTTACAATTTGCAGATTTTGAGCGGGTTTCAACTGTCCGTTTTGCATGTGGTCGTCTTTCAGTCGCATAAATGTTGCCTCATGGTCTGTTTTGCTGTAACTGTTGCGTTCGCCTAAAACTTCAAGTTTCTTTTCGTATTCTTCTAACTTTGGTAAATGTTTATTCTCCAGTGCTTTAACTTCTTTTTTTTGCTCTTTAGACAACTTTTCGCGATTTATTTGGGCAATGCGTTTTTTTAGTTCTTCCGTGTTGAACGGCGTTGGAGGCTCGTCATCGGGCTGATTGTCTTGAGCAATACATTCATCAATTTGTACAAGTATGGTCTTGATTTTAGCTTCGAGTTTAGCCTTGCTTTTTTCAAGCGATTTTCTCCAGACAAATGTGTAGCGATTAGCCTTTGATTCTATTTTTGTGCCGTCAAAATATGCCGTTTCCAAAGTCAAATGACCCATATCTACAAGCATCAGAACAACCTGAGTAAAAATATCGCTGATTGTATCTTTCAAATGCAAACTGCGAAAGAGATTAATGGTATTATGGTCAGGAGTTTGCATACCCGAAAGCCACATAAAACTAATGCGGTCGCGAGTATTTTGTTCGATTTTGCGACACGAATAAATATTGTTCAGATAGGCGTAAAGCACTATTTTGAGCATCATGCGAGGGTGATACGAAGATGTCCCGCCACCTTTATAAGTGTCTATAATCTTGGTAATATCAAGACTGTCAACTATCTGATTAACTAATCTAACAGGTGAATCTTGTGGAATTAAATCATCAAGATTCATAGGAAACAAATAGCCTTGACCTTGAGGATACGCTTTAAAACTCTTTTGTGGCATAATTTATATCATTGATTTACAACTACAAAGATACAAAAAATATTGCAAATAACCAAATCTTTTTTGCATTTTTTTTGTCTTTTTATAAGAAAAAAAATCTACTCAAAACTTATGAGACAGCCACCTACATTATTAATTGTTAAAATTCCCCTCCAAGAACGGAAACAGGGATTACATTCACGCCGTCTTTGCGTTTGTAGGGGAAACCGCTGCTGGTAATTACATTGAGGGAAGACGGTGTTTTGACTTTGTCGAAATCTAAAATATTGTGAATTTTCAGCAACGATTGTGCGCCTTCGTCTATTCTGCGGTCGCCTAATTTTATTTCAAAACCTGCCCAAGTTCCATCAGGTTTATGCACAATGGCATCAATTTCTCGCCCTTTGGCATCTCTGAAAAAACTCACTTTGGCAGCAATTTTTTCGGCATAAACACGCAAATCTCTGATAACAGACGATTCAAACAAATAACCTATATAGTTCAAGTCATTCAATAAATCATCAGTGGAAAGTTGCAATGCGCCAATAGCCAAAGAGGGGTCAACAAAATGGCGTTTGGGCGTTGTGCGCAGAGCAACGGTAGAGCGAATGTGAGTGTTCCAAGCAGGCAAATCTTCAATAATCATCAGTTTTTCAAGCGCGTCAATGTACGAAAGTGCCGTATTTTCGGACAATTCACCCTCCGCGCCTTTTATGTCTTCCACCATTGTAGAAATGGGCGTTTGCGTGGCAATATTACGAGCAAACGAGCGCATAAACCGCAACACTTTGGCTGGGTCGCGCTCTACTCCATCCACTCGTGAAATATCGGTATCGGCAGTTAGCCCCACATAATCGCGCGAAAATTGAATGGCTGCCTTTAGATTTTTGCCTAAAAGAGCAGGCCAGCCACCGAAAATCAACTGTTCGATAACGTCTTCAATAGAATAAAATCGTGCCTCCACATCTGTAAAATCGGCGTTAAATTCGCTGTTGAGTAAATCGCTGAGCGAAACCTGTCCGTTAGAAAACCCCAACTCAAAGCGCGACATCGGTCTCATTTGCAGTATCGAAAACCGACCAACACCTGAGTGAATTTTTGCGTCAAGCACAGGATTTGCCGAGCCGGTAAGAATAAATTGTCCCGAACTTTGCCGCTTATCAACCTCTCGGCGAACATAGTTGAAAAGTTCAGGGTAAATTTGCCATTCGTCAAGCAAACGCGGCGTTTCGCCACGCAGCAGCAGGTTAGGGTCGGCAGCCATCCAGCCTGCAACATTAGCATCTGTATCTACAAACACTTCGCTTTTGGCATGGTGTTGGGCAGCAAAAGTTTTGCCGCAGCCTTTTGCACCACGTATCAATAGTGCGCCCGAAAACCCCAAACGCTCCTCTATTTCTTCATCTATTAATCTATTTCTATATGCCATATAATCAGTTATATACAATTTATATTGATGGAATAATACCATTTTCATTGATGGAATAATACCGCAAAGGTATAAATTTTTGACATAAAACAAATTATTTTTTTAAATAGATTATCTTTGTCGCAAAAAATAAATAATGAATTTATTGATATTTTCATCTTGCGTACCGCTGTTTACGGCATTGACCGGAGGAATCATGGTTTTCTTCGCTTGGCGGTACAGCAGGGACAGTCACGAAAAAATGTTGAATCGTCGCCTGTTGCTGTACCTTTTGGCATTGACCGGCACTTGGACGGGCTTGTTTTTGTATCTTGCCCTGCCGGAAGTCTTTCAAGCGTTTTTTCCGGTTTATTGCCTGTCCACCTTGGCGGT
>JAISKM010000081.1 GCA_031261285.1 Candidatus Symbiothrix sp. | reverse complement strand
GGCGAAGGTTCATACACCGGAAAGGCGAAAGGCGCGGCATCGGGAGCAGAATTGTAAGTCGTCGTATTGTAAGTGGCTGCCGATTTTGCTTGAAACGTAGTGAAGGGTACAAATGCTCCGTTATTGCCGGTAGCGATAGCCGGCAGCCAGGATTTGGACTCTCTGCCAAAGGGGTCGTATTCCTGATAAGAAACCAAATCGGCTTTAGTGGGCGTAACGCCAACTTGCACCAACTCCGACAGACGACCCAAGCCGTCAAAGTACTGAACGGCATCCAGATACGTACTGCCATCCTCTTTCGTATACAGACGCTTTCTGATATAATTCTGATCCTGGCTCGGCACGCTACTCTGGCTATAACCGCTCCAAAAGACGCTCAGAACTAACACTAAAACTAAAACTACCCTGTTCATATCTCGTAATTTTTAATTCGTAATTTTTAATTTTAATTTTTATAATGGTAGTCGTGATTTTCAACCGCCCGGCTGTTTTCGTCTTTGATGGTTTGCAACCGCCCGAACCCATCGTATTCGTAGGTTGTTGTGATTCCATGCGGATCAGTAGAAGTAAGGATCCCTACCAACGGCTTGTAGGTGAAAGTCGTCACTTGTGCATGGGGCAAAGCTTTTTGCAGACTGCCGTCTTTGAGTTTCGTTTCATTGGGAATCACTAATGCCGACAGAGCATCCATGCTTGCCACCGAAAAGACGGACTTGGCGGCTGTTTCCACTTCTGCGTAGGTCGCATTTTTGATTTCGGCGATGGGATATTGACTATTATATCCCCACAGATAGACTACTTTTTCAACATCGTCTTTGGAAAGATACACCGGATTGCCGTGAGAATCATAATTGTGGTAAGTGATGCGGGTTTCCGGCGTAGACTGATTTGATGTTTGTTGCTTAATAAATTCCGGCGCAAACAGATTATTTCCCCAATTTTTGTAACCGGTAATGATTTTTTGTGTGGGTTGATTGGCGATTTTTTCCGACTGTTCCGTAACGGCCGATAGTATACCTTTGGTTTTCATGGCCGTATTTGTATCTGCCGAAAATAATCTACTTCTTTCTATCGTTTTGTTGTTGCTGTCGAGAGTTTTTACATAATTCGGCAGCCAGTTCTCATCGTTGTAGCCGTATTCGGTGGTAGTTGTTATCCATTGACTATTAAGTAGTTCCGAGGTAGTTTGCTTGGACAGTTGCCAACGTTCTGAATACAAATTGTAGAATTTGACTTCTATACTGATATTATCCGGAAATAACTTTGCGATAGCATTTGTTTTTACTTTTACGCCACTGATAGAAGATGTTTTCATCATACCATACTCAAACCCTTCCTGTTTTTGAAGATTATGATAGTTATCGAAATAGAAAACTGATAATGGCTGCCCATTTAGAAGATTGGGATGTCCGGGCAATCCTTTTATAAAATTAGAAATAATCCCGTCTGCGCTATTAACGAATGTATAGGCATTATAGCCATTATCATTGTTTGAATTACTGATTTTTTCTTCAACATACGAATAACCCACATTTAACCCATTTGCTGAATTGCCAAACGGGGTAAAGGGTGTGGAATAGCCATTTAAGTACAATCCCCATTGAGGAATATCCACAAGACCATTTTCTGTGGGTGTGTAGTTTGAAGAAAAATAATCCTCGGAGTAATAGCGTGGTTCTGTCATTAAGATACCGGTAGTATTCCCATTTTTTAGGTAACTAAATTCCCTGTTTATAGAATGTGTTGCATCTATTACATCTGTTATTGTTTTAATTCTCAAACCGCCTCCATTAGTGACTGCTTTTGAAACTATGGAATGAAAATCAACCTCAACTTCTCCCATAAAGTTTTGATGAGAAACGGTGGCACTTATCCGATATGTGCCGGGACTAAATGTGTAATCTTCGGTCAAAGTAAAAGAATTATCATTAGGACTGTCTAAAATAAACGTTTTAATATGACCATAATAAGTGCCGGTGTCATCTTTTTTATCTATATAAATCCGAACTTCGCCAGGGTCTTCAATATAATCCGGGTAACATCCCATAGTAAGACGTACTTTTGTTGGAGTCGTAAATTCAATACTGTCTTCACCCTCTCGTTCTAATTCTCCGTTGAATCTAAGTCGATGTTGTGCTAAAATAATTTCTTCGTATGCTTCAAATGAATTTTGAAAGGTATTCATTTCATAGTTGAAGTGTGTTTGTCCACCGGTAGGATATTGAATGGAGGTCAATATTCCACCACGCATAAAACCTTCAAATGATTGTTTGTTTGCTCCACGATACACGATTCCTCTATGAACAGTTGTAGGGGACAATATGAAGCTTCCCGTATTTATATTTGATCCATTAGCATATCCCCAATAATCGATGCCTTTTGTAGTATTTTTTGAAGGCAACCTATCTCCATTGTACAAAAAAGTATAATTAAAAGGCTCATTATCAGTGCCGATAGACAAAGTATCAAGTCTTAAACGACACTGTGAGGCATCGGTGGTGTATCCAAAATAAGAATGTTTTAATAAAATGGTTTTTATATTTTCCTGGTTATTATTAATAGTAATAGCGGATAGCTTTTTTGCTGATTCGTCATAAGTAACCACATCAATATCAAGCCTGTCTGAATAGGAGAAGTTTATATTCCCATTGTTTAAACTAATAGTTGTTAATAAGGCTTGTTCGTTTTTAGCAAAAAAACTATTACTACAGATATACTGTGAATTAAAAATGTTATTTCCCACACGGTACGACCCATCTATATTGACATACCGATCTTCCGTATAAGACATAGGGGAATATACACTCTGTTTAGAATAGGTAAAAACAATGCTGTTATTTTTTGGTGAAACTATAGAATCCAAATACCATGCTGTTATTACTCCGGCTGTTGAAACCGGCTTAAACCCATGCCCGATTGCATTTTTGGGGGTAACAGAGGAGTTTATAACTTCCGCGTAGTAAGTTATAGATTGTTCATAACTGTTAAAATAATATTTGTAACCGTCTCCGTCTGAAACTATCCAAGCTCCGGTATGGTATCCGTCGAGATTGGGATAATAAATTGCCTCTAAATAATCCGTTTCCTTTTGAAAAATTGCTTTTGCATAACCTGAATTATTTCCGGGTGCATTTTGATGATCAAAAAACAAAGAGCCTGAGAAAGATGCAAAATGAAAGTGGAAAATGTCGGGTTCAGAGTCTTCTGCATTAGTGAAAAAATTGTAGTACTTATAATATTCATCCATATTTTGTGCAGTAACCGTGGCATTCGACTCCTCATCTGTATTTGATATAGGGAAATGCTCATCATAATAATATCCTCCGGAACCAAAATCATCTAATCCACGAACTTCTTTCACAATACATCCACCTGCATTCAACGCCCAGCCCAGACCTACGGTGCTTGCTTCTTGCGCCACTTTAATGCCTGAAGCGTGATAACTGATATTGATTGGAAACTTTTTTCCGTCCAAATCTATCTCATAAATTGGAATGGAAATATTAGGAACTCCGGTGTAATGCCCAACCGGAATAGCACCATAGATGCCCAATGAGGCAGCATTCGGTGACACCGGAACCACTTTGGGAACATTCATCTGAGACGCGTCTTGACCGAAGACAACTGTCGAAGTAAATAGGAGTACAATTAACAAAGAATATTTCATAAATAATTTAATTGATAGTAATTAATTAACGTTTTGTCCTAAACAATTGTTCACATACGCACATAAAAAAGCGCGGACAAAACTTCAATTTATTCGCTTATTGAGGTCTTAGGATACCTTGCAGTCAAATAAATGAACTCAGCCCACGCCAAACGGCGCGAGCGTCTTCACTACTCTTGACTGCTTTGAAAGTTCCTAAGTTTCAATAAGCAAGATGTAAGCTAAAACGCTTTTCCAATATGTCTAAATTGTGCGTATTATTACGCTTTTTGTATCATAAGCAAACATGTTATTATTCTGTTTGCAAAGATATGATAATATTTTTAAACATGCAAATCTTGCTTCAACATTGTGCCGGTCATCGACATCATACTATCCGGTGATGACAGCAATTTGGCGGAGGTAATTGGTTTGTTCACGTTGCAGTGATAGCATCTCGGTAAACTTTTTATTGATAGCTTCCAATAAATCAATTTGATGGTTTATCAAAGAAATTTCATAACCCGACGCAGTAGCAGCAGTTGTTCGGCTGGACAATGACGGAGTTGGCTGCGGTCGTGCGATTTTCTTGGGTCGTTGTTTGTTTTGCAACTTTTCGTAACAAATTATTAACTGATGCAATCCTATTTCGTTTAGTTTTTGATTGGAATACGCTTTGGATTTCCCCGTCCCATTTAACCATCTACGCATTTCGCCTCGCACAAATACGTCCAGATTTTCAAACTCTTTGCGAACAGCACCATGTTTGTAATAGTTTCCAAAGCCATCTATCTTGCGATTGATGCGCTTGAGAAACGACTGTATTGTTTCATATTTCGACCGTTTCATTTCTTTGAGTATCCCCTGCTTAAAGTTTTCGATGCGATCGGGAGCAATACCGGCATAGCCACCGGCAAATCGCCAGCCACAGAAATCGACATTTTCTGCTGAAAATCGTCCGGATTTTACCTTTTTAATGTTGAGACTTAAGTCATAGCGAACGGTGAGTTCATTTTGGAGCCACGTATACAGTTCGGTGCATTGCTCTTGGTCGCGGCAACAAAACAGCACATCATCCATATAAATGATGAAAGGGCAATGAAACCGTGCTTTTATATCCAGCCAAAGCGGAACAAGCATCACGGGCGCAAGAATAGCACTGACCGGACTACCAATCGGAATACCTCTGTCAATAATAGGTAAATCGTTACACCAACCATTCAGGCGTGCCAAATAACGCTCCTTAAAACTCTTGGGCACATAGTCCGAGTGGATTAAATCGCGGTAAGCCACTTGCGCATTGACAATCAAATCAAGATGCCGAACACACGGATAAAATTTTGCTATATCCACTTTTAGGAAGAAGGGATATTTCACTTTCTTTTCCGAGACGAAACTCACAATGTGATTGGCTTTGAAGCCAACAATGTGGTGATGAGGCAGGCTGCGTGCAATTTTGTCCTTAAAGTCGTCACGCAAATCTGTAGCCAAAGTCTGCTCGCGCATGGTCACGGGAGTAGAATAATAGGGTGCGGGTTTTATCACTTTTTTTGCCATAATTGTAAAACTTTAATCACTATACGAATAAAACAAAAATGATGGCCAATTGGTTTAGTCTGTCGACGATATGGTGTCAAACTAAGCGTAAAAATAAACCGGTAGTTTTTTATCAATCAACCACAAATCAACTCTTGAATGTTCCGGTTCAATTCGTCTGCTGCCAACAAATCTTCGATATTCAAGTGCATTCGGTACCGCCAATAGTGGTTGGGATCGGACGGGATGTTGATGCGCTCGGCTTCAATGTCGGGATTGCGGCGATCTTTGTCGATGGCTAACCAGTCCTGAAACGGGAGGATGGTCAGTCGCGAAGGCGCTTCTAAATGATTGCGGAGAATCATTTCAGCGAGTTCGGGCGTTAACTCACCGGGAGCTAATCCGTCTTGTTTGAGCACATGATTGTAATAACGCTGCGTTTTTTCAGAATCTTCCAGCCACCAGCCGCGCAAGGTAGACATATCGTGTGTAGACGTGCTGCAAACCGACAAATAGGGTAGGGCGTGCAAATCCGTAAATTCGTAACCGGGTGATTTCGGCATGCGTTCAATTTCCAGACTGAGAATGCGCAGTTGGCGCATGACTTCGGGCACACAGGCGGGAATCATGCCCAAATCCTCGCCACAGGCCAGCATAGAGGTACTTTCAACCAACGGACGCAGGTGTTTAAGTCCTTCTTGTTTCCAAAATTCAGTATGCCGGCGGTAGAAATAATCCCAATGCAGATCGCCTAATTCGGTTGCTGTGATGCGAGGATGAAACCATGCTGTCACCCCGCGCTTGATGCCGGATCCCCTGATGATTGTGGTCTGATTATCAGGGGATTGCGGATCAAGTCCGCACTGACAAGTCCGGTCGGCGATGAACAACTCTTGGGGATAATCTTTGATTTCTTCGGCTGTGAACGGCAAGGCGGGGCTAAAAAAACCGTTGATGCCGGATGTGCCGGGGACAGGGATTTGCCAGATGCGGAAAAATCCTAATATGTGGTCGATGCGGTAGGCGTCGAAATAGTCTGCCATTTTACGAAACCGGTTTTTCCACCATTGGTAGTCGTCGGCAGCCATTGCCTCCCAGTTGTAGGTCGGGAAACCCCAGTTTTGTCCGTCTGTCGCAAAGGCATCGGGTGGAGCACCCGCTTGAAAATCGAGATTAAACAGTTGCGGGTCCGTCAGGGCTTCCACACTGTCGCGACTGATGCCGATGGGAATGTCGCCTTTCAGTATGATACCGTTGGCGCGAGCGTAGTCTTTTGCGGCACGCATTTGTTTGTCGGCGTGGAATTGGAGATAAAATAAATGGTTAATGGTTAATGGTAAATGGTTAATGGTTAATGACTGTGGTGATTGGTGATTGGTAATTGTTTCGGCGTAGGGGAGGAGCCAGGTTTTGTTTGCTGCAAAAAAGGCAGCAAACGGTTTGGATTTGAGGACTTTTTCGCCTTCTTGGGCGTATAGTTCTTTGAAAAATGCCCATTTGTAATGGTCTACGGCTTCGTAATCCAGTGTGGGTAGCGCATTTAATTCGGCTTGTTTCGTTTTGTAAAAAGCACGTCGTGAGGGATCTTTCAATCGGCCCATGGCGTTCAAATCCAGATACAGCGGATGCAGGGCGTAAATGGAAATCGCGTTGTAGGGATAGGAATCTGCCCGCGTGTGGGTGCGCGTGGTGTCGTTGATGGGCAGGGTTTGAATGACAGTCATTCCGGTAAGTTTTGCCCAGTCAATCAACTGCTTCAGGTCGCTGAAATCGCCGATTCCGAAACTGTTTTTGGTACGCAGTGAAAAAATAGGAATGGCAATTCCCGCCTCTTTCAAACGGTGATTTTCGCCCTCTTCCCAGCGCACGTTTCCTCGTGTCTCCTTGTGTGTGTCATTCACGCGCAGGCGGGAATCCCCCTGTGTATCATTTGTGACAAAATATTTGTATTCAACGATTTCGCGAATGTCCGGAATGTCGATTTCGATCTGCCATTCGGGATAATTGGGGCAGGAGAGGGGCAGGGCGCGATTGATGTCCCATTCACCCAGTTCAGGTGTAGATCCGGAAATGTAAACGGTTTCGCCCCATTGGGTTTGTTGGCGTGTTTTAAAATAAATTGTCATCGCTGAAATCCGCCAGTTCGTCCTCGTTGAAACCTACTTCGTCGTCAAAATCCAAACCATCGTCAAGCAAATCGTCAGCCGTTGGGAGTGGTGTAGTAGCAATTTTCGCAAAATCCAAAGTTTCTTCCGGTGAGGATTGTTTCGGAGGATTGCCTTCGGATTTTACCACTTGCGGTTGATCTTGATTGTTTCCGGGGATTATTTCTTTCAGTTCCATGAAAAAACAGCGGTCGGTCAGCGGTTCGAACACGTAGAGGAGTTTTTGAAGTTCTTCGTCCAACAATTCACTCAAACACGTACTTTCCATGATATACGAATCTTCTTCGAAATCGGAACCCATATCAATCAGCGTGATTTCTGTCTGTTTTTCCCAGTCATCGTTGCAAATAAAAAAGGATGTAATTTGGTCTTTTTCGTAGTTCACGGCATCCAAAATCGCTTCGTGCAATGTCAGAAACGTCGCATCCGAATCAATGGTGATGTCGCGTCGAAAATCGTCGACTTCGTCTGAAACTAAAATAAATCTGTAAATCATTTTTTCAATTACGAATTAAAAATTAAAAATTACGATGTAAAAGAATCTTAATGCAAAGGTAAGTAAAATATTTTGAAAAAATCGTAATTTTTAATTTTTAATTCGTAATTTATTACTACCTTTGCGAGAAATTATGAAAACAGTAGCGATACAAGGTGTACAAGGGGCTTACCACGAACTGGCAGCCCGGACATTTTTTGCGGAAAAAGGCGAAAACGAAGTAGAAATTTTGCCGTGCATCCGGTTTAAGGATGTGATCGAGGCCGTGAAAACCGACCCGGATAAAATAGGTATTATGGCGATCGAAAATACGATTGCCGGCAGTTTGCTGCAAAATCACGAACTGATTCGCAACAGCGGTTTAGTGGTATTTGGCGAACAAAAAATCCGCATTTCACACAGTTTTGCGGCACTTCCGGGTGAAACGTTGGAATCGCTGACGGAAGTCAATTCGCATCCCATCGCGTTGATGCAATGTGGCGACTACTTGAATGCACACCCTTGGATCAAGGTGGTGGAAAGCGAGGATACGGCGTTGAGTGCACAAGAAATTGCCGAAAAAAAATTGACCGGTCATGCGGCGATTTGTAGCCGTTACGCTGCTGAACTGTATGGTTTGACCATTTTGGATGAAGGCATTGAGACGAACAAACGCAATTTTACCCGCTTTTTGTTGTTGGCCAATCGTCCGTTGGCAGAAAAAATGGTTGACACGGCGAAAATTAGCAAGTCGTCGGTCGTGTTTACATTGCCCCACACGGAAGGCAGTCTATCTAAAGTGCTGACCATTTTGTCGTTTTACGATGTCAATTTAACAAAAATCCAATCGCTGCCGGTCATCGGTCACGAATGGGAATACCTGTTCTATGTCGATTTCACGTTCGACACTAGTTTGAAATACCGCCAGGGCTTGGAAGCCATTCGTCCGTTGACGAACGATTTGAAAATTTTAGGTGAATACATTTCCAATTAAAAATTCTGTTTTTCCGCCGGATCTCATCAAAAAATAAAATGACTATCCGCAATATTACCCCCAACCCCCTAAAGATAAAGTCAAATGACTTTATCTTCGGGGTTGCAAGGGAGAGAGTTGTGCTTTACCCCCAGTCGCCCTATCGGGCTTCACTGGGGGTTATTCATATTCAAGACCTTCGGTCTTCTCAAACACAGGATTTTATTGGTGAGCCCTCTTTAGGGGGTTGGGGGTAATATTGTGGATAGTCATTTATTTTTTAATCAAAATAATGTTCAGATACGTGGTGGCTGTGGGCGCAGTGGTGGTGCAGTCGTAGGTCATCACGCCGGATGTCGATATGCTTTGAATGGTGATACAGCTTGTGTCGTAATCTGTGACCACGTAGTCGTAGTCACCGGCTACGCCTAAGGTACTCGTGAGAGCACTTGACGAGGTCAACGCCGGATTGCTGGAAATGAGTGGCTGCACGGAGGTGGTAAAATTACGGCTGTACACTTCGTATAGATTTACCGATTTAGTGGTATTCGCCGCCCAATCCAAATTAAACGATGGGAGGTGAATGACTGCTGTGGCTGTGCCACCACCGGAGCCTCCAAACGATTTCCATTGGGTACCGTTCCAATAGTAAATGCCGGGCGTGAACGTTCCATTGTCAGCTATATTGTAAACCTCCAACCCAATATGTTCGAGTTTATCCTGAGGGGTTTCATTAGCGATAAACGGCTGCAGCGAAGTGAGCGATTGCAACTGTACACGCGGCAAAAGCAATCCGCCTTTGTCGCTGGTTGCTCCGCCCGGATTAGTTTGGGTTTTCAACTCCAACAAGGCACCCTTAGCAGGATCATCCAGCGATCCGATAGTTACTTGTGCGTTCATACTGACCATGCCACAAGCCGCGAACACTAACAAAAACCCTGTCATTGCGGACTTGTTCCGCAATCCTCTCAATACATTTGCTATCTTTTTCATATCTTAGTGTTTTATTTTTTTTCTTTCTTGTCATTTAACATCCTGATAATCCGTAACTGACTACCGAGAGAATTCTGATATATATGAGCAAAACTCAAATGACCAAAGAATGACCATTAATCCTGCTTACTTTAAATTGAAAGCATAATAAATAGACACAACCAAAAGCAATAAACAAAGAATAATGCAGATATAAGTTATTATTACATTGTTTTTAAAAATGCATCCGACTATAGTTACTAACAATTGCATACAAAACAATGGCAATAAAAAAAGCATAATTCCCATCGCAACAACAGATGGATGAGCAAAATGATCATACACTAAGCATATTAGCAAATTAATAAAAATGGAAATGACATATATCCACCATTTGTATTTATAAATCGTTATATCTTTCATATCTGCAATTATTATTGAGGAACGACTCTCCCGTTTTCTACCTTGTAGTTCCCCGCTGGTAAACTTTGAATTTGGCTCCAAAAATCAACAATAGAATGTCCTTTATTTGGATCATCATTAGTTGTAACCTCTGCTCCTTTCATTGGTCCATAAGGACTTCCTATCCATGGATTATTTGCAACATTATCATTGTCATTAGAAAATTGATAAGTTTTCACACCATCAACCGCCTTTTGTTTAGTTGGTTGAAAAGGTGCAAAGTCCGCCTCAAATTCTATTAATTTATGAATAAATTCATCTGAATACCCATACGCCCTCATGTGCTGTATCATAGCCTGTAAATATCCTTTTGCGTAAGCAGCACCCATACTATGAGTTATAACCTTGATCGTTTCTTTTATGTTGCCATTGTCGTCAAGTACTTGTTGAAGAATACCATCTATATCAGCAAATCCTTGATGATAGCCAGCTGTATGCCTATATTTAGCACTCTTGTTATTAAGAACATTAGTCCGTCCTCCGACCGAGCCATCTCTATACAAAGGATTGTGATCATTTAGCCGATCCATTGCAAGCAAATCAAAATATACATAGCCTTCTCTCCAATACTCACCTTTTCCTCCTGTCCCTCCATGCATCCCATTGATAAAAATAACAAGCCGTCCATCGGTATCAACAGCATTTACCGGATTATTCAGCACAAAGGTGTATGGACTCACCGAATAATAGTTTTCTGCTAGCGGATCAATGGTTGTGAACATCGGATTTGACAAATCAATATGTCGTGCCGAATAATCAGACATATTCACTCCAAAACTCAAGTCAAGTTCTTTCCCGCCAAACTTGTAAGGTTGTTTAGCCTGCCCCAAACTGATACCCATCGTCATGCCGAAAGGGTAATACTGCATGCTCTGTACGCTCTGTAAGTTTAAATCCGTCACCACTCTGTTATTTCCTAAATGATCTTGGATGTAAAAGTAATACTTATTTTCCACATAATCAAGATAACCGTTGTCTGTCAGTATCAGTTTGAGTGCGCCGTCCTCGTAAATCTTGTTGCCGGTGTAGTCGATTGTCTTTGTCAGCGTCAGTTTATCGACATTGATGTCTGTGCCAATCTGCGGTGTAAGCAAATAAGCCGGATTCCATTTCTGTATCACTTTCAACTTTTCTCCGTTTGCCGAATAGATGTATTCGTTTCGCGCTTCTGCTACCGGACTTTTTATATCCATCTTTTTCGGGAGATTCAGAATATTGTAAGTCATGGCTGAAATACCTTTATTCAAGTCTGTTATTCTTGCACCGTTTTTGTTGTAAGTGTATTCTATTCCAGAGCCTTTGGTATAATCCTTAAAGTCCTGCGAATTGTTAAACGTCACATTCGGTCCGGCATCGGTGATGTTTCGGACCTGATTGCTGTTATTGTAGGTGTACGTCAAATCATCTATGATGCCGTAGGTGTTGTGTCCGGTTTGTCCGAAGCGGGTCAGATGGGTGATATTGCCGTGCTTGTCGTAGTCGTAAAACGTTGTAAAGTTTTCATTGGGAAGACCTTCAGTGAACAAAGCCATTTTTAAACGTGAGAGATTGTCATACGTAAACGTGTAGTTT
>JAISKM010000055.1 GCA_031261285.1 Candidatus Symbiothrix sp. | reverse complement strand
GTGAACAGTTACCGGTTACCAGAACACAGGCAATCGCTAACGCAACTGTCATTGCGGACTGGATCCGCAATCTTCTGAAATTAAATGTTTTCATTTGTACATAATGTTTTTTTCGCCTCCCTGTCCTCAAGTTCGGCAATTTTTAAAATGAAAAGAGCGTGAGGAACTATTATACGCTCTCCATCTTTGAGGCTCTAGAAAGCCCATACAGCAGAGAGCAATAGCCACCCACACTCTAATCATATATAACATAGAATTCATAGAATTCTAAGAATTACATACAAAAAGAAACGTGATCGCTTTTTGCCCACATCCCGCTGTAAATTGAATTTTCTAGATTTCAAAGATGGGATATGTCAAAAGCCTCTCTAAACACTATTGGCAACGCTTTGCCAACAGTTTTGGGATTTAGAGAGGTTGCAAAGTAACGCATTTTTTTTGAGACTGCCAAATAAAAATGAAAAAATATTTTTTAGATGCGCTTTATAGTTGTCTTTGGGGGGATGCTTAAGATGTTTAAATGTTAAATTTTTGTGTTTTTGTGGAAATAGTTAGGTTTTTATTTTGATATTCAAACTAATATCATTACCTTTGTCGCGTAATAATTAGACGATTGAAAAATGAAGTATTCAGAATTAGAACGAAAATTGGTAAAAGCAGGATGCTACGAAGTGAGAGCGGGCGGGAGGCATCCAATTTGGTTTAGTCCGATTACAGGGAAAACATTCCCGACCGGCCATCACAAAAGCGAAGAAGTTCGTCCGGGAACACTAAAAGACATTATCGAATCATCAGGGATTAAATTTTAATCTCTGCTAAACAACAACAAATATGAAAGCAAAAGTAATTATTGAAAAGGGTATTGATGGCGGATATGATGCACGTATGAAAGTAAGCGACAAATTAGATTTTTGGTTGCTTGGTCAAGGAAATACGGTTAATGAAGCAATAAATGATTTTTATCATACACGAGATGATATGAAGGCATTGTATGCTGAGCAAGGCAAATACTTTCCAGAAAATTTAGAGTTTTCATTTGAGTATGATTTAGCTTCTTTTTTGGCATTCTATACCAACTATTTTTCGTTGGCAGGGTTGTCTCGTTTGACAGGCATTCATCAGGGACAGTTAAGTCATTATGTAACAGGGAAAAGAAATCCAAGCCGACAGACTATTGAAAAAATAGATAAGTCAATTCATGGGTTTGCTGAAAATCTAAGTCAGGTTCAATTCGTTTAATTATTACAGATTCACGTTTTAATCTGATGTTGGAGGCTGTCTCAAAAGTCTTTTTGCAGTACTTGTCATTGCGGGCTTAACCCCGCAATCCCCTAATAGTTAATCTGCTATTTTCAGGGGATCCCGCGTCAAGCGCGGGATGACAGACTTTTGAGACAGCCTCTTTAAATTTTTATCGAGACCGGGTGGATCTTTTGCGTTCAAGTGTTAAATTTTTGTGTTTTTTGAAAATAGTTGGTTTTTTATTTTGACAATAATAAAAACATTATTAACTTTGTGCTGTTAAACAAAAAGCGATAGTTATTATGTTAAGTAGAGACGAAAAAAAAGAGAAAAAGCATCTTGAAAAAGAGCTTCTGTTCTTCCTCTCTTATTACAGAGAGGTGACAGCACGATCGGACAAGATGGTAGCCTACTTTGATGAACAAATAGAAATCATCACTGAAAAGCTTAAAGAACTTGGATGTTAAACCCAGCCCTCCCTAAGGGAGGGGAAATTAAAACAGTTATGATAGAAAAAATTAATCAGTTAAAAGAAGCGTTCTGCAATGCTAAAAGCGATAAAGAACGTGATGTGATTGATATTCAAATGAAAGAATTAATCAATCAGGATAGTGAAAAATTCTCGGAAGCGATGGTAGCATCTGCCAAAGAAACGGCAGAAAAAGCGACACAATTAGTGATGAAACAAAAAATGAAAGAGGTAATTCCTGCTATATCCATGGTGTATATTGCAAAAACCTATTTCAATAAGACCGATTCCTGGTTATACCAGCGAATAAACGGAAATATCGTGAACGGCAAGCCGGCTTCTTTTTCTACAAAAGAGTTGGATACAATGAAATTTGCTCTTAGTGACTTGTCAAATAAATTAGGCTCGTTAAGCGTAGCTATATAAATCGCTTGAATGTTTAACACCGAACCCCGCATTGAGCCTATGCGGGGTTTATCTAAAAAATACTTATTATGGAAAATATAAAAAATAAAATGAAACGGTCTATCAGACGTTCACAAGAGAAAAATCATTTGAAAAACCGATTGCAGACAGACATATATCTATAAAAATACGGCTTCGCCCTGTAGCTGCTGGATGTGTCAAGGAGAAAAATATAGTAGAAAAACAAAACATAAAGGAATCCTTGAAAATTAAAAAAACGCACCCTCACCGGTGCGTTTTTTTGTCGTTCAAGTGTTAATTTTTTGTGTTTTTGTGAAAATAGTTGGGATTTTATTTGGATATTAAACAAAAGTTTAATACCTTTGTGAGGTCAAACTAAAAGAGTTATGGGAGGCAGAACTTAATGATTGTTTAGATAATTTAAGTAGTTATAGTCGACGATTGAAAGAATGATGAATGTAAGCCCCTGCGGGGCTACATTCTAATTATTAAATTAAAAAATACAACATAATGAATGCAAAATTAGAGTTAGAAAAGTTGAAAAAAGAGTTTATTTCTCTCAACACGGAGGAGGAAAAAAAGGCGTTTGATGTAAAGTTTTATAGTCATATTGCATCAAAATCAGAGGCGGAAAAAACAGAGTTTGCCAATGCTTTTGTCGACGGTGCAAAATCTGAAGCAAAGCGGGCAAAAGAACTGTGTCAATATATTGATGTGCGATTGAAGATGAGCGAAATTTCAGATGTGGTTTCCATGTCGTATATCGCAAAAAACTATTTTAAAAAAAGTAAAGGATGGTTATCTCAAAAACTAAATGGAAATATAATCAATGGCACTCCTGCTGAATTTAATAGGGATGAGATTTATATTTTGTCACATGCTTTGGAAGATATTTCAACAAAAATTAACAATACAGCTCGTTCACTTGTGTGAATAGCTTTTGGTTTGACAACCATGCCCCGTACCCTCACCGGTGCGGGGTTTTTTTTGCGTTTTTTCAAACGACTTGCGCGAGGTTCGATGTAATTGATTGAAATTCAATCAATTACAAGTTTTTTGTCGAGATAGGGCGATTCGAACGCCCGACCTCCACGTCCCGAACGTGGCGCGCTACCAACTGCGCTATATCTCGTTTGCGGCTGCAAAGGTACAAATAAATTACGAATTATTTGAGCAGCGAGAGCAAAAAAAGCAAATTTATTTGTTTTTTTTGCCGAGTCGTGAAAATAATCTGTTCAGAATGAACAAATTATGAATTAAAAAGTACGATTTTTTTTAATCTATTTTTTTAGCGTGAATGAAACCGGAATGTAGGCTGGTGCGGGGATTACTGCTCCTCCAACCAGAAAATTTGGTTTCAGTTTGACGGTTACCTGACTGGATCCGGAGCCGATGCCGGCGAAATTGAACGCCAGATTTTTGATGGACTCCAAGGATTGTCCTTTTAGCACTTGTTTCAAATCAAACCCCATCGTGATGGGCAAAACATTGGTTTGTCCCGCCCCGATTTGAAGTTGATTGTTTACTACGCCTTGCGTCATTTCGTTGCCGTCGATTTCCAGAATGTAGTTCAACCCATTTAATATTGCGGCTTGTGTACCCGGATTTTTCACATCCAGATTTAATGTGAAATCAAGGGGCAGGGTGCCGTTGGGGGAGGCAAACGCGGTCAATAAACCGGCGGCTGCGAGTGGATTGTTTTGCACCTGAACACCGCCCAAACTCAGTCCGGAGATGGATTTGTATTCATATTTACACTGGGTCAGTTGATACGTTCCCAACACTTGGTTCGCGACATTGCACGACACAAACATCAACATGACACTTACTAACGCGATTGCTCTTTTCATCTTATTCTAATTTTTTTGCAAAGGTAAAAAGAATTTATTTCAGAAGCAAACGTAAAAAGAACCCCGGTAGCAAAAATCAATAATTAAACTATCCCTATAAATAAGTACTATCTTACCAAAATATACCCACAACAAGGGATTGTTTGCATGTTTTTATCTTCGTTACTTTGCACCCGGTTAAAAACATTAATTAGCATGAAACAGTTCAAGTCTTTTTTATTAGTCGTTTTTGTGTTGAATGGTTCGATAATGTCTGCTCAAAGTCAATCGGATTCGAGTAAAGAGAATGTGCCCTTTGAATGGGCATTCAGCAAATACCGTTTCGGTGGTTATGGCGAGATACTTTATCAACAGATGAATTATGGTGCCGACCGATACAAAAATCCTGCCGGAGCACCTTCCGACAATCGTTCGTATTTAACGATTCCGCGCACTATTTTTGCTTTGGATTACAAATTTCGCGATGACATTATCCTCGGAACAGAAATTGAATTTGAATACGGAGGTACAGGCTCGGCTATGGAATTGGAATATTCCGAAGCGGGCGAATATGAAATGGAAGTTGAAAAAGCAGGCGAAGTGGTGCTGGAACAATTTCATATCACGAAACGATTTACTAATTGGCTGAATATACGTGTCGGACATCTGATAGTTCCGGTGGGCTTGACCAATGCGCATCACGAGCCGATATTCTTTTTTGGAACCACACGTCCGGAGGGTGAAGTCGCCATGCTCCCTTCGACTTGGCACGAAACAGGGATTTCTATCTTGGGCTATCTGCCTTCGTGGAAATACGAATTGATGCTCGTCAATGGACTTGACCCCAATGGTTTTTCGACCGCGAATTGGGTAGGCAGCGGCAAACAAGGAATTTTTGAACAAGTGACGGCTACGAATCCTGCTTTTGCCGGACGGGTGGAATATACCGGTGTGAAAGGTTTGCGATTGGGCGTGTCGGGATATTACGGCAATTCGGCAAAAAATTCCTCGAAACCGCAAGCATTTACCGGATTGAAAGGCACGGTTTCTATCCTTTCGGGCGATTTGCAATACCAAGGACACAACGTCATTGCTCGCGCGAATTATGTTTATGGCAATTTATCGGATTCCAAAGCCATTTCGGACATCAATTATTTGTTGTTCAAAAAAACCGGTTATCCGATTACCGAAGTCGCTAAAAATGCAACCACTTATTCGGCAGAAATCGGTTACAATGTGTTGTCTTTTTTCAATACGAAAGAAAAACTCTATCCATTTGTGCGCTACGAATATTACAACACAGCTGAAAGCGTGGAAAGCGGAGCCAAAAAGCATCCGCGCTACCAACGCGATTTGACTACATTTGGATTTAATTACAATTTATTGCCCAATTTGGTGGTCAAAGCCGATTATTCTATTCGACGCATCAATGCCGGAAATTACAATAGCGAAAATACGTTCGGGTTAGGCGTGGCTTATACAGGGTGGTTCATCACTAAATAAATTACGAAAATAAAACGACCCCTACGGGGTCACATGTTTATAGCAATGATTCACATCCAGCCTCCATACGACCCCTACGGGGTCGAACATCATGGATTATGCCATTTTTCTATAAACATACGACCCGTTGGGTCGAAAATGACTAAAAATAAAATTATAAATAAATATGAAAAGTTTTAAGAGTTTTGCAGTAGCAATCTGCTTGGGGTCGGTGGGATTATTTTCCGCTTGTGATAATAATAATGACGACGACGGGGGAAGTACCGATGTGAATAATCCTCAAATTGAGGCATTGGCAACTACACCGAAATGGAACAATTATTTGGTGGCTGCCACGGATGAATTGTACAAAGATTGTGTGAAATTATGGGCGGCTTGGGCTGGTCCGAGTGCATTAAGTGCAGATGAATTAGCCCTCGTGGGTGGCAATGGTTTTTGGACGAACGGCGAATTGAACGCCCCCAACGGCTATGCCGCTTTGGTCAAAAATCCGGGTGATGGAAATGCTAACTATCCCAGCGGTATTGATGCCATAGAGGAAACCATCATTCAAGGCACAATTGATATTGCCGGCGAAGTGGGCGGACAAAAAATTGGAGGTCCTTATGGTTATGCACTTGCCGGAAAATACGCACAAGGCGTGTTGGAAGTGGAATCTTGGTACAGTTGGAACTCAATTACCGACTATTCCGATAATATCATCAGTGTGCGCAA
>JAISKM010000007.1 GCA_031261285.1 Candidatus Symbiothrix sp. | reverse complement strand
CATACACATACATTCTTTAAACTGATGAACAAACTACTAAATGATCCACCGGAACGACCTTCCGATATTTCGTGGGGGCTATTGCTGCTGCTTGGTGCGCTGTGTGCCGGCATCATGGGTATTGGATATTATTCAATGCATAGCTCTGATCATGTAAATGCTGCTACGACAAACAAGGAAAGCAACCAGGGCCAAAAATAAAATCATCCCGGCGAGAAAGTCTTGAATCAGCATGTTTATTCGTTTCATTTTTTTAGCTCATTCAAGGCTCTCAGCCGGGATTTTAATTTGTACTTGTTGGCAAATGACGTCTCTGCTCCGATTGACATGACATGCACTTTTGTATTTGTAGTTCAGGATTTTTTTGTACCTTTGTGGCATGATAACAAATAATAAAATATAAAATAAAATGCAAACAATTGACAAATTTAATTTCGCGGGAGAGAAAGCTTTTGTACGTGTGGATTTTAACGTACCTTTGGACGAACAGTTTAACATTACGGACGATACACGCATCCGTGCAGCCGTTCCAACCTTAAAAAAGATTTTGAAAGACGGTGGTAGCGTGATTATTGGGTCGCATTTGGGACGTCCGAAAGGCGTAGATGGTAAGTATTCTTTGCAGCATATTTTGCCGCGCGTGTCGGAATTGCTGGGCGTGAAAGTGGAATTTGCATCCGATTGTTTGGGACAGGAAGCGGTTGAAAAATCGGCTGTTTTGAAACCCGGTCAAGCCTTGTTGTTGGAAAATCTGCGTTTTTATGCAGCAGAAGAAGGCAAGCCTCGCGATTTGGCAGACGACGCTCCGGAAGAAACGGTGAAAGCAGCCAAAAAAGCGGAAAAAGCCAATCAAAAGGATATGGCGCAACAATTAGCGTCTTATGCGACCGTGTATGTGAACGATGCATTCGGGACAGCACACCGTGCACACGCCTCCACAGCGATCATTGCCGACTTTTTTGATACCGGTCACAAATTGTTTGGCTACCTGATGCAAAACGAAATTGACGCGGTTGAAAAAGTATTGCGCGATACGGCTCATCCGTTCACAGCCATCATGGGCGGCTCCAAAGTGTCGTCAAAAATCGAAATCATCGAAAATTTGTTGACGAAAGTGGACAATTTGATTATCGCCGGCGGCATGACGTATACGTTCACCAAAGCGTTAGGCGGCAAAATCGGCGAATCAATCGTGGAAGACGATAAATTGGATTTAGCTTTAAGTCTGATTCAAAAAGCGAAAGACAACAATGTGAACTTGGTTTTGGCAGTAGACGCGAAAATTGCGGACAGTTTCAGCAACGATGCCAAAACGCAATTTGTGCCTGTAGACGCGATTCCTGACGGCTGGCAAGGGTTGGACATCGGCCCGGAAACCGAAAAGCAATTTGCCGGCGTCATTGAAGCGTCTAAAACTATTCTTTGGAATGGTCCGACAGGCGTGTTTGAATTTGAAAACTTCACCAGCGGTTCACGTGCCGTGGGCAACGCAATTGTGAAAGCAACGGACAAAGGCGCATTCTCCCTCGTGGGCGGCGGCGACTCTGTGGCGTGTGTCAACAAATTCGGTATCGCCGACAAAATGAGCTACGTTTCCACCGGCGGTGGCGCTTTGCTTGAATTTATCGAAGGCAAAGAACTGCCGGGCATCAAAGCAATTCGCGGCTATTAAAATAATGGTTAATGATTAATGATTAATGGTTAATGGTTAATGGTTAATTGGTAACTGTTAATGGGCTTCCAACCAATTAGCACCTACACCACACTCGGCAAGCAGTGGCACTTTTAGGGTTAGTGCTTGTTCCATTTCGTTGACCACAATTTTTCTCACACGTTCCAATTCATTGGCGTAAACGTTGAAGTTTAATTCGTCGTGCACCTGCATAATCATTTGTGAACGCAGATTTTCTGTTTTGAAACGGCGATGGATGCGCACCATGGCGACTTTGATGATGTCTGCCGCCGACCCTTGAATCGGCGCGTTGATGGCGTTGCGTTCGGCATAACCGCGCACCACCGAATTGAGGGAATGAATGTCCGGCAAAAAACGTTTGCGGTGCAAAAGTGTTTCCACATAGCCGTTTTGGCGCGCCACTTCAATGCTTTTGTCCATGTAGGCTTTCACGCCCGGAAAAGTGGCGAAATAGCCGTCAATCAATTCTTTGGCTTCGGCACGCGACACACGCAGCTGTTCGCTCAGTCCAAACACGGAGATACCATATATAATGCCAAAATTCGCCGTCTTGGCTTTGCGACGCATCTCTTTAGTCACGGCATTTACAGGCACATTGAAAATTTTCGCCGCCGTGGCTGCGTGAATATCCTGTCCACTGCGAAACGCCTCCAGCATATTGACATCTTCGCTCAAATGCGCCATGATGCGCAATTCGATTTGCGAATAGTCGGCCGACAAAAACACACAGCCGTCGTCGGGAATAAACGCCCGGCGGATTTCGCGTCCTTCGGCATCGCGTACAGGAATGTTTTGCATGTTGGGATTCGTCGAACTGAGTCGCCCGGTCGAAGTCGTCGCCTGATTGTAGGTCGTGTGCACCTTGCCGTCCAGCGGACTAATCAACTGCGGCAAAGCGTCCACATAGGTCGACAGGAGTTTTTTGAGTTTGCGATGCTCCAGAATTTTGCCGACCGCCGGGTGCTTGTCGGTGAGTTTTTCCAGCACATCCTCGCCGGTGGAATATTGTCCACCCTTTGTTTTCTTGGATTTTTCGACGATTTTCAGTTCATCAAACAGTACTTCACCGACCACTTTTGGCGAACTGACATTAAACGGATGACCCACCATGCTGAAAATTTCGTCTTCGATGCGACGCAAATGTTCGGTCAGCAAGACGGACGAATCTTGGAGCGCCAGCCCGTCCACACGTACGCCAACCGCCTCCATATCCGACAAAACAGGCATCAGAGGCATTTCAATATCGTAAAACAGGTTATCCAAATTGTCTTTGGCAAGCTGTTTTTCAAACTGATATTTTAATTTCAAGGTAACATCCGCATCTTCAGCGGCATAATCGACCAATGTTTCCACCGGCACCTGACGCATATTCAACTGATTTTTGCCTTTTTCTCCAATCAATTCTTCGATGTGAATGGTTTGATATTGCAGGTACGTTTCCGCCAAATAGTTGAGGTTGTGACGGTATTCGGGATTTATCAAATAGTGCGCGAGCATCGTGTCAAACATCGGTCCATCAACGCGTACGCCGTATTTTCGCATCACATTGATGTCGTATTTCAAATTTTGACCAATCTTCAAAATGGTTGAATCCTCCAAAACGCCCCTAACCAAATCGACCGTTTTTTGTGCCTCGTCACGTTTCGGTGACGCCGGAATAAAATACGCTTCGCCCGATTCTAAAGCAAACGACATGCCAACCAATTCGGCAATCAAGGGGTCAAGCCCTGTCGTTTCCGTGTCGAATGCACAAAATTTCTGCGCCTCCACTTTCTTAATAAAATCCGTGATTTTCGCCTCAGTATCAAGCAAATGATACGAATGCGGCACCGATTTTAGAGTACCAAAATTAGAATAATTAGTTGATTCCGCAGTAGCAATAGCAGCAGGTTCAAACATATCGAAAAGCGAAAGTTGAACGGATGGTTTAGGGTGTGAGGTAGAAGGTGAAAGGTAAAGGGTATTTGCCTTTGACCTTTCACCTTTCACCTTTGACCCATTGTTTCCAAACACGCGATTGGATAATTGGCGAAATTCCAGTTCGTCAAACAGTTTCCGAAGTTCAGGTTCATTGATTCCGTTGCGTCGCAACTCTTCCGGATTAAAATCAACCGGCACATCCGTTTTGATGGTTGCTAAAAATTTGGAAAAGACGATCATCTCCGCATTTTTTTCGACGTTCTCTTTCAACGCCCCTTTCAGTTGGGCAGTGTTTGCCAACAGATTTTCGATCGTGCCGAATTGGGCAATCAGTTTTTTTGCCGTCACCTCCCCTACTCCCGGGCAACCCGGAATATTATCGGATTTATCACCCATCAGTCCAAGGTAATCAATCATTTGCTGCGGATTTTTCAGGCTGTATTTTGCCAACACTTCTTTCACGCCCATCACATCAAAATCGTTTCCGATATGTCTTGGCTTGTAAATGAAGACATTAGGCTCCACTAATTGTGCATAATCTTTGTCGGGCGTCATCATAAACACCTGATATTCAGCGGCGGCTTTTTTGGCAATCGTCCCAATCACATCGTCGGCCTCAAAGCCCGGAACTTCCAAAATGGGAATATTGTAAGCCCGAATAATGTCCTTAATAACAGGCACAGACTGCCGAATCACCTCCGGTGTTTCCTCGCGCTGCGCCTTGTAGGCCTCAAACGCCTCGTGACGAAACGTCGGTCCCGACGGATCAAACGCCACCCCGATATGCGACGGATTTTCCCGCGTGAGCACATCCTCCAGCGTGTTCACAAACCCCATCACCGCCGACGTGTTAAACCCCTTCGAATTGACACGCGGCATCTTAATCAGCGCATAATAAGCCCGGTAAATCAGCGCGTAAGCATCCAGCAAAAATAATTTCTCCATAAAATACTGTAAATTTCGACCGTAAAGGTAGTAAAAAAAATTCATTACTCCTAACTTAAAACTCACAACTATTTTGTACCTTTGCAGCGAAATTTATGTTAGAAAAAATCACATATCCGGTCAAAAAAGAGTTAGAAGCGTTCAGGAAGCTCTATACAGACGCTCTGAACAGCCATATCACGCATTTTCAGTTTATGTTGGACTTCATTTCCAAGAAAAAAGGGAAGCACATCCGACCGCTTATCCTCATTTTGTCTGCCAAATTGTGTGGCGAACCAACCAAAAAAACGTTAGAATACGCGGTGGTGCTCGAACTTTTGCATACGGCAACGCTGATTCACGACGATGTGGTGGACAACACGCGTGAACGGCGCGGACAACCTTCCGTGATGTCGGAATACGACAACCGGGCGGCGGTGCTGCTGGGCGATTATATCCTGTCGCAAGCCATTGTGCGCGGTGTGGAAACAGATAATCTGACAGCACTCAAAATCATGGCCAATCTGGCGCAAAATATGTCGGACGGCGAACTCACTCAACTGATTGCCGCTTCCGAACTGATTGTGGACGAAAAACGCTATCTGGAAGTCATTCGCAAAAAGACGGCAGTATTGCTTTCGTCCTGCTCGGAAATGGGTGCCTTGTCGGTGAATGCAGACCCTGAAACCACAAAAATTCTCCATTCTATCGGCGAAAATCTGGGTATGTGCTTCCAAATACGTGACGATATCTTCGATTATTTTGAGCAAGGCGACCTCGGTAAACCGACCGGCAACGACATTCGCGAAGGCAAAATTACCCTCCCGCTGATTCACGCGCTGCAAACGGCTCCAAAAGATCAATCCGATGCAATGCAAAAAGTCATTCAAAGTCGCGATTCTTCGCCGTCAACCATTCAGATGCTCATTCAATTTGCCAAAGATTATCACGGCATTGAGTACGCTCAAGAAAAGATGCTGGCGATTAAAGCCGAAACAATCAGCCTGCTGAAACGCTTTCCCGATTCCGACACAAAAACGGCGATGCTGCTGCTGATTGATTACATCATCGAGCGCGAGAAATAAACCGTGCGCAAAAAAAAATCTCATTTTTGTTTGGTAATTCAAATAATAGTGTTTATCTTTGCAGTCAAGTTTAATAATAAAAAAGTAAAAAAACATCAGCTTATGATATAAAAATAATGTGATACACACATTTTAAAAGACATTTTGGAAAAAGCGTTTTAGCTTTTATTCTTAGTTCCATGAAACTTAGACAATTTCAAAGAACAACTAAGAGTAGGGTGAAAGCGTTCACGCTGATGCGTGGGCTAATTCATTTTATCTCGTTGTTCGGGCAGTCTAAGGCCTCATGGAGCAGATAAATTGAATTTTGTCCGCGCTTTTTTTATGTCTGTATGTGAACAATAACAGGACAAAACCGTGATAAAAAATTACCCCTTTGCTTGGTTTGGTACAAGCAAGTTTAGTCGTTTCATTCTTCGTTCGTTCAACTCAGCAAGGGGGTTTTTTAAAATAATGGTTAATGGTTAATGGTTAATGATAAATTGTGAATGAAATATGAAAATTATAAATTATTAATTAATAAATAAAATTGTATGAAACGTTTAAAATTAGTTTTGTTGGTGACAGCGTTGCTGTTCACTGCAACCGGTTCACTTGTGACAGCACAGGTAGTCATTGGCAGTTCAACACAAGAGGCTAATGCCGGTGCACTCTTGGATTTGTCCAAAAAGGACGATGGTCTGAACACGAATCTCGGGCTTTTGTTGCCCAGTGTCAATCTTACAGCGCTTGATATGCCGTTAGTTCAAGGCGAAGACAATGTAGAAGGCATGCTCGTCTATTGTCCCGGTGGTGATGGCAATCTCGACAAAGGCTTGTA
>JAISKM010000044.1 GCA_031261285.1 Candidatus Symbiothrix sp. | reverse complement strand
GAAGAAGTAAAACAGTTGCTTAAAGACGTAAAAATCACCAAATTCCAAACACGAGACGAACAGGAAGTAATTGGTTACTACGATGTTTTGGAACTGATTTTTGACAATTATTCAGAAATCAAACTCTCGGAAAGTTATATTAAACAACTTCACCAACTTTTGCTCAAACACAGCAATAAAGACGAGCGACACCGTGGCGGTTACAAAAATTTGTCAAACAAAGTTGTTGCTACTTACCCGACAGGCGAGCAAAAAGTGATTTTTGCTACAACAGAACCCGCATTTGTTGAGGGCGAAATGTTTGAATTAATTGAATGGACAAACCGTCGGTGGCAGGACAAAACTCGGTTATGAATTTATGCAGTATATTTCATTTGAAAATCATATTGAGAAAAACAAAAAAGCATATTACGACGCCTTAATTACAGCACAGCGAAAGCGAATAAAGCAAGAAGATATTATAGATAAATGGCTGATATTCTTTTTGGAAAGTTTGAAATCATTAACCGAAAAATTAGACAAAAAATATGATGTTTTCAAGCAAAAAGGCGGTTATTTGAACGAAAGGCAGAAAATGCTCAAAAAATTTATTATGGAACAAAGAACGGTTAAAATTGCCGATTTATCTGTTGCTTTTCCTGATATTTCGCCAAATACATTGAAAAAAGATTTGCACTATTTGCGTGATGAGCAAATCGTTTCAACAGTAGGGCAAGGCAAAGGGACTGTTTATGTAATCAAACAACAAACGGAACGAAAATAAAAAGAGCGTCGCTGGAACGTTGCACGCAAGGCAGTAGTTTTAGCCTATTATTGACTGTTTTCTGTTTTTATTTGCTGTTTTTTATCAAAAATTGCATTTTTGCATTGTTGTTCAAAAAAATGTTCGTAAATTTACGCCCAGATAAAACATAAAAATAATTAAAGTATGATATAAAAGACATATTGTGCGTAACAGCACATTATAAGACGTATTAGAAAGCATTAGCTTTTATCTTTCTTGTTGAAAATTTAGCGATTTTAAGATAATGAAGGATAAGTTGAATGTTCACGTGATAGCGTGGACTTAACTTATTTGCATTATCGGGTTACGCTAAATACCTCAACAAGCGGATATTTTAAGTATCACGCTTTTTTTATGTCCAAACATGAAGTTTAGAAAAAAATAACATAAATAAAAAATAAAAGACAATGAAGAAAATTTTGGTTATTATGGCAATGCTATTGCCTTTGGTTTGCGTGCAGGCTCAAACGCCTTCGGGACAAGTTTATGTTGGAGTGGTAGCATTCAATAGCACAGTCTCTACTTTCCCAATTTCAAACGATTTGGATGCAGCTAAATCGTTTATTTTGAGCAAGAATAACGATGTTGACCGCACGGCATTGTGCTATGCCGTGTCTAAATCGGTTACTCTCTTTGATGCAGACGGTTTACCGGCTTTTGATAAAATTTTTGTGGTGTCGTTTACCGATGGGATAGATAACGGTTCCAGTTCCTTGTATTCTGCTGACGGGCGCGTGTTTCCTTCGGCTTTAGTTTACGACACTGCACAGGTGGATTTACAGAAAAAAGTAGGATTGGATGCCTATACGATTGGTTTTGGCGACCAGCCCCTAGCAGCCAGTATGCAGAAGTTGGTTGTGGGTAAAGGATCGTATAAAACTGCCAACAGTAATACACTTAACTCTACATTCCAAGAAATAGCCAACAGTGTGCTTGCATCGTCCAAAAATGTGCTCTTACGCACACAAGACGGCGTTTTTACCGAAGACTATCCAAAATACATTCGTTTCACGATAATAGCCGGAGGATATAGTGATGTCATTGATGCTAAAATTGTTGGATATACATTGTCTATCATTACTGCGGGTAATTATGCCTCTTTTGATGCTCCCATAACTGGTACACAAAGTAGTGCGGACAATAAGATAGAAATACCTCTCAATAATCTGAAATTTGTAAAAGGAGGTGATGAAATTGCTATTGCCAAGATTAAAGTTGAAATGAGCTCGGATGGCATCACTTACTACGAAGATGTGGAGGATGCTTCCACTTCTGAAAGTATAAGTAAGCGGATAGCTATTGCTTTGGTGTTAGACTGCAGCACATCCTTGGGGACTGCTAACTTTGCAGCCATGCAAAGTGCAGCTAATAATTTTATTGATATTTTGCATGCTAATACCGACCATTTTCCGGAAGCTACTACTTCGGAGGTCGCAAATATCGGACGCACATCGGCAACTTTCTATGGAAATATCACAGCGGTCGGCAATCCCACATACACAGAACGAGGTTTCTGTTATTCTACATCACAGAACCCAACCATCAGTGACACCAAGGTCATAGCTTCTTATTCCGGGAACACTGGAAGTTATAGCTACGTTGTTAGTGGCTTGACCGCAGGGACAACATATTATGTACGTACCTATGCCACAGGCTCATTAGGAACTGCTTATGGAAATCAGGTTAGCTTTACGACTGTTGATCCTCTCCGAACTGTAACATTTGATTCACAAGGCGGTAGCGCGATTAATTCACAAACGATTGATTCAGGTACTGCAATCAATCGACCAATCGACCCCACACGTGCAGGATATTCTTTGGATGGCTGGTACACAGATGCCGCTTGCACCACCGCTTGGAACTTTGCCAATCTGGTAACACAAGATACCACATTGTATGCGAAATGGATAAAAGGCGTTTTTGTAACCAATAACAACAGTAGCGGTGCCGGCAGTTTGAGCCAAATCATCAGCAATGCCGCTGATGGCGATACGATTCGCTTTGCGAACTCAATGGCGGGCAAAACTATTACATTAGCAAGCGCTATAACAATTAGTAAAAACCTCACAATAGAAGGCAACGGCGTTATCATATCTGGAAATGACTCGTATCGGATATTGTATATCAATAGTGGTTATACGGTGAATGTTAGTCGGGTGCATTTTAAGAATGGATATTATTATTCTAATTCTTCTTCTGGCTCGTTTGGAGGAGCAATATACAATAACAGCGGTGTTCTTAATTTACAATCTTGCATATTTAGTAATAATAAGACAGCTAACAGCCAAAGCTCATCATATACAAATGGAGGTGCCATATACAATACTAATGGCACTCTTGCGGTCACAGGTTGTACTTTCTATAATAATAGCGCATATTATGGAGCTGCTATTTATAATTCCGGTGGTATTTCATATCTCTCGGGTAATTTGTTCAATAGCAACGCTGATGGTAACAATAATTCTTATCATGTAGTTTATAATGGATCCGGCACTGTAACCTCCGGAGGTTACAATGTTTCAGATAAGGCAAGTGGCTCAAGTAGCGGGTTTACCTTTGCTACAGGGGATAAGCAAGTAACGACAGTGCCCATCAATCCTGTCACTTTTGTGCCTACCTCATCGGGAGCAACAGACCTAAATATTATACCTGCTGCACTATCGGATTTTCCTAAGACAGATTTTTATGGCACACCTCGCAACACCTACCCTACTGCTGCAGGAGCGGCCATAGCAACTATTACAAGTCATACGGTAACTTTCGCAGTTGCTTCGGAAGAAGTCTCTGTTGGTGCTAAAGTTTCGCAACCCGCAGCACCTTCTCGCAACGGAGACTATACCTTTGACGGTTGGTATAAGGATGCTGAATGTACCACAGCTTGGGATTTTGCCACCGATGTGGTGACCAATGACATAACGCTGTATGCGAAGTGGACGAGCGGAAACACTGTTATAAGATCTGCTGCTACAGAGCCATTTGCAATTTATCCCAACCCCGCCAAAGAAATGGTAACTATCAAAAACGTATCCGGCAAAACGGTGGGCATTGTTAATAGTCTGGGCAACACGGTTTTTGAGAAAGAAGTGCAAAGCGACGAAGCAACGATTCCTGTTTCTTCTTGGGCATCGGGAATTTATATCGTCAGAATTTCCGACAAGGGGAAACTCATTGGTACAATGAAATTGATTAAGGATTGATTTCACACGCTTAGGCAGAGACAAGAAAAATTTAGGGCGAGAGTTGCGCCTTACAGATATAATTGATAATTCAAAAATAAATTCAAAATGAAAAAGTATCTTTCTTTAATTCTTTTAGCGACGCTGGCGATGTTCAGTGGTTGTAGCAGCGACAACGAAACACCCGTTACAGGTATTTCGTTGGAAAAAACCACGCTTGAACTTCTTATTGGAGACAGTGCAACTCTTATTGCCACTGTATTGCCTACTGATGCCGACAACAAAACTGTTGCTTGGAGCAGTAGCGACGACACAAAAGCAACAGTTGATAACAACGGCAAAGTGACCGCCGTAGCCCTCGGCAAAGTAACTATTACCGCCAAAGCAGGCGACAAAACAACTACTTGTGCCGTTGATGTTGTATTGTTGGAAATGGTATCCGTTCAGGGCGGCACCACCACGCTCAACGGCACAAATGTAACCCTAAGTAGCTTTGCAATAGGAAAGTATGAGGTAACACAAAAACAATGGTGGGATGTGATGGGCAGTTGGCCGGGTACCGCGCCGAGTTCAACCTATGGTGAAGGTGATAATTACCCGATGTATTTTGTAAACTATACTGACATACAAGGTTTCTTGACTAAACTCAATCAACAGACCGGCAAAAATTATCGTTTACCCACCGAGGCTGAGTGGGAATATGCGGCACAGGGCGGACAAAGCACCCATAACTATGATTATAGCGGTAGCAACACGATAGGCAATGTGGCGTGGTATGATGAAAATAGTGGATATAAGAATCGCGTAACACCTTATAGTCACATAATAGGCACAAAAGCACCCAATGAGTTAGGCATTTACGACATGAGCGGTAATGTGGGTGAGTGGTGTTCCGATTGGCTTGACATCACTTTTCCCTATACGACTAAAAACCCAACAGGATCGCCAAGTGGTACGCTCAAAGTGGTCCGCGGCGGGTGCTGGATGGATTATGCGGGCAGATGCCACGTGTCTTATCGCGATTACTATGATCCAGACAAATATCGCAACCCAGAATTGGGCTACCGTCTGGTGGTGTCGCTGTAATTTTAACGCTTAGTTGACCACTCGCTAAATACGCCTATGCTCGAAGACGCAAAGAAAACATAAATGGAAGTGATAGCATTAGGCTCGGCGAAGTGATGGACGAACTGCCTATTTGACAACATTGAATCGAGCGTTGCATCTTGCGAAAGCAAGGCAGAGGGCTTCGTGCACAAGGTGGCAGAGGGTTGAGATAAGCAAGCGTATGTGTTAGCTTGATAGCGTCTTTTCGCCAAATTTACTAACATTATAAAACACATAAAATATTATGAAGAAAAAAGCATGTGAAAACATAACGGTATGGTGTAATATCATCAGTGTTATTGCAATGATTGTTACGTTCAGTGTTGGTTTATATCAATATGTGGACAGCATAGAAAATAAAAAGAAAGAAGCTACAATCACATATTTAGAGGATTTTTCGGATGTATTAAACCATACAGACCCTCTTTTGCTGGACACAATCAATTTCTTTGGAGTCAAGCAAAGTGGTTTGCCCGTGAATACACTGGAAAAACTGTTACAAACACACTCTGCCTATAGACGACAACTTGACAACATCACGGTGTATTTGAATCAACTGGCAGTAGGATTTCAATACGGATTTTTTGATGAACAAACTGCTTGGGGTGCCAATTATTACAGAATAACTTACGCAGTAGATGCGTTAACCCCCTTTTTTGAACTCCGAAGAAAGGAAGAAAATATGACTGATAAGCAAACCGTTTGTTGGTTTTTACGTGATATGGTTCAACGATGGAAAGAAGGCAAAGAAGGGAAAGGCGTTTGTGCTAAATGGCGTGAAGAAGATATGGAGAGAATAAAAAACAGACGGATAGAAATAGGTAAAATCGAAGAACAAGAGATTAAAAAAGGAAAGAGATGAAGACACTTTTGGCAAACCAAGATATTTTTATTATTCCATCCTCAAAAGAGGATAGATACATCGTTTATTTCCCTTTGCGCGGGTTGATTTTCCTGGCAAATTCAAAGGCGGCAGAAATTATCCATAATCATATCACTACCGGTGAAACAATTCCAACCGAATATCCAAAATTACATGCGCATTTTCAGAAATTGAATGCAATGGAAATAGTTTTGCCTCAAGAACGAAAAATAGAGGTGGCTGATAAAGTAGTGTTTATTTTATCTCAAAAATGCAATTTGGCGTGTAGTTACTGTTATGCGCAAGAATCTCGTTCGCAGGATACACTGGACAAAAATAAAATAAAAACTATTGTGGATTATGTTTTATCTGTGTTCAACGATAAAATAAAATCGTTTTCATTTATTGGGGGTGGCGAACCTACCGTAACTTGGGATTTGTTTACATGGTCGGTAAATTATATACGCAATGCCGCAGGGCAGCAAAAAATAGATATTGGACTAACTACCAATGCGACTTTGCTTAGTGAAGCACGAATTATGTGGTTAAAACAAAACGAGGTTCGTATTGGGATTTCTTTTGATATTTTACCTGCAATACAAGACAGGCAAAGAGGGTTTTCCAATAGTTCAAAAAGCAGTTTTGACACCGTAGATAGAGTTATTAAATTGCTTACATCCAATGGGTTTTATCCCCGCATACGTTCTACAATTACAAGACAAAATGTTGCTTTGATGCCAGACATGGTACAGTTCGTAATTGAATATTATCCAGAACTGAAGCGATTGCACTTTGAACACGTAACTGATGTAGAGCAAAACCAAACGGATTTTTACGATGATTTTGTATCGTATTTTTTCAAAGCAAAAGAACTGGGTGAAGCCAATGGCATTGAAGTGCATAATTCAATTGATAATGCTACGAATCACATAAAATCCAGATTTTGTGGCGGAGAATTTTGTATCACACCCACAGGCGATTTGGTTTCGTGTCATAGAGTTTCTTCTAAGACAGAAAAACTGTTTGAAAATTTTTGCTACGGATTGGTCAATAACAAAGTGCAAATCAACAAAAAGCACTTAGCAGAAGCCGAAAGTATTGCTAATTCTAAACTCTCGCAATGTTCCACTTGTTTTGCCAAATGGCATTGCGCAGGAGGTTGTACAAATAATCGGTTATTGTTTTCTCCAGAACAATTATCTGTTCATTGTGAGTTTACAAAAAAAATGATAATTAAAGGACTTGAGAATAAATTAGAAAAATAATATTTAATGTTTAACTTCTAAAAATAAGGAGGTGTTTTATGGATACAAATGAAAAAAATGTTTTTGTTAGTAATTTAGTATTTAGCGATTGTCAACTTATTGAGGGAACTAATTGCAATGATGGTCCTTCGGAATGTGGAAATTGAATTGTAAAAAGGTATTGAACTTTTAAGGAAAGGAGGTGTTTTCTATGAGCGCAAACAACAATCATGTTTTTGTTGGGGATTTGAAAGATACGGGAGCTGTATACGGCTATTTGCCTTGTGATTGTTCTGATCCAGGCACAGGCTCTGACGGTTGTAGCTGTGAAGATTCTTAAAGCAATTAATGTGTTGAGCCGAGGTTTCATACCTTGGCTCATTTAATCACTGTTTTTTTATGGTTTGCCTTATAATTGTCTTGTGAGCAGTCCCTTATTAACAAATCGCGCAATCTGTCTTTATGATTTTGCCGGTTAATTAATTTTTAATTTCACTACTGCCTTTTTGACAGGAGCGTTTTCCTTCACTTTCACACAAGGCCGGTGGGCATCATCCGGAAAGAAGATGAAAAAACGGTCGGGATTTGCCAAATAGTATTTGTCATAATCCGCTTGTATAAAATAAATATCCTTTTCTTCGTTATAAGGCGTTGCGTTCTTGGTATCCGCTAAGGGAACAACACTTATTTGTTCTTCTCCCGAAATCAAATACTGAATATCGACGTATTGATGATGCGCTTCGCATTTTGCATCCTTTTCATCTTTGGTAACATACTCACTGATGTTCACATACACGTCACTTCCATCCAATTCATAGCGCCCCGTAGCACTGTTTTTCAAGTCCGTAGTAGCCAAAAACCGAAATGCTTTCTGCCACCGCTCCGGATGAGCAGCATATTGACGAATAAACACCTCTCTATTAATCGATTCGTCCGGCTCTGCCGTCCAGCCTTCTTTCCAATTCCCTTGTTCAAACCAATCCAAATCCGCACCTGTTGTTTTTGTCAATTCAGCCATGTTTTTTCTTTTTTTAATTTTATGAATGAAACAGGGAACAAAGGTACATCAAAAATTTAAAGAAAAAAAACTAAATTGCTACAAAGAAAGGATGGGCTTTATGTTTTTAAACATAGTTTCTTTCTTTCTTATTTACATATTATTTTACTACCTTTGTCCCCAATCAGCACAGTGCAGGACAGTAAAGAAAACGAGTAATAAATTTAGCTATATGTTGGAAGTATTAAAACAAACGGTGTATCAAGCAAATATAGACCTTGTCAAGCATGGTTTGGTTATTTTTACGTGGGGCAATGTCAGCGCTATTGACCGGGAAACCGGTTTAGTGGTTATCAAACCGTCGGGCGTTTCTTATGAGGATATGAAACCGGAAGATATGGTTGTGCTGGATTTGGATGGGAAGATTGTAGAAGGCAAATTGAAACCGTCGTCCGACACGGCAACGCATTTGGTCTTGTATCAAGCCTTTCCTAACATTGGCGGTATTGTGCACACACATTCTACGTATGCCACTTCTTGGGCACAAGCCGGTTGCGATATTCCCAACATCGGAACCACGCACGCCGATTATTTCAAAGATGCCATTCCGTGTACCCGCACGATGACCCAAGCCGAAGTGGAGGGGGCTTACGAATTGGAAACGGGCAAGGTGATTGTCGAACGATTCTCGGACTTAAATGCGGACTATACTCCCGGCGTATTGGTCAATAATCACGGCCCGTTTGCTTGGGGACGCGATGCACACGATGCGGTTCACAACGCGGTGGTGATGGAACAAGTCGCTAAAATGGCAGCGATTGCTCTAACTGTCAATCCGCAATTAAAAATGAATGACGAATTGATCAAGAAGCATTTTTCTCGCAAACACGGGCCTAATGCTTATTATGGACAGTAAAAAATTATGAATTATGAATTATAAATTATGAATTATGAACAGACTGCTTTATTCAATCGCTTGTGCAATTATTTTTTTTAGTTGCAATACCGCTCCGAAAACGGAACTGCCGTTAATAGAGGCTGCTAATTTCGACACCATCGTTGATAATCAACCGGTGGCTTTGTACACGCTCAATTCCGGCAACGGATTGACGATGCAAGTGACCAACTATGGTGGTCGCATCGTTTCGCTTTGGGTGCCGGATAAAAACGGCAACTACGAAGATGTGGTGCTTGGATTCGACAGCATGGATAAATACATCAACAATCAGGGCGAACGGTATCTTGGTCCGGCTGTGGGTCGCTATGCCAACCGGATTGCCAAAGCACAATTCACACTCGACGGCGTAACCTACCAATTGCCTGCCAACGACAACGGCAATTGTTTGCACGGCGGTTTGAAAGGGTTCGACAGCCGCGTTTGGCAAGTGGATTCCGTGTCCGGCAATCGGATTCAGTTGTCTTTTGTGTCGCCGGATGGAGAGGAAGGGTTTCCCGGCACGGTCAAGGTGCAAATGACTTATACGCTCACGGCTGATAATGAATTGAAAATCGACTATGCGGCAACGACCGATAAACCGACGCATATCAATCTCACCAATCATTCGCAATTTAATCTGAAAGGAGCCGGCAACGGCGATATTTTGGATCATATTTTGACGCTGAATGCCGCTTCCATCACGCCGGTAGACAGCTTGTTGATTCCAACGGGCGAATTGCTGGCGGTGGCGGGAACACCTTTCGATTTCAACACGCCTGTAGTGGTGGGCGAACGCATTGAAAACGATGATCCGCAACTGAAACTGGGACACGGATATGACCACAATTGGGTGATTAATCATTCAACGGCAACCGGCGTGGACTTAGCGGCTACGCTTTATGAGCCGGAAAGCGGACGGGTATTGGAAGTGTACACCGATCAGCCCGGCATCCAAATTTACACAGGCAATTTCTTTAACGGCAAGGTCAACGGCAAATACGATAAGCCGATGATTTTCCGTTGCGCCATTGCGTTGGAAGCGCAAAAATATCCCGACACACCCAATCATCCGGAATTTCCGGCCACTCGCCTGAACCCGGACGAAACGTACACACAAACAACGATTTACAAATTCTCAGTAAAACAATAACAATTAACAATTAACAATTAACAATTAGTTTATATATCATGGAAAACTTTAAAGAGTTAGAAGTATGGTTTGTCACCGGTGCACAGTTGTTGTACGGAGGTGATGCGGTAGTAAAAGTAGATGCACATTCCACTGAAATAGTAAAAGGCTTGAACACCCTGGGTCATTTGCCGGTAAAAATTGTTTATAAAGGCACGGTCAACTCGTCCAAAGAAGTTTCAGACATTATGCGTGCAGCCAACGGCGACACCAAATGTATTGGTATCATCACTTGGATGCACACGTTTTCGCCCGCAAAAATGTGGATTCACGGGTTGAAGGATTTCAACAAACCCTTGTTGCACCTTCACACGCAATATAACGACCAAATTCCCTGGAATGAAATCGACATGGATTTTATGAATTTGAATCAATCGGCGCACGGCGATCGCGAGTTTGGCTTTATCACCAGCCGCTTGCGCAAACCGCGCAAAGTAGTGGTCGGTTATTGGAAAGATAAACCAACGCACGAAAAAATTGCCGGTTGGATGCGTGTGGCTGCTGCTTGGGCGGATTCTCAAGATATGCGTATTATCCGTTTCGGCGACAATATGAATAATGTTGCTGTAACCGATGGCGACAAAGTGGAAGCCGAAATTCGTTTGGGTTATCATGTGGACAATGCTCCGATTGCGACCTTAGTTCCTTATGTAGAGGCGGTTACCGAAGCAGAAATTGATGCCTTGATTGCGCAATACGAAAAAATCTACGACTTTGCCGCCGACTGCAAAAAGGGCGCAGAAAAACACCAATACGTGCGTGATGCCGCTGCTCAAGAAATCGGTTTGCGCCGGTTTTTGGAAGACAAAGGCGCAACAGCCTTTACAACCAGTTTCGACGAATTGGCAGGCATGAAGCAGTTAATGGGATTTGCTTCACAACGCTTAATGGCGGAAGGGTATGGTTTCGGCGCGGAAGGCGACTGGAAAACAGCCGCTTTGGTGCGCACGATGTGGGTGATGGGACACGATTTGCCCGGCGGACAATCTTTCCTCGAAGATTACACCCTGAATTTTGACGGAGCCAACAGTGCGATACTTCAAGCGCACATGTTGGAAATCAACCCCGACATAGCAGCCAAAAAACCGCGTATCGAAGTGCATTTTTTGGGTATCGGCGAATCAGGCACTTGCGCCCGTTTGGTATTTCAAGGACATCCCGGCGAGGGCGTCGCCGCTACTATCGTGGATATGGGCAACCGCTTCCGTATGATCGTCAACAAAGTGGACGTCATCGAACCGAAAGCATTGCCGAAATTGCCGGTTGCCTGCGCGTTGTGGAAACCGCAGCCCAATTTGGAAATCGGCGCGGGAAGTTGGATACTTGCCGGTGGAACGCATCACTCCAGTTTCTCATACTCTCTGACAGTTGAAAATTTGGAAGATTATGCCGAAATTGCCGGCATCGAATTGTTGGTCATCGACAACGACACAACATTCAGCAAGCTGAAGTTTGAATTGAAAGTCAATGAAGTGTATTATTTGTTGAACAAGTCTTTACAATAATTGTATGAGCAAATACGTAATAGGATTGGACTACGGCACTGACTCCGCTCGCGCCGTAATCATTGAGGCGGAAACCGGAAAAGAAGTTGCAAGTTCCGTGAAATATTATCAACGCTGGAAAGACGGCAAATACTGCGTACCGGCAAAAAATCAATACCGGCAACATCCGCTGGATTATGTGGAATCGCTGGAAGCATCCGTGAAAGAGGCATTGAGTAAAGCACCGGAAGGAACGGCGGCAAATGTTGTTGGCATCGCCTTCGACACCACCGGTTCAACGCCTGTGTTGATTGACAAAGACGGTTCGCCATTGGCTTTACTGCCGGAATATGCCGAAAACCCCAACGCCATGTTCGTGTTGTGGAAAGACCATACGGCGATAGCGGAAGCGGCAAAAATCAACGAGTTAGCGAAAAAAAGTGCCATTGATTATACGGCTTACGAAGGCGGCATCTATTCGAGCGAATGGGTGTGGGCAAAGATGAGCCACGTGTTGAGCGTGGACGAAAGCATCCGCAAAGACGCTTACAGTTGGGTGGAACATTGCGACTGGTTGCCTGCATTGATTACCGGAAAAACAAAACCCACAGAAATTGTCAGAAGTCGTTGTGCCGCAGGGCACAAAGCCTTGTGGCATGAGAAATGGAACGGACTGCCGCCGGAAGAATTTCTGACGGCAATCAATCCGTTATTGAAAGGATTTAGAGAGCATCTGTTTGAAAAAACTTACACGAGCGATACCAAAGTGGGCAATTTAAGTCCCGAATGGGCAAAAAGATTGGGTTTAACTACCAACGTAGTAGTTGGTGTTGGGGCTTTTGATTGCCACTTTGGAGCGGTGGGTGCCGAAATCAAGCCGAAAACATTTGTGCGCGTAATCGGAACGTCCACTTGCGATATTATGGTGGTTGATTGTCATTCCCGCGCAGGCGGGAATCCCCTCAACAAAGAGGGGATTGCGGAACAAGTCCGCAATGACACATTAAAACTTATTCCGGGTATTTGCGGACAAGTTGATGGCTCGGTAATTCCGGGACTGATTGGTTTGGAAGCCGGTCAGTCGGGTTTTGGCGATGTGTATGCGTGGTTCTCAAAATTTGTGAACAAATCCATTCCCGAATTAACCGAAGAAGCCGAAAAATTGCCCATTCTCGAAACGCTGATTGCCACCGACTGGCTCAACGGACGGCGCACACCCGACGCCAATCAATTGGTAAAAGGCACGATTACCGGATTGACGCTGGGCAGTACGCCTGCAATGGTTTTCCGCGCATTGGTGGAAGCAACCGCTTTCGGCTCCAAAGCCATTGTTGACCGCTTCTTGGAAAACGGCATAGAAATCGACAGCGTTATCGGCATCGGTGGTATTTCCTTGAAATCGCCGTTTGTGATGCAAACGTTGGCGGATGTGTTGGGAATGCCTATCAAAGTAGCAAAGAGCGAACAAGCCTGCGCCTTCGGTGCAGCCATGTTTGCGGCAGTAGTCGCCGGAGTGTATGAAAAAGTGGAAGATGCCCAAAAGGCAATGGGACAAGGCTTTGCGTTTGAATACATTCCCAACAAAGAAAATCATCAACTCTACTTGAATTTGTACAAAAAATATCAGGTAATTGGTAAATTTACAGAGAATCTGTAACCCCCAACCCCCTAAAGATAGGGGGCTCTTGGGTCTTGCACGCTCTACAAGTCCCCTTTAGGGGATTTAGGGGTCGTAATTTTTAATTTTTAATTTTTAATTGATTGAGTATGAATTGGAATTCACATGAATTTTTGTGGCTCGACTGGGTCATTATTGCGGTCGGGATAGTATCAGTCACGTGGGCTGTATGGCGTTCGATACAAAAAGACAAACGTTTGCAACAGGGTGCTAATAGCGAAGACTACCTGTTTGGGAAAGGCGAACCCTGGTACATCATCGGTGCGGCTATTTTTGCGGCAAACATCGGCTCGGAACACCTTGTCGGACTTGCCGGCACAGGCGCCAAAGCTGGTGTAGGGATGGCACACTGGGAGATGCAAGGCTGGATGATACTTATCTTGGGGTGGCTCTTCGTGCCTTTCTATCAACTGCTGAACAATAAAATGGGCAAAATCATTACCATGCCCGATTTCCTCAAATATCGTTACACACAAGCGACCGGATCATGGCTGTCCATCATCACACTGATAGCTTACGTGCTGACCAAAGTGAGCGTAACAGCCTTTACCGGCGGTATTTTTATGGAAAGTTTGCTGGGATTGCCTTTCTGGTATGGTGCCATCGGCTTAATCGTCTTGACGGGTATTTTTACCGTTCTGGGTGGCATGAAGGGCGTGATGACGCTGTCTGCCATTCAAACGCCTATCCTTATCATTGGCTCATTTTTGGTGCTTTTCTTGGGATTGTCGGCACTCGGAGGCGGCAGTATTGCTGACGGTTGGACGGCGATGATTGACTATTCTAAAACGCTAAACGTAGGAGCAGACGGCGTTGCACACGGCACCAACCACATGTTCCACTTCGAGACGGGCGATCCGCTTTACGATGACTACCCCGGTTTTTGGGTATTTATCGGAGCGTCTATTATCGGCTTCTGGTACTGGTGTACCGACCAGCATATCGTTCAACGCGTGCTCGGACAACGTAAAGGCGAGCCGAACGATGTCGTGATGAAACGTGCCCGCAGAGGTACGATCGCGGCCGGTTATTTCAAACTGTTGCCGGTATTTATGTTCCTGATACCGGGTATGGTAGCCGCAGCCTTGGCGGCACGTCCCGACAGCGGCTTCACGTTAGACAACCCGGATACTGCTTTTGGCTCCATGGTGAAATTTGTATTGCCTGTGGGCGTGAAAGGGATTGTGACCATCGGCTTTATATCGGCATTGGTGGCTTCTTTGGCGGCATTCTTCAACTCCTGTGCTACGTTGTTTACGGAAGATTTTTACAAACCCATGTTCAAAAATAAGAGCGAGGACACTTATGTTTTGGTAGGTCGCATTGCCACAGTGGTGGTTGTAATTTTGGGTATTGTTTGGATACCTGTCATGATGAGCCTCGGCAGTCTTTACGATTACCTGCAAGGGATTCAATCACTGCTCGCTCCGGCCATGGTAGCCGTATTTGCCTTAGGTATATTCTCTAAAAAAATAACGCCCAAGGCAGGCGAAGCGGGCATGATAGTCGGTTTTGTTCTTGGCATGGTGCGCTTGTTGACCAACATATTTACAGAAACAGGTGCCAAAGCAATGACAGGCTGGTGTTGGGAAAATACTGCTTGGTTTTGGCACACCAATTGGCTTATCTTTGAAATATGGTTACTTGTCTTCATCATGGTATTGATGGTTGTGGTATCGTTTTTCACTCCGAAGCCAACCGCTCAACAAATAGAGGCTATCACGTTTACCGGCGACTACAAGGCGCTCATCAAGAAGAGCTGGAACAAGTGGGATGTCATTGCATCGCTGGGCGTTGTCGCTCTTTGTGCAGCATTTTATATTTATTTCTGGTAAAAATGTGATAAAATCAATAGTAGATAATCGCCTTCCTGCTACTCTTGGGTACAAAATTTTGTTTTTCAACAGGTTGTAAAATAATTTTTTGTACCTTTGTGCCAAATAAAAAAAATAAAAATTCAAACGATGGCAAAGGAATTGAAAGAGTTGACTTCGCGGGAGGAAAATTATTCACAATGGTATAACGACTTGGTAATCAAGGCTGACTTGGCTGAAAATTCGGCGGTGCGCGGGTGCATGGTCATCAAGCCGTACGGTTATGCGATTTGGGAAAAAATTCAACGGCAATTGGACGATATGTTCAAGGAAACAGGACACGTGAATGCGTATTTTCCGTTGTTTATCCCGAAATCTTTTTTCAGCAAAGAGGCTTCACACGTGGAGGGTTTTGCGAAAGAATGTGCCGTTGTGACACACTATCGCCTGAAAAACGACCCGAACGGCAAAGGCGTCATCGTCGATCCCGAAGCCAAATTGGAGGAGGAACTGATTGTGCGTCCGACTTCCGAAACCATCATTTGGAACACCTATAAAAACTGGATACAATCCTATCGCGACTTGCCGATTTTGTGCAACCAATGGGCAAACGTGGTGCGCTGGGAAATGCGGACGCGCCTGTTTTTGCGCACGGCTGAATTTTTGTGGCAGGAAGGTCACACCGCTCACGCCACACAGGAAGAAGCCATTGAAGAAACGCGCAAAATGTTGAATGTGTATGCCGATTTTGCCGAAAACTTTTTGGCAGTTCCGGTCATTAAGGGCGTGAAAACGGCTTCCGAACGTTTTGCCGGAGCGTTGGATACCTATTGTATTGAGGCATTGATGCAGGACGGGAAGGCTTTGCAAGCGGGCACCTCGCACTTTTTGGGACAAAATTTTGCCAAAGCGTTTGACGTGCAATTTTTGGATCAGGAAGGCAAGCGCGACTATGTCTGGGCAACCTCCTGGGGCGTTTCGACCCGTTTGATGGGCGCGCTGATTATGGCACATTCCGACGACAATGGCTTGGTTTTGCCGCCGAAATTGGCGCCGTTCCAAGTTGTGATTGTCCCGATTTATAAAGATGCCGACGGTTTGGCTGCGATCAATGCAAAGGCAGACACGATTATCAAGGAGTTGAAAAACTTGGGTGTAAGCGTGAAATACGACCATTCGGAAAATAAGAAACCGGGTTGGAAATTTGCAGAATACGAGTTGAAAGGCGTTCCTGTACGTTTGGCAATGGGTGCACGCGATTTGGAAAATGGCACGATTGAGGTGGCACGTCGCGACACGCTGACTAAAGAAACAGTGCCGGTTGAAACTATTGCGACTTACGTCAAAAATCTATTGGACGAAATCCAGAAAAATATCTATCAAAAAGCGTTGACGTTCCGTACCGAAAGTACAGTCAAAGTGGATACTTACGACGATTTCAAACAGCAACTCGAAGTGGGTGGCTTTATTTTAGCACCGTGGGACGGCACGCCCGAAACGGAAGCCCAAATCAAGGAAGAAACAAAAGCAACCATCCGTTGCATCCCGCTAAACAACCCGCAAGAAGCAGGCATAGACATGATTAGCGGCAAGCCATCCACGCAACGCGTCGTATTTGCCCGTTCGTATTGATGGACGAATACAAAACAATAGAAACCCCGACAGAAGGCATTTTCACCGAGCAGCGGAGCAAATTTTTGGCGTTTGCGGTGCCTGTGCAGGCGGCTGAACAGGTGAAAGAACTGGTCGCGGCGTATCGCAAAAAATATTACGATGCGCGCCATGTGTGCTGGGCGTATATGTTGGGGGCTGAGAGGACGGAATTTCGGGCAAATGATGACGGCGAGCCTTCGTCTACTGCGGGTAAACCCATTCTGGGCGTGATTAACTCCAATGAATTGACGAATATTTTGATTGTTGTGGTGCGTTATTTCGGTGGGGTCAAATTGGGGACGGGCGGACTGATTGTTGCCTACCGTGCTGCTGCCCAAGAGGCAATCGCTAATGCCAAAATCATCACCAAAACCGTTGAAGAGACGATTTCAATCACGTTTGAATATGCTGCACTCAATGATGTGATGCGCATTGTGAAAGACAAACAAGCCCAAATCCTCAGTCAAAAATTTGACACTGTCTGCGAAATGACCTTACTTATTCCCCGGTGTCATGTTCCAGCGTTTTCGAAATTTTGTCAATGTTGAGGCTGCGTGCCATGGCGTCAAAAATTTCTTTGTAGGTGCCGTCGAGGTGATAAATCTCGTCGTGCGTGCCCGATTCGACGATATAGCCGTCTTTCATCACATAAATACAGTGCGAATCGATGATTTGCGAAATACTGTGCGAGATGGTAATCACCGTTCGGTCTTTCTTGATGGCGTCCAAACTGTTTTTGATTTGTTCGGTCGAAATCGCATCCAAACTGGCGGCTGGCTCGTCTAAGAAAATAATCGGCGGATTTTTCAAAAACATGCGCGCAATGGCGATTTTTTGTTGCTGACCACCCGACAACGCCAAAGCAGACGTTTCGTACTGTTGCGGAAGCGTCATAATTTGGTCGTGGATGTACGATTGCTTCGCAGCCTCCATGATTTCTGCAAACGTGGCTTGCGGATTGCCGTAGCGGATGTTTTCTTCAATCGTGCCGTTAAAAATATGATTTTTCTGCAACACTAACCCGATATTGTCTCGCAAAAAGGTCGTGTCGTAGTCCTCCAACGGCACGCCGTCTAACAGGATTTCGCCGGAATCGGGCTGATAAAATTTATCCAACAGATTGATTAACGTACTTTTGCCGGCACCCGACAAACCCACCAAAGCCGTGCTTTTCCCGGGCAGAACTTCCATATTAATATTAAACAACGTGCGTTCTTTATTGTCCGGATACGTGAAATTGACATTTTTTAATTCAAATTTTCCGCTTACTTTTTCCGGTTTATACATGCCTGACGGCTCTTTTTCGTGATCGGCATCCAACACGGTGAAGAAACTTTCGGAATAAATCAACGCATCGTTCATTTGATCATAAATACGCTGCAATTGCCGTGTCGGAGCGGATACATTATTAAACAGCATGATGTGAAACATGATTGCGCCGATGGTCATGTGCCCGGTCAGCACCAGATAAGCCGTCAGAATGATGATAATCACCACCCCGATTTGTTCCGTAAAACTTTTCAATCCGTCAAACAGAAAACTCACCTTGCGCACTTTCATCTGATTGTCCGTCAGGTCGTTTTGCAACACCAGCTGTTTTTCGGTTTCAATATCTTCACGAATAAACGATTTGATGACCGTAATGGATTCCAAAATACTCAAAATGCCCTGACTTTTATTTTCGCGCAGGTCTTTGATGCCGCGTCGCGAACCTTTCATCTTTTTGGCTTGCGTCACACTCAACCAAAAATAAACCGGCACCATGCACAAGCCCGCCAAACCGACATAAAAATTCGCATTAAACATCAGCACCAGCGCCACAATCGCATTGGCAAAAAGCGGCAGAATGTCGATAAAGAAATTCTGTACCAAGCGCGTCAGACTTTCCACGCCACGGTCGATACGGGTTTGAAGTTTGCCGGGCTGATTACCTCCCGACGTAAAAAACGCCAGGCGATAGGTCAGCACTTTTTCAATCACGGTTTGCGCCAAATCGCGCGCCACATAAATACGCAGTTTTTCGCCATAATATTTTTGTCCGAATTGGATAAATGAATTAACTATCTCTTTGGTAATCAATATGATAGAAATAGTCACCAAAATATGCAAACCGGTTTTCAGCACGGCATGTTGCTCAAGCAAACCGGCAATCTGATCGACAGTATAGCGCAACACCCAAGCATTGACCTGCGCCGTCAACGCCCCAATCAGCGTCAACAAAAGCGTGAAAAACACCAACCAGCGGTAGGGTTTCACATACGGATACACATTTTTGAACAGTTGGATGAATGACATGGTGAAAACAGTTTAAAAATCTGAAGAGGCGTAAATGTCATCCAAATTCACATTGGAATCCAATACCGGCTTGCCCGCCATCATACGGATGGTAACGCCCTTCAAATCAGTTATAAATTCATTTTGGAAACAAAAGTACAATTTTTTTCCATTATAATAGTAATTTTGATAAATTTTTTCCATTATAAAAATCTGAACTGTGATCCAATTGATTAGATGATTTACTCTGATTAAAAAATCACAGCCCTCAAACAATCAGTTTAATCACAGTTCAAGACGATTAAAAAAGAAAGAGACCCGCTCAGGTAAAAAACGAAACGAAATTATGTACAAAAACCCCGCGGGCTCTCTTTCTTATTTGACTCTTTTTTATTTTTATGTAGGATTTTCCATTTTTACACACCTTTCATAAGGGCCGGGTACATCGTATATGATATTGAGCTCCGGGCGTTACCGGCGTAAACGGGTTACTATATATCCCATAATTAGTACCGTGGTCGCCTGCGTTTCCAATGTTCCAATAATAAGGGGTAAACCTCATGGCTAAGTATGGATGTATAACCTTCGCGTCCGTTTGACTTGTACCTAAACTCCATTTGGAGTGGATATTTCCAGTGTCATCCCACAATGGAAACATATCTCGTACCCAGAAAAAGTTAGCCGAACCCGACGACGTTATATCATAGGCTAGAGGCGCAAAATCAATTGGTACAACATACGTTGGATTTTTCGCATTATTATATGCGTCAATTAATTCTGATATCGATATGACCTGCCAACCTACTTCACATGTATTTGTCGATCCCGGCCACGGACCAATATTATCGGCAGGATGAATACAAAAATTACCAACTCGCCAACTATATTGATTGTAATCTCCACAAAAACCAGGCAATACGGGATTGTTTGGAGCTTCCGTACCACCAGATACTCCTCCGCCATTAATTGTAATTTCACTCCCCACCCACGCTGCACCGTCATAGGTGTAAGTCGTTTTGGCGGTAGTGTTGTAAATCATCATACCTTTCTTAAGCAAATCGCCCGAAGTGGGATTTGATGTTACTTGTGGCAACAGCAAACCACCATTAGCCTTAGACAAATCCAACGCAGCGCCTGCGGTAACCGTACCGTCGCCACCAATCGCCAC
>JAISKM010000029.1 GCA_031261285.1 Candidatus Symbiothrix sp. | reverse complement strand
GTAGGTGCCCACGTGCAACCCCATCGCATAGCGAGGGAGCATCGGCGATTTTCCGGTCAATTGAGTATAATTGTCAACGATAGCGTACATATCCGGTCCGTAGATGAAATAATAATCCAGTTCCCCACCGTTTGCACCGAAAGTATAATTGTCTTTGGAACTCCAACCCATATCCCAGCGTGTAGGAAAAGCCGTGTGAAAGAACACGCCGTATCCGCGCGTGCTAATCATCAGCGGTACCGGACAATAATTGGCACGCAGAATATCTTTTCCGCCCACAGCCGGTTTGGTGCCGCGTCCCAATTCCACATTCAGATACACTTGTTTGCCGCGTTGGTCTAAGAAATCCATGCGTTCGCCAAAGCCGAAAAAATGTTCATCCGCACCGAGCGTTACCTGATTGCTTACCGAATCGGGATAGAAATGTGGATTGGCTTGTTCGCTGTAAAGCGTTTTTCCGGTTTTATCCTGTACTTCAATTAACAAATTATGTTTGGCGATGCGAATTTTCAAATCCGCCGTTGCAATAGAATAAGCATCGGTTTGCGTTTCCGTTTTCAAGTCAACGGGCGAAAAATCATATTTCCTAATCATCCATTGCTCGTTTTCTGCATACACATTATTCGGACTGCGCCGAATACGGAACATATCCGGCGAGCAAAATTCTATTTGCAGATTTTCGCCGGAGGCGGACACCTGTATCGTATTCGCATCCCGATGGAAAGATTCCCCTTGGGCATATCCTATCGTTGTGCAAAGAAATAGAAATAGTGCAATGAACTTTTTCATCCTTGTATATTTTTTATTTGTTTTCGACCCAACGGGTCGTATGTTTATAGAAAAATGACATAATTCTCAATGTTCGACCCCGTAGGGGTCGAATGAGACATGATGTGAATTATTTCTATAAACATGTGACCCCTTTGGGGTCGTTTTATTATATCAACCGTAACCATTTTTCGAGTTCTTCCGTCCATTGACGTTTGTACAAAAAATTATCGCCAAATCCCCAGCCGTGTCCACCACTTGGATAAGCATGCAGGGCAACCGGAACATGCTGTTTGCAAAGAGCCAAATAATAACCAATACTATTGGCAGGCGGCACCGTTTTGTCGTCTGACGACAAGGTGATGAATGCCGGAGGTGTATTTTCTGTTACTTGCAAATCGTTGGAATATTGGTCGATTAACTCTTTGCTTGGGTCTTTGCCCAACAAAAAGTTATACGAGCCACTGTGAGTAGCACCACCCATGGTAATGACCGGATAGAGTAAAATCTGAAAATCGGGACGTGTCTCGATGCCGGAATAATGCGTAGCGAGCGTAGAGGCTAAATGTCCTCCTGCCGAAGCCCCCATGATGCCGACTTTGTTTTTGTCTATCTGCCATTCTTCGGCATGTTGGCGCACGATGCGTATGGCTTGTTCCGCATCGGACAACGGAACTTCCGGATGTCCGTTGGGCATACGGTATTTCAGTACTATCAATGTGATTCCCTGCTGATTTAACCACGGAGCCATATCATGCCCTTCGTGATTCATCGCTAAGCGAACATAACCGCCTCCCGGACAGGCAATGATAGCCTTCCCATTGGGTTTTGCTGCCGGATATACCGTAATGGTGGGCTGTGTGATATTGCCCACTCTTCCGTTTTCCATCTGTTGCTCTTCGCCCGTCAAACCATTATCGTTAGGCGCACCGTTTTCCCACAAAGGAAGAGTAATCGGTTGAGCCATTAAATTGATACTCAAAGAGAGTAAAGCCATTGCAAAAACTGTTTTTTTCATACATTTATATTTTTAACAAGGGGGCATGCCCCCTTGTTGGTGTAAATATTTACCAATTAACATCTAATTGTCGAAATACCGTTCCGTTGGCTCCGCCTGTTCCGGTATGCAGAAATCCGATACCTCCGAACGTGTTGGGCGTTATTTCCGCGCTTACATCAACGGTTTCCGAAAGTCCGGGACGTTTTGCCTCCTGCAAAAGTGCCGACGTTTCGGCATGAGCCGTTATTCGATTGCCCTTTACGCCTACCGTGATGGTGCAGGGCGTGCGATAACAGGTTGTTGAGACCGGCTCTGAAATTGCTGTCGCCATTCCGTTTTCGTATTTCAATAGTTGAAAATCGACAGCACGTCCAAATTTCGTTGTCCGAATAATGCGAAGTGCATAACCGGATAGCGTTTTTGTGTCGAATTTGATGAAAATATCCATGTATTGTCCGGCTATTCCGAAACCTTGTCCGGCTGCTTTGCAGGGGTCAACAGTGATAGTAAGCGACATATCGCCGTATTTCTTTTCGACAGGCGTAAACAGCAAGCGAGAGCCTTTTCCGTTTTGCAACAATCCGAAATCTTTGGCTCCATCCAAGCCGGAGCCGTATCGCCAATACGAAACAGTCAGTATCGGTTGCCAATCTTTATCTTCCGTGATGGGCGGTTTATAGCCGTCCACTGTCCAAAAACCGGACAGAATTTGCGGTTGATATTCTACCGGAAAGTTTTGAAAATTGGTAGAAAGATGTTGCCTGATTACCTGTTTTTCCGAAACCGGTTGCGAGGTAATCGCCTTTGCTGTTTTTCCTTCCGGCGAACGCAGGTGTTTTGGACTGACGGTTGCCTGAATGTAATAACCCACATCCCCCGAAGAAAGTGAATAAATGTATTCGGGTTGATTTAACCGTGTGACGGCTACCGGAATGGCATTTTCGCCCGCAGCGTTTGTGCAACGATACCATGTAATCAACGATTCATCGGCTCTTCTTTCTAAATTCAAGGTGTAATTTACGCGCAAATTTCCTTGTTTGTCATCAACGATTTTTGGTAGTGAGGTAAATGCAGGTGCATCCAAAAATGGAGGTGCAACTGTCAATACAGAGGCTGCCTCTAATCCCAGAGGCGTGGTTACGGCAACTACCACCGTTTTTGTTTCATCGTTGGTGTTAGTGCCTGAGACCTTGCAGGTTAGTTGGTTGGAGTTGAGGGATACCAAATTGGCTTGTGTGGTGTTCCAATTTAGGGACGTTAGGGACTTGGGGGACATTAAGGAGGTGTGTTGATAATTGCCGAAACGGAGGACTTCGGTGGTTAGCAGGGTGTCTGTAACACCGGATTCTATGGTGGCTTTGGCAGGGGTAATGTGCAAATAAGTAGGGATTTCTGTTAATGAAATGCCGAGTGTTTGTTCGGCTTGAATTACTTTTTGCTTGATGTTCATCGGGTCCCAATCATCATCGCCGCGCAACAAATTGTAGGTATTATAAATTACTTCGTTGTTCAATTCAAAGCGGTAAGCAGCAAGGAGCGGTTTGTCTGTCATATCCACGGTAAGCCAAGGTTTATCGGCATTCATTCGGATGGGTTTTCCATTTAATGTGACGTTGTATTGATAATTGCGCAAATCGTCCGTTGGGTCTTGTGTCCATCCGATGAAAAGCGTATCGGTTGCGTGATGGAAACGAGTATCAACTATTGTTACCGGACTTTGTGCTTTTGTCAAATATTGTTTTTTTTGTACACGTGTATCAATATCGCAATTCAGCAATACCGCACCGGTGCCTCGCGTTCCATAAAAAGGTTTTGAATCGAAGAACGTAAAGGAGCAATTCAAATATACACCGGTCGGAGCCAAAGCATCGTCCGTACATTCGATGTGGCAACGGTCAAACAACGTTCGTTTTCCACCGGATAGCGGGCA
>JAISKM010000024.1 GCA_031261285.1 Candidatus Symbiothrix sp. | reverse complement strand
TTGTGTTTATTCAACTCTAATTGAAATTGAGGCGAAATGTGTTTGGTATAAATAGTTGCAGGCACATCTTTAGCACGCTTGGAAAGCAAGAACAAGACGCTTTCATCGACGTAATTATCAATCAAAACAATTGAACTTTTGGCAGATTTTATCAAATCAGCTGCAAATTTATAGGCGTCAAACACCTGTCCGTCAAACAATATTCCTTCCTCCGGCGGCAACGCCCGGTGAACGAAAAAATCAATTTTCTTTTCGGTTTCGGAAACCCGCCTCTCGGTTTCTAGTGCCAATTGTTTTACTTGTTCGATTTGATAATTGATGGCGTAACCTTTCAATATGTAGTCTTTTAAAACACTGTTAGCCCACGCTCGAAATTGAATGCCTCGATTAGATTTGACGCGATAGCCTACAGAGATAATCATGTCAAGATTATAATGCTCAACTTGGTATGCTTTTCCATCAGAAGCAGTTGTCGCAAATTTTGCGACAACTGAAAAGTCTGCTAATTCTTCTTTCAATGCATTATTGATGTGCTTACCAATCGTTTTGACATCTCTATCAAAAAGCATTGCCATTTGTTGGCGGTTAATCCAAACGGTTTCATTTTCCACTCTTACATCTAATCGAATGGAATTATTCGGTTGATACAATACGATTTCGTCTTTTGTGCTCATAATCAATAGTTTATGTTATATTATTAAAATATTAATTGCAATTATATCGCAAATTATTTGCAAATATACTGCTTTTTTTGAAATAAATGTTGTTTTTTACAAAATTAGTTTGTTCCGGCACATTTGTGAATTTTTTTGTATATTTGTAAAATGAAAAATAAGTATTATGCGGAAAGTAATTGGGATTGGTGAGACAATTTTGGATTTGATTTTTCAAGAAAATCAGCCTCAAAAGGCGGTGCCGGGTGGGTCGACGTTTAATTGTATGATTTCGTTGGCACGGTGTGGACTTGAAGCGCTGTTTGTGAGCGAGTTGGGGAACGATCATCTGGGTGAAATTATTCGCGATTTTATGCTCGAAAACGGGCTGTCTGCCGATTATGTGGAGTTTTATGACGCCGGTAAATCGCCCATCGCCCTTGCGTTTTTGGACAAGAATAGTCAGGCTACTTATAGTTTTTACCGGGAGTTTCCGGACAACCGGCTTTCGGTCGCTTTCCCGGACGTTCATGTCGACGATGTGGTAATTTTTGGTTCTTATTTTGCTGTTAATCCGGAGATTAGAGAGAAAGTGAAAGGCTGGCTCAATGAGGCGAAAAACCGTCAAGCCGTGATTTATTACGACATTAATTTTCGAGCGGCACATGCGGACGAAAAACCGGAGTTGATGCCTGCTTTTTTGGAAAATATTGCCTGTTCAACGGTGGTGCGCTGTTCGGACGAGGATTTGTCCGTGCTGTTTCCCAACCAAAGTATTGCTGAAATTTACAGGACACAGATGGCGCCTCGTTGCAAACTGTTGATTGTGACACAGGGGGCAAACGGAACGCTTTTGTTCACGCCCAATTTAGAAAAATCTTATCCAGTGCAGCCGGTAAAGCCTGTAAGCACCATCGGTGCGGGCGACAATTTCAATGCGGGATTCATTCATGCCCTTGTGCAAAACGGCATCACTCGTACCAATTTCGATAATTTACAAGAAAAAGGCTGGGACGAATTAATCGCCTCAGCCCATAAATTCGCAGCAGAAGTCTGCCAATCATTAGACAATTACATTGCAGTTACCAGTTATCAGTGACCAGTGACCAGTTATCAGTTACCGAGCATTGATGGTAACTGGTCACTGATAACTGGTAACTGTTAGTAGGCATCCGCGATAGCGGCGGCAATGCTTTCAAATTCTTGAGGGGTGAACGGTTTGCGATCGGCACGAAAATCCATGTCCGACTCGTCGTTGAGCGGAATCAGGTGAATGTGGGCGTGAGGCACTTCCAAACCGATGACGCTCAAGCCGATTTTCTTGCATGGGATCACTTTTTTCATGGCTTTTGCGACTTTCTTGGAAAAGACAAACATGTCTGTCAACAACTTGTCGTCCATGTCAAAAATGTAATCGACTTCCTTTTTCGGCACCACTAACACATGCCCTTTGGTAATCGGATTGATGTCCAAAAAGGCGTAAAAATATTTGTCTTCCACTATCTTGTAGGAAGGCATTTCTCCGGCAACAATTTTACTAAAAATGCTCATGATTAGTTGTTTTATAAGGCAATATTTACGATTTCAAACGACATAATGCCCGAAGGCACTTTTATCTCTGCGATGTCGCCCACCTTTTTGCCCATCAGTCCTTGCGCAATGGGAGTGCTGGCGGCAATTTTTCCCGATTTTAAATCGGCTTCCTGTTCGGAAACCAGCGTGTAAACCATCTGTTGATTGTTTTTCGTGTTCCGAATCGTCACCTTATTTAATATCTGGACCGTGTCTGTCGTGATTTTGCTTTCGTCAATCACGCGGGCATGAGAAAACAGTGTTTTCAATTGCGCAATTTTTGCTTCCAGCATACCTTGTGCCTCTTTGGCAACATCATATTCTGCATTTTCAGACAAATCGCCCTTGTCACGCGCTTCTGCTATTTGCCTCGTGATTGCCGGTCGTGCCTCGGATTCCAACTGATTGATTTCCCCGAGCAGCTTGTTGTAACCTTCTTTGGTCATGTAAGTTAACGCCATAATCTTTTTCTTTTTTACATAAATAAATAAGAATCTCAGATTATTAGTCCAAGACTCTTACTCATCATCAATAATAACAATTAAATCTACCGCAAAGGTCTGAATTTTTATTTACAAATCCAAATTTTTGCGTATGTTTTATAACATGTTTTTACGGACGTATGCGATACGCCCCTACAAATACTTCGCCAAAACGCCTGACAGACGTTGTGGATTATCTACACGCTCCACAATTTCGCCTTGTCGATTCAATAAGAATACGGTCGGAATTTGTGTCACATTGTATTTCTTCGCAACGGGCGAATAAATTGATTGCGCATCATACACACAAATCCATGGTAGATTGGCAGCGGCATTTTTCCAAAAATGGGTGTCCGAATCCAGCGAAATCTGATAAATTTCCAGCCCTTTGGCGTGATACGTGCGATACAAGTCGGCTAAAAGACGGTTGTGTGCCGGCGAATCTTCCATCGCATAAGCCGTGAAATCCACCAGCGTGACTTGTCCTTGACTCACTTGCGACAACGTCACCTCCTGTCCGTTTATTCCCGGCAGTGTAATGTCGAAATACGTTTTGGAGTCAGCCTCTTCCACGTCAACCGGCGATTGTTTGGGATGCAAAGCTGCCCGCGATTGCGCATACCACGTTACCAATTGAGCCGTTCGTGGGGCGCCGGGATAGGCAACGTGCCACGCATTAGCCACGGCACCAAACAGTTTGCTATCGGTTTTGTCGTAAATATCAAAAATCATTTGTCCGTCAACCTGCTGAAACAACGCAAAATAAGCCGACGGTGCGCCGAAATTAGCAGCGATATAATTAGTTGCAGCCGCTTTGTATTGCGTCGCCAACTCGCTTACACCATTATAATAGGTATCCAACGAACTGTCTTTCGCCTCGTATTGCTTTTGCAGCGTATGATAACGCTGTGTAGTTTCCAATTGCAAGAGTGTTAATTCCTTGATTTTCAAGTTTTCAGACGCATCACCACCAAGGATGTAATTCCGCGCAAAATGAGCAGAATCAGCCGTCACGACAACGGTTTCCGTGCTGTCAATCACCAAATTAATCATCTGCTGACCATATCGCAAGCGATAAAAATCGGGAGCATCGGGGCGTGCATGTTTCAGCGTGAAACTGCCGTTTTTCAGTTGGGCAGAATCCAAAAGCGTAATATCCGACACGCCCACATTTTCCAAATAGACTGTGCCGCCCACTGTGCCGCCCACTGTGCCGCCGATGGTGCCGCTGATCGTGAATTGCGGTTCACTTTTTTTACACGAAAACACACTGATCGCAATCACTAACAAAAGAATGCCTGTTTTAATTGTTCGTACCATAGTATATAGAACTGTTTTATTTTTTTGCAAAGATAGTGATTTTTTTAATCGAATGATAGCAAAAACTTATTTGAGTAAAAGAAAAATCAAATACAGTAAATACATTCGATGGTTATATACTACCTTTGAGCTTGAAAATAAATTAATATTTTTTCACAAGCGTTTTGTTATTTTTATAATCACTTAATGAAAAACTAAAGTATGAATGTAGTTAAAAAACTAAGCAATTTTTCGTCAGTAATGCTCTTTAGCGTTGTCTTGACACTCCAATGGGGGGGGGTATTACCCTTATGGGCGGAGTCCCCACAGGACGTTAAAATCGCCGTATCAGGTATTGTATCTGATGTCGACGGACCAATCATCGGCGCAAGTGTCGTCGAAAAAGGGAATCCAAGTAATGGAGCTTCAACTGATTTGGATGGAAAATACTCCTTGCGAGTGCCGTCCAACGCCACAGTGGAAGTATCTTATCTTGGTTACGCCACCCAATCCATTGCCGTAAACGGCAAAACCACCATCAATGTCACATTGAGCGTCAATGCCGGTGACTTGGATGAATTTGTGGTAGTTGGTTTCCAAACACAGAAAAAAGTCAACCTGACCGGAGCTATCAGCACGGTGTCGGCGGAAGCGTTTGAAAACCGTCCGGTATCCAATATCGGGCAGGCTTTGCAAGGTCTTGTACCTAACTTGAACATTGGAATCAGCAATGGTAATCCAAGCACAGTTCCGTCGTTCAATATCCGTGGGGGTACGTCTATGTCTTACAACTCGGATGATAAAAAATATGTGGTAGACAATGGTTCTCCGCTTATTTTGGTGGATGGTATTGAATTTAGTGCCACCATGCTTAATCAAATGAATCCGAACGACATTGCGAGTATGAGTACCATCAAGGATGCTTCGGCTGCCGCTATTTACGGTACCAAAGCTACTTTTGGTGTTATTTTGATTACCACCAAATCGGGTAAATTCAATCAGAAAGGGAAGATTTCTTATAGTTACGATCTTTCCATGGATCAGGCTGTGGCTATTCCCGATATTTTAAATTCTTATACCATTCAGAAAGCAGCAATGGATAAGAATGTCTGGACTGGTGGATCCATCGGATCGGCCGATCAAACGAAGTTAGACGCTATGAAAGCGTATATGGATAATCCGGCTACAGCACCTAATTATTATATGGATGGTAACAGCATTGTTTGGGTAGGAAATATGAATCCTTATAAGGTAGTGTTAAGAGACTGGGCACCTACGCAAAAGCATAACCTCAACTTTTCGGGAGGTTCGGATAAAGTAGCCTATTATATCTCGTTGGGTTATCAAAATCAAGAAGGTCTGTACAAAATCCAGACGGATACCTACAAACGCTATAACGCTGCTGCACGTATTACAGCGAAAGTGACAGATTGGTTCAACCTCGAAGGTAAGTTGAATTACAACTCTACCAACTACGAATCACCTTATATCGTTGGTGGAAAAGGTTCTATCTGGTCGGCAATGAAAGGTTCCGAAACGGCTAAAAATATTAATATGCCGATTATGACCGGACCAAACGATCCGATTCCAAATGCTTACACCGATAATATCCTTGCATGGCAGTCTTATGGTGCAAGAACAGAATCCATATCCAACACTACGACATTGGCTCTTTCACCGGAGTTTATCATTTTGCCGGGCGTGTTGAAAGCAAAAGCTGATTTGTCTTATACGCCGCAGTCGAGCAAATCGACCAGTCGTCGTCCTGAGCACCGGTATGTAACAACCAGTTGGAACGGATTGGTGGCAGAACAAGGCGAAGCGAGCAACAACTCAGCCTATTTGTCACGCAGCACTACCGATACTTACCTTATCAATGCGTATTTGGATTTCAACAAAACATTTGCTAAAAAGCATACGGTTTCTGCAATTCTTGGTTTTAGTCAGGAAAAGGTAGACTATAGCTCACAAAGCATCACTTTAGTGGGATTGTTTTCACCGGATATTATGAAACCGGCTGCGGCGGAAGATATTTCGCTACACACCTCTACTACCGGTGCGTATACGCGTACGGGACGAGCAGGTTTCGGTCGAATCAATTACAATTTACTTGACCGTTATCTCTTTGAAGTGAATGGTCGTTACGATGGTAGTTCACGTTTTACACCCGATGCTCGTTTTTTCTTCTTTCCTTCGTTCTCAGCAGGATGGCGTATTTCGGAAGAAACGTTTATGGCAGGGACAAGAGAGTATTTGGATAATTTGAAACTGAGAGGTTCGTGGGGTAAACTTGGTAGTCAACCCGGCGACAATTATCCCTATCAAGCCGTCATGGAATCAGGTGCCGCAGATTATTTTATTGATGGCAAATGGCTAACTACAGTAAAGGTTCCGGGATTGGTATCACCCACGTTGACATGGGAAAAAGCAGCAACGACCAACTTTGGTATTGATGTTACAGCCTTGAGAAATCGTTTGAGTGCTTCATTTGATATTTATGAACGGAAAACGACAGACATTCTAACCAATGGTGTTGCGGCCTATCCTTCGGTGTTGGGAGCCTCTGCTCCATTGGAAAATTCCGGTTCAATCAAAGCAACCGGATGGGAATTGACCATCAATTGGGCAGACAGATTGGCAAACGGATTTCGCTATGATGTAGGGCTTGTTTTGGCGGACTCCAGAAGCAAAGTGTTGCATTACGCAGCCAATCCAACCAAATCATTGGATGCTTTATATGATGGCGTTTATGTGAATGACATCTGGGGATATGAAACAGGAGGTATTTTGCAGGAATCAGACCTGACACCTAAGTATAATGCTAATGGAGACTTAACCGGATATGACTTCCACGGACCAAATCAGCCGGGTTCAACTTACTGGCCGGGTTATCTTTGGTACAAAGATAGCAATGGCGATGGTTTTATTAATGCAGGTTCAACGACACTGGATAATCCGGGCGACAGAAAACGTTTGGGAAATAGCACACCTCGCTATAAATATGGTATCACCGGAAATTTCGGTTACAAAGATTTTGACTTGAATATCTTTTTCCAAGGCGTAGGTAAACGGGATTTGTGGATCGGCAATTCAGCCTATTGGGGTGGTGGAGCCGGTAGTCAATGGATGTATGACCGTTCGTGGACACCGGAACGGACAAATGCCCGATTCCCAATGTACACCGCCAGTGTTCCTACACAATCCGGTTACATGATTAACGGGGCTTATCTCCGTTTGAAACAAGTGGTATTGGGATACACCTTGCCGCAACTATTGACGAAAAAAGCAGGAATAGAGAAACTGCGTTTGAATCTTTCCGCCTACAACTTGTTTGACATTACAGATATTCCAAGCGTGTTTGATGTGGATCAGATTTCTGATTCATATCCTCTGAAAAGAACTGTTTCGATAGGGGCTCAAATCACATTTTAATTGTTAAAAATAGAAAGATATGAAAAAAATAATAAAATATATGTTCGCAGTATGTGTCTTTGCAGGATTAGCAACTGCGTGTAATGATGATTTCATGCAACAAGACCCGACTCAGGAATTGGCAGAAGGCTCGTTTTTGAAAAATGAAAGCGATCTTCCGTTGTATCTGAATCAGTTATATAACAAGTATATTCAGGGACATCAGAATAGCTGGGCGTATGATCGTTTGAAACCTTTTTATGATGTGCAAGGCAGCCCAATCATCTATGGAGACTTGTTTTCCGACAATATGGTGAAATCAGGTAGTGCCAGTAGTCGCTTAAATCAATCCTATCAAGTACCTCAAAATGGTACAAATGAGGGATGGGTTTGGGAAAATCTGAAAGCCGTCAATTATTTCTTATGCAACTATCGGATGGCAGAAGGATCGGTCGCCAATCCATCGGATTTGGATAAATGGGCGGCTGAAGCTTATTTTTTCAAAGCCATGGATTATTACCAAAAAGTGGTTATTTTTGGTGCAGTGCCTTGGTATACGACTGACTTGAACGTTAATTCTCCGGAATTATATGCTCCACGCACGCCGCGTGCCGAACTGATGGATTCCGTCCTTTGGTGCATCAATTTTGCTGTGGATCATATCCAAGAAGCAAGCACCGGTGGTAGAGCCTCTTTTGGACGTATCAACAAGGATATGGCAAATTTCTTGAAAGCACGCATCTGTTTGTTTGAAGGCACGTATCGCAAATACCATACCGAACTTGGTTTGCAAAACACGGCTAATGCTTGGTTGCAGCAATGTGAAACGGCTTGTGAAGCCATCATCGCTACCAATCACTATCAACTGTATAATACGGGAACTGATCCGTATTGGAAATTGTTTACATTCAAGAAAGATCCGTCAACTGACGGAAATAAAGAAGCGATATTAGCGCGTACCTACGACGGTGAATCTGTATCCAGAGGTCACACAACCCAACGCTATTACGAACAAAACAACGGCGGTGCAGCGGGACGTTACAGTAAAGGTGCCACACGTAGTTTGGTGGACGAATACTTGTGCGCTGATGGTCTTCCGATCACGGAAAGTTCGCTGTTCAAAGGCTACGACGGCTTGTGGACGGAATTGGACGATCGGGACCCGCGTTTACGTCAAACCATTGCTCGCCCGGGTGAATATAACACGATTTCGGCACTTGGTAGCGGCGTGATGGATAGAAGTAAAAACGGTATCATCTATCCGGCAATCGCTTACAACTATACGACAGCTCCGGGTACCACTGTCACCGGTTACCAATTTATCAAACACTGGATGTGCGATAAAGAAGAATACGATGCCACGCAAAAAGGGACACAAACTGCTGTAGTATATCGCTATGGTGAAGTATTGCTGATGTTGGCTGAAGCCAAAACAGAATTGGGAACGATTACCAACGACGATTTGGACAGAACCATCAACAAATTGCGTGAACGTGCCGGTTTTAATTTTGCCACTTATCCTAACAGCAAATTGCAGTTGAGCAATGTTCCTGCCGACCCGCGTTTGGACGCAATCTATGCCGATAAATTAGATTACGCTGTTTCTCCTTTGTTAAGAGAAATTCGTCGTGAACGTCGCACTGAGATGGTGATGGAAGGTTTGCGTTACGAAGACTTGATGCGTTGGAAAGCCGGTAAACTCTTGACCGTGCCTTTGAGAGGGATGAAGTTTACGGCAGAAAAACAGAAATTGTATAATGGCGACAACGCTACCCCAACACCACCGGTCAATGCCAATAGCGTTACGGCAAAAAAAGCGGTTATCGGAACAGAAGTTTGGGTAGATAGCGAAGGTTTCTTGATTGCTTATCCGCGCGATGCGAGACTGGTGGAAGGTACTTTGCCATGGGACGACAAACGTTACTATTGGCCTATTCCTTACGATCAATTGGAATTGAATAAAAATCTGACACAAACGCCGGATTGGACAGATATTCCACGCTAATAACTTTATTAATAGATTGAATAAAATAAATTAAAATATGAAAAAGAGAATTTATTTTTTAATGACACTGTTCATTGCTACTTGCTTTGCATTCACCGGATGTACGGACGACAATGGAGCAGGTCAAGTGACAGCAGTCACAGTGTTGGAAGCGCAATATGTGAACAACATCATGCAGCTTTCATTGAAAGACAATGCAACTTTGCAACTGACGCCCTATTTTATGCCTCAGAGTGCCAAGAATGTGGAAGTAACTTATTCTAATAAGCATCCTGAAATATTAGACATTAGTGCAAATGGGTTGATTACGCCCAAAATATTCGGTACCGACACCATCACTATTCGCACGGCTAATGGTGTTTCCGTGTCTTATCCTGTTTTTGTCACCGACCACATAGTGAAAGCCACTGCTATCAATGTAACGGCAGCCGGAAGCAACATGGCGATAAAAATAGGTAAAACATTCGATTTGAGCGCTTGTGTGACACTCGCCCCTGCTGATACTTGGGACAAGACGGTTACTTACCGATCTTTAGACGAAAGTATTGCCACGGTGGATGCAAACGGTATCGTGACGACTGTTGCGGAAGGTAGTACCGAGATTACGATTACCACTGCCGACGGCAGCAATATCTCTCGGAATTGTTACGTGACGGTTCAAGGCATTGTGTTTAAAAAATATGATATTGACAGGTCAAATTGGACAGTGTCTACAACTACTGCCACCAACTATGGATATACCATTGATGGAGCTACCGGAAAGCCGGAAGATATGTTTGACGGTTTACAAACTACTTGGCTGGCACTTACTAAACCGGGAAAATCATATAACGAGGTTCCTATGCAGGATCCGGATTTTCTTCCATCTTTCACCGTTGATATGAAATCGGTAAAACCGTTTGATTATATCAGGTTGCAGCACCGGAACAGTAACAATACCGGGTTCCGTGTCTGGGGAGTAAATATTTATGGAAGTGTTGATGGGGTGAATTTCACGCTCATTAAAGCCGATGTAGAAATTCCCGGATATAAAGGAACCGGAAATGAATCCCCTGTTGTTACCGACTTTTATTATATTAACATTACTCCCTCTACCACGTACCGATATGTGAAAGTAGAACTTGCCTATTGGAATGGGCGGTTACTGCCTGGAGCCGGATGGACTGCGGGAACAGGAGGTACCAACATGGCCATTGCAGAATTTGGCATTGGGCTAACTGTTGAAGAGTAATAACAAAAGTATCAAAAAAAAAGGAGAAGGAGGTATCCGTGAGGCATATCTCCTTTATTTAAACAATTTAATTGATAAATATCATGAAAAAATTTATTTTTGCAGGCTTGTTTGCAAGTTTGTTGTTCCCTTTTTGGCTGTTGGCGGAGATTACAACGCCCTATCCCACTATCATTGAGTTGCGCCAGATTTATAGCGCGGCGCATGAGCAAGCGCGTTTGGCACAGGGTCATAACAAATATGACCGTCAGCCGACCGGATTTTATGTAGACACGTTGCGCACAGTTGTTGTCAATGTGGAAGTGCTCACACCTGCCGCAGATGGAGCTTTGCCCTCTATCAGCATAGGCACGCTGGGCTTTAATGTGGATGGCAGAGGCAGAGTGGATATTCCTTTGACTGTTGGATTAAACACTATCACTCCGGCGCAAAAGTCAGCAGCCGGTCCCGGCGGGCTTATCTACCTGAGTTTTGTGACCAACGGCAGCAAAGCACCAGTGGGAGTGGTTCGCATCACGTTTACCGGAGAAAGCGAACACGTCCGTGCGCCACATTATGTGTATGGCGTGACAACCGATGCGGAATTTCGGGAAATGCTGGAAGAATATCCTACCCCTGACGTTGCGTATCATTCTGATTATGTGGTGGTTGCGGCGACCAAATCGGCAGCCAACACGCTCTCAAAGAATAACAATAAAACCATCTGGATGGACGGTTTGCACACGCTATTGGCACGGGAAGATACCATCAGTGGGATGGACAACAGCGACCCCAATCCGGTGCATCATCGTTTGAAAGCCGGAGAAGTGCGCTATTTGCTGGTTCAAAACACCAGTGGAAGCCCTCATGCCTCTTCAACAGGCTATACGGGCTATCCTTCGGCAAGTATTATACGCTATCTGACGGTGTTTGGACTAAACAATAACTCTTGGATGCTTGGTCATGAATTGGGTCACCAGCACCAGCAGCCTGCCTATATGATTAATCAGTCCGGCGAATCTACTGTAAATATCTATTCCTACGTTGCAGAAAAACCTCTGTGGGAAGCAGCCAATCCCGGTCAGACTTACAACAGGACGACTGCCGCACGGTGGAAAACAGCACAGGACACCTATCTGAAATTGCCGGTAGCAGAAAGAGTGTATGATATGTCCGACGCCCAGTTGGAAGCACTTACCGGTTTCAACCGCGACGAGTTGCGCTTTATGGTATGGGAACAACTCTTCCTTATTTTTGGAGACCAGTTTTATAAAAACCTCCACCGCGTGGTGCGTGAGGAAAAAGTAACCGGCGGCGGAGCCGACGAACGCCGTTTCTATCTGATATGGAAAGCCTCGCAAGTGTCGGGCTACGACCTGCGCGAATTTTTCAACCAGTGGGGTATCCGCGTGACGGATGCCACATTGAAAAACTCGTTGCGGTACCGGCTTCAGACGGCAACAGAATCAGGGGCGATTATCCCATTGCCACAACCCGTAGCCGAGATACTTAAAATAACCGGACAAAACAGACCCGATTGGAGTCCACTGCCTTTGCGGGGAATTACCACTTCCACACCAACACAACTGGGATTAGACCCATCTGATTGGACGATTATAGCCAACATCGGCGGTTTTTACGACGCCGGTATTGGTGGCAATCTGGTGCCGGAATTTATGATTGACGGACAGATGGGAACCGCTTTTGCCTTTGTCAAACCGGGAAGAACCTACGAGGGAGTGACAGCTCCAAGTGATTACGTCCCGTCGTTTACCATCAATATGCAGGAAAGCAAGACGTTCAACTATTTTACCCTCAAACACCGCACAAGTAATACCACCGAGGGGCTACGGGCAAGAAAAATCTCGTTTTATGGTAAGCTTGCGGACGGCGATGCATGGACACCGATTGTAGTGGATTACGAAATTGATTATGTTGCCAACAATCCTGTTATCACGGTTAAATTCCCTGACCCGGTTTCTTACCAATATGTTAAGTTAGACATTAAAGATTGGAGCACAACAGTGGGAAGTAGCGTACAGGTAGCAGAATTTGAAATGGGTCTCGACCTTTCGGAACCCGAACCGGACCTTGGTCCCGAACCGGAACCGGGAACCGGCATTCCGACCATCAAAGGCGAAGTGGTTTCCACCCGATACTATAATTTGCAGGGAATTGAAATAAAAAAACCGGCAACAACCGGCATTTATATCAAAAAAGAGGTGTTGGATACCCGAAAAGTTCGCATAACAAAATTGATAATAAAGCAATCTTAGTAAAAGCCACCGATAGTTGGCGGAATGTATGTTTTATATCATACTTTCCGCCAATAATAAAAATTATTTTTGGCGGAATCAATTATTTTTGTACCTTTGCCACTATGAAACGATTTCGGTTGTTTTACCTCATTTTTTGTCTATGGCCTCTTGCCGCGATGCAAGCAACAGACAACTATCGCTTCAGGACTATGTCGCCTGCCGGTGGTTTCTATTATGGCGGCGTGCAATCGGTGTTGCAGGACAATGACGGCTTTATTTGGATATTAATTGCCGATGATCTCTATCGTTTTGATGGGTATCAGTATAAGCAATATCATACCCGGTTTACTGTTTTGGATCCAACGAAAGATTGGCAATTTTTCAATATGGAATTGGATGAGGCAGGACAATTTTTTGTGCGTACCAAAAACGGAATGTATCGCTATAATAAAATCAGCGATACTTTTAGTCTTTGGGAACAAGAAGTAAACAAAAAGAAACCGGCCGGATTAGGAACGAAATGGATGAAAGAACAGCAAGATTGGTTGCCGCAAGAGTTGATGAATAAACCACCCAGAGCCTTTTATGTGGACAAAAACGGACAAGCGTGGTTGGGCTATCGGGACGGCTTATACATCGTGAATCCGAAAACGAAGACCTGCACCCATTATACGCACGATCCGGCAAATCCTTACAGTTTGCCGAATAATTCTGTTTGGACGATTAATGGCGACTTGCAAAATAATGTGTGGGTCGGAATGTATGCCGGAAAATTGGCTTACGTCAATTTGGATGAAAAATTTCCGTTCGACACGTATTTTCCGCAAGATAAAAAACTCAATTTAAGTCCTGTCAGTGCGTTTGCAGAAGATGCAACCTCGCTTTGGATAGGCACAGAGGGTGGGGGAGTGAACCGAATGAATAAGCAAACCGGACAATTCACGTATTATAATCCGGCACACAATCACATCAAATCTATGGTCATAGACAAAAAACACAATCTATGGATAGGAATGTTTACCGGAGGTTTGGAATGTTATAATCGGCTGACGAAACAATCTCAGCATTTTTTTCATAAAGCGCAGGATGATAATTCGTTGTTGTTGAACGATATACGCAAGATAGTGCTGGACGGTGATTCGGGATTGTGGATTGCTTATCAACTCACGCAAATGAAAATTTCTTATTTTTCCTTTCATACGCAACAATTTACGCATTACGATTTTACCAAGCAAGAAACAGGGTATTATGTATTTGATATGATAAAAGGCAACGAGAATCAATTGTGGATATTGACCGGCAAAACGCTCTATCAAATGGATGTTCACACCCATCAACTGTCAGCCATACCGCAAAAAGAGGCAACCGAAAATCAAATTTTTATGAATTTTTCTACTCTTTGCCTCGATGATTCCGGCAATTTATGGATAGGAACGATAGGAAACGGATTGGTCAAATACCATCCGAAAACAGGCGATTTTACCATTAATAAAGAGATATTGCGCTACAAACTTTCCTCGATTTACAGTATTTGTTATTCTCACGGAAATTTGTGGATGGGAACGGACAATGGATTGCTGTGTTATTGTATCGCAGAAAATTCTTTTTTACGGTACGATGAAAAAGATGGAATTCAAGGCAATGTGTTTTATCCTTTAGCCTCGCTACAAGGGCTGGACGGACGTTTGTATTTTGGCGGCACCAATGGCTTTACGATAGTTGACCCCAACGAAATTGCTTACAATCCCCACCACCCCAAAGCGGTGATCTCGGAATTTTTGATAGATAATCAGCCCATACAATTGGGCGGTGAAATTGGCAAATGTCAGATTGTGTTGAATCACAATCAAACGAATTTTGGCTTCCAGTTTGCATCGGACAATTACTTGATTCCCGAAAAAACGCTATTTAAATACCGCTTAAAAGGATATGATGAGCGTTGGATAGAGGTGGATGCCAGTCACCGGATGGCTTTATATGCCAAAGTGCCGGCGGGCGATTATACGTTTGAAGTGCTGGCTGCCAACAATGACGGCGTGTGGAGCGACACTCCCACCGTGATGAAAATACATGTCAAACCCGCTCCCTGGCGCAGCTGGTACGCCTATATTGTGTATGTGTTGATAGTGCTGGGCATCCTGTATCTGATTTTGCAACTGTATCTGAAAGATGTTGATAAAAAGAAAAACGAAGAGCTGCATAAGATACAAATGAGTTTCTATAAGAGCTATTTTGTCAATATTGCCGAAGTGTCGTCCAACGAACGCGATAAGGAATTTTTGGAACAGTTTGTCAAAATCATCGAAGACAACCTGAGCCAACCGACATTGGACGTCAACTACATCGCCACAGCATTGTCGATGAGTCGCAGCAAATTATACATAAAAATAAAAGCGATGACCGGCAAATCCATTGTCGAATTTATCCTGAACCAACGCTTGCGCAAGGCTGCCTACCTAATCATAGAATCCGACCTCACGATGCGCCAAGTCATGGACGAAATCGGCATCGAAAGTCAACCCTACTTCACCAACGTCTTCAAAAAAGAATTTGGCGACACGCCCTCCGCTTTCGCCGCCAAACATAAAAAGCAAGAAGTTTTCTCAAAAATAGTTTGAAAAAAGAAATTTTATTTCTACCTTTGTAACCGCCGTAACTGTTACGGCGGTTACAGAATTAAATAGCATGAAATTTTACAATCGCAGCAAAGAGCTTGCAGAATTACAACGAATCCGGGAGTTGTCGTTTTCCGACCATTCTCGCATGGTGGTCGTAACCGGTAGAAGGCGAATCGGCAAAACCAGCCTTATTATGAAATCAGTTGATGCAACGCCAACAATTTATTTGTTTGTCGGAAGAAAAAAAGAGGCTACACTTTGTGCGGAATTTATACCCATTATTTCACAAGTTCTCAATACTTTTGTCCCGGAGGGAATACAAAATTTCCGCATCTTGTTTCAATATTTAATGGAACTGGGAATCACGAAGACTTTTAATCTTGTCATTGGAAGATATGTAATAAATAGTTCCCCATATATTGCACTTGTTAAAAAGCAGAAAGGATAAAAGAAAAAGCAAATACAGTAAAAGGATTTTTCGCCAAAAAGTGTACCTTTGTCATCATTAGTAAACTAATCTTTTAAAATAAACGTTAGTATTGATATGAAAAAACAATTGTTATACATTTTGTGCCTGTTGGTAGCAGGACAAATGACTGTGCAACAAGCACTCGCTCAAGGCGAAACAACAACGCGTATCGTGTTGGAACACGGCGCACACGGTGGCAAACGAACCGATGCAGCCATGCAGCATTGGCGCGAATACGGACTCGGTCAATTCATTCACTGGGGCGTCTACGCGATTCCCGGCGGACAATGGAACGGCAAAACCTCAACGTATGCCGCCGAATGGTTTCGCACGTCCGGATTGATTGAAAAATCGGAGTACGATAATTTGTATAAACAGTTCAATCCCACTGATTTCGATGCCAAAAAATGGGCGAAACAGGCCAAGCAAATGGGCGCGAAATACATGATTTTCACGACCAAACATCACGACGGTTTTTGTATGTGGCCCAGCAAATACACCGGTTACACCATTGCCAATACGCCTTACAAAAAGGATATTGTCAAAGAATTAGTGGATGCTTACACCGCTGAAGGCATTGACATTTATCTCTATTTCTCAATTATCGACTGGAGTCATAAGGGTTATCAAGCCAATGCTCCTAAAACAGAGGCAGACAAAGCGCGATACGAAACATTTAAAACATTCACCCGCAATCAGTTGATTGAATTGTTGACCAATTATCCGCAAGCCAAAGGGCTGTGGTTTGATGGCTCGTGGGACAAAGCGTGGATTGAGCAGGCCGCTTGGGTGGATGATTTGGGAAAAGAATTGCGCGCGATGAGTCCGGGATTGATTATCGGAAGCCGTTTTCGTGCCGATGAGTTTGGCAAACGTCACGAGGACAGCAACGGTGATTTGATTGACGATTACGACCAACGGTTTGAGCGCAATCTGCCTAATTCGTTGGCAGAACTGAAAGGCAACGATTGGGATTGTGTGATGACGATTCCCGAAAATCAATGGGGCTACCACCGCGATTGGTCGCTCAGCTACATCAAAACGCCCTACGACCTGATTGAAATGATGGTGAAAGCCAATGCGTTAGACGGCAATTTCGTCATCAATTTCGGTCCCGACGGCAAAGGAAACATCCGTCCGGAAGAAACAACTATCGCGAACCGCATCGGCGACTGGATGGCTGTCAACGGTGCTGCCGTCTACGGAACACATCATTCCCTATTGGACAAACAGGATTGGGGCTATTCCACCCAAAAGGACAACAACATCTACTTGTCGGTGTTCAACAAGCCAATGAATAATTTAGTAAGGGTAAAACTGCCGAAAAGCAAAACAAAAGAAAATGTCTACGTCATTGATAACGCGCAACTGTTATCCACAAAAGCCCCAGTGCAAATCAACGGCGAAGGCAAAACCGGCACCTACTATCGTGACAAAACAGGTGCGTCATACTACGATTTAATCATCCCCGAAAGCATCCGGACAAGCACGCAGCCGTTCGTAATCGTCATCCAACTCAAAGAAGTGGACAAAAAAAATCAAGACGATTACATGCAAGCGATAATCTAATAAACCTATATTGGTCACGTTTGCTCTCGTAGAGAGCCCAGCTAACTAACCAGTAGCCTTAGGCTACTGGATTTTGTAGCCGCCACCCCAGTCCTGCCTGCAGCGCAGGCATACACATAGTAGATAGTTTGCCAGCTACGCAGGCAAGAGAGGATAGGAGAGATGTCTTCCCCCAGTAGCCTTAGGCTACTGGTTAGTTAGCTGAGCTCTCTACGAGAGCGGCGGAGAGTGCTTTCCAAAGCGCATCCTGCGGTGTGGGCGCCGTAATGGTGAGTTCTTCTTTGGAAACGGGATGAATGAATTGGGCTTGACGGGAGTGGAGGCTGATGCCCCCGTCGGGATTGGAGCGGTCAAAACCATATTTCAAATCACCTTTGATGGGACAGCCCATTTTTGCCAACTGACACCGGATTTGGTGGTGACGGCCGGTTTTCAAATCTATTTCCAGCAAATAATAGTGGTCGGAACGCGCGATGACTTTGTAGCTTAAAACCGCTTTTTTCGAGTTAGGAACCTCCTTGTCGTAGGCGTAAGATTTGTTTTGTTTTTCGTTGCGCACCAGATAATGTGTCAATTCGCCGGCATCTTGCGGCGGACAATTTTTCACAATCGCCCAATACGTTTTTTTGACTTGCCCTTCGCGAAACATCTCGCACAGGCGCGGCAACGCCTTACTCGTTTTGGCAAAAAGGACCAGTCCCGAAACGGGACGGTCCAAACGATGTACCACGCCGATAAACACATTGCCGGGCTTGTTGTGCTTCACTTTCAGCCATTGCTGCACAATTTCCGAAAGCGGCGCATCGCCCGTCTTATCGCCCTGAACAATCTCCGAATTGGTCTTGTTCACAGCAATGATGTGATTATCTTCGTATAGTACTTCCATAAAAAATTAAGTGTTCATCCCGCCATCTACTTGAATCACTTGACCGGTCACGTAAGCCGAGAGGTCGGATGCCAAATATAAAGCGGTGTTTGCTACGTCGTCGGGGGTGCCGCCACGACGCAATGGAATCAATTTTGCCCATTCTGCGCGAATTTCGTCGGTCAAGGCTTCCGTCATGGCTGTTTCGATAAAACCGGGGGCGATGGCGTTGGCGCGAATACCGCGAGAACCAACTTCTTTAGCGATGGATTTGGCTAACCCAATCATACCTGCTTTAGAAGCAGAATAGTTGGCTTGACCGGCATTGCCATGCACGCCTACCACTGAACTCATGTTAATGATAGAGCCTGCTTTTTGTTTCATCATCACAGGCACCAACGCGTGTGTGAAGTTGAACGCCGATTTCAGGTTGACGTTGATGACCATGTCCCACTGTTTTTCGTCCATGCGCATCATCAGTCCGTCGCGCGTGATGCCGGCATTGTTGACTAAGATGTCTATCCGTCCAAAATCTTTTACGATAGCGTCCACCACAGCGTGTGTGTCATCGTAATTAGCCGCGTTAGAGGCATAGCCTTTCGCTTTTACGCCTAAAGCAGCGATTTCTTTTTCGGTAGCCAGACCGTTTTCGTCAATCGCCAAATCGGTGAACGCGATGTTGCAGCCTTCCTGTGCAAAACGAATGGCAATAGATTTGCCGATACCGCGGGCGGCTCCCGTGATAATCGCCGTTTTTCCTTCTAATAATTTCATATCTATGGAATTTTTATTGATATTAAAGCCCTGCGGGCTAATTTGTATTTTACATCTTCTAAGACGGTGCAAATTTACGACATTTTTTGATTTTGACCAAACGATGATTGTAAAACAATTTTTTGTATCTTTGCAGCCATGAAAACGAATATACTCTTGGCATTAATGATACTATCTTGTATTACATCGTGTAAACAAACGCCTGCCGCGGAGCAGCAATTGCCCATTGACAAGCAGGCTACACCGGAAACAGTTGAGTTGTATAACCGGCTGTTGAGACTGTTAAACAAGGGAATTATGGTCGGTCATCAGGATGATTTGGCTTACGGACACGGCTGGTATAAGGAGCCCGGACGGTCGGATGTGAAAGACGTGACCGGCGATTATCCGGCAGTGGTCGCTTGGGAACTGGGGCACGTTGAGTTGGGCGCGGCGTTTAATCTTGATTCCGTTTATTTTGCCGACATGAAACAGTATGTGAAGGAAACGCACGCCAGAGGGGGCATCACCACGTTTAGTTGGCATGGCGATAATATCGTGACCGGCAACACGGCTTGGGATTGTGCACAGGATTCGGTGGTGCGAACCGTTTTGCCCAACGGTGCGAATCACGACCGGTTTTTGGGCTGGTTGGATAAAGTGGCTGCGTTTTTTGGCGATTTGAAAGACGATTCGGGAATGCTCATTCCGGTTGTTTTCCGGATGTATCACGAGCACAGCGGCAATTGGTTCTGGTGGGGCAACGAACAATCGACGCCCGAAGAATACAAACAGCTGTGGACGATGACGGTTGAATACCTGCGTGACACAAAAAACGTACACAACCTGCTGTATTCCTATTCGCCGTCCGAAACCCGCGATGAAGCACATTATTTGGAACGCTATCCGGGCGATGACTACGTCGATATGGTGGCGTTCGATTGCTATTATTCAGGTGAAGTAAATGCCGAAAACAGCGCAAAATATCAGGATGCGATGCGTCGCAACCTCGAAACCGTGACGGCGTATGCTCAAAAAGCACATAAAATTCCAACGATTGGCGAAACAGGCATGGAATCAATCCCGGATAGCACCTATTTCACGCAGGTCGTTTATCCGGTCATCAACGATTACAAAATCAGTTGGATACTCTTTTGGCGCAATGCGTGGGAGCCGAACAATCAAAAGCATTTCTACGCGCCGTTTGCCGGACATCCGTCTGCGCCTGATTTCAAAGCGTTTGTTTCTAAAGAAAGAATCCTAATGAATAAAAACATAAAATAACTATGAGGAGATTGCGGGTGAGATTGCGGGTCCGTAGCCCGCAACGCAATGACAGTGTATGGCATATTGCGTAATTCGTAATTTTTAATTTTTAATTCGTAATTGTATGAACTATAAATATTGTGGTACAAGCGGTTTGCAACTCCCTTTGATTTCGCTGGGGTTGTGGCATAATTTTGGAGACGTTGACGACTTTTCGTTGGCAACGGACATGATTTTGCATGCGTTTGAGCAGGGAATCACCCATTTTGATTTGGCAAATAATTATGGACCAAGTCCGGGCAGTGCCGAAACAAATTTTGGAAAAATTCTCCACTCGCACCTGAAAAATCACCGCGATGAGATGATTATTTCGTCCAAAGCGGGCTATCCGATGTGGAATGGTCCGTATGGCGATGGTGGTTCGCGTAAATACCTTATGGCAAGCATCGACCAAAGTCTGAAACGCACCGGATTGGACTATTTCGATATTTTTTACACCCACCGCTACGATGCGCAAACGCCTCTGGAAGAGACCGTTCAGGCGTTGATTGACATGGTTAAACAAGGGAAAACCTTGTATGTTGGTTTGTCGCGGTATCCGGCGGATAAGGCGCGTCAGGCTTACGAAATGATGGAGGCTCAACACGTTCGTTGCCTGATTTATCAGGACAAATACAATTTGCTGTATCGCGAACCGGAAGCGGAATTGATGCCGCTGAATGCCTCTATGGGCAAAGGATTCATTGTTTTTTCACCGTTGGCACAAGGCGTATTGACCAATCGCTATCTGAATGGCATTCCCGAAAATTCGCGCGCGGCAAAAGGTCACGGTGCGTTACAAACAAGCGACATCACGCCGGACGTGATTGCTAAAATCCAACAATTGAACGTCTTAGCAGAAAAACGCGGTCAAACCTTGGCGGAAATGTCGTTGGCTTGGCTGTTGCACAAAAAGGAAGTCACCTCCGTCATCGTGGGCGCAAGTTCCGTCAAACAGCTACAGGACAATATCGACAGCATTCAAAACTTTGATTTCACCCCGGATGAACTTAATCGCATAGACACTATTTTGAAATAATTTAGTATCTTTGCGCTTTCTTTTACTATATAAAATAAAGATATAATGAAACATACATTTTTTTCTTTTCTGTTGGCAGCATGTTTGTTGCTGAACTCCTCGTGTTCGTATGGACAGCGCAACGACCCTGCTGCGCAAAAAATTAACATGGCAGTCGCCGTCATCGAAAATATGTATGTCGACAATGTGGACAAAAATAAGTTGGCAAATGACGCCCTGACAGCTCTCTTGAAGGGATTAGATCCCCATTCTGCCTACATGACGCCCGAAGAAGTCAAGGAAATGAACGAACCTTTGCAAGGCAATTTCGATGGCATCGGCATACAATTTAACCTGATGACCGACACGATTTATGTCGTTCAAGTGATTGAAGGCGGTCCTTCTCAAAAAGTCGGATTGCTCGCCGGCGACCGTATCATCTACATTGACGATACGTTGATGGTGGGGAAAGAGATAAAAAATACGGACGTTCAGAAAAAACTGCGCGGTCAGAAAGGCACAACCGTGAATGTCAAGGTCAAACGGGGCAAAAATCCCAATCTGTTGGCTTTTAAAATTGTGCGCGACAAAATTCCGTTGTACAGTTTGGATGCTTCGTATATGCTTAACAAAGAAATCGGCTACATCAAACTAAATCGTTTTGCGGCAACGACTTATGATGAATTTAAAACCGCTTTGGCTGATTTGCAAAAACAGGGCATGCGCGATTTGGTGTTGGATTTGCAAGACAATGGTGGTGGCTATTTGGAAACAGCGATTCAGATTGCCAACGAATTTTTGCAACGGGGCAACCTGATTGTATACACCGAAGGCACACACCAACGGCGTGAAGATGCCAAAGCTGATATGCGCGGTTCGTTCGAAACAGGCAAAGTGGTTGTGCTCATCAACGAATCGACTGCCTCCTCCAGCGAAATTGTTGCAGGTGCTTTGCAAGACTGGGATAGAGCCATTATCGTAGGTAGACGCTCGTTTGGCAAGGGTTTGGTGCAACGCCCTATCCCGTTTCCCGACGGTTCGATGATTAAGTTGACGACCGCTCGCTACTACACGCCCACGGGACGTAACATTCAAAAGCCCTACGAAAACGGCGATATGGAATCCTACAATAAGGATATGATTACGCGCTACAACCGCGGCGAAATGGTGAGTGCCGATAGCATCCATTTCCCTGACTCGTTGAAATACAACACATTAGTCAACAAACGCATCGTGTATGGCGGTGGCGGCATCATGCCCGACTATTTTGTGCCTATCGACACCGCACGCTACACGGATATGCACCGCTCTGTCGTGGCGAGTGGCGCACTGAACAAGTATGTCATGAATTTGATTGAGAAAAATCGAAAACAGTATCAAAATACCACTTTTAGTGACTTCAAACGCAACTTTAAAGTGACTGATGCCATGGTCAACGACGTGGTTGATGTGTTGAAAAAGGAAGATTTTGAGATGATTGTAATGGATACTAAAAACGCACACAAATCGTCGAATTTGACTCCTGAAGATTTGAGGCAACTGGAAATCTCCAAACCACTTATCAAGCTGCAAATCAAGGCATTGATGGCTCGTGACTTGTGGAATACCAACGAATATTTTCAAATCTACAACGACGACAACGAATCGCTCAAGAAAGCCCTCGACTTGCTGAACAATCCTAAAGAATACGCGAAATTGTTGGGAGAAAAATAGGAATTACGCTGTTAACATGACGGATACAATGTAGGGGCAACGCGCGCGCTGCCCCTACATTGTGACCTACCGGTCGGTGCCGTCAAGAAAAAACCCGCCTCTTTCAAGGTGGGTTTCAATTTCTTTGTTGCTGTTTCAAACAACGAGCAAAAATTACTGAGCAGGAGTTTCTACAACTACAGCAGAGTCAACAGCTACAGGAGCTTCTTCAACTACTACTTCTTCAACTACTACTTCTTCAGCTTCTACAGGAGCTTCAGCTTTTTTACAAGATGCGAAAGAAACAACAGCAACCAATGCTGCAAATAATACTAACTTTTTCATTTTTTGAAATAATTAAAACGTTTTAAAAATCATTTGGAAACCCCCTCATTGGGAATCACGGCGCAAAGGTACGGACTTTTTTTATGTTGTGCAACACTTTTTGCGTTTTTTTTCAATTTTTTTTGCATTTTTCAAAAAAAAGTGAAAACAAAGTGTTACTTTTGTTCGTTGTATGACAGTAGAAAAGGCAAGAATGGACAGTAAAAAATATAAGATTATTCGCTTAGGAGCCGTGTGTGCAGGTTTTTTGCTCGTTATTGTAGTATGCAATATTTTTTTGACCATCGAAGCAAAAAAAATACTGAAAACCGCTTTTGCTAAAGAAATTTCTCAAAAAACGAACGGACTCTATCAATTAACCTTTGGTGCCGTCGAAGTCAATCTGTTAACAGCAGTTGCGGAAGTAAAAAATGTGAAATTGCAAATGGATCCCAAACGATTCCGCGAATTGAGCACTATGGACAGTCTGCCACCTATTTATGGCTCCATCGACATCCAATCGGTTGAATTGGAAGGCGTCTACCTGTTATTTCACAACGAAAAAGAACACCTTGAGCCACGACACATTAAAATCAATCAATTACAGGTGGATATTCATGACAATCCCTACACGCTAAACGTTGAGCAGATCGAATTTTCGCCCAAAGACACGCTGCTGGAAGTCAAAAATCTGAAATACGCAACAAACATTCCCAAGGGAGTTTTTACTGAAAAAGATAAGAATCACGCCTCGTGGATGGACATTGCGGTGGGCGACGTTCGATTGCAAGGCGTGTCTGTTTTTCAAAAAATGTATGCCGCCGAGCGGTTGCAGATTTCGGATGCGACGTTTCAAAACTATAAAAATCAAAAAATTCCCATCGAACACCACGACATGCCCATGGTGCACGACGTGATACAGCGATTGCCGTTGAAATTAGCCGTTCGCGACTTGCAAGTAACCAATCTGAACATTATTTACGAAGAATTGGCTGAAAATGGAGAGATGCCCGGGCGCATTACCTTTAATAATATGAATGCGCAGGCAACGAATTTCACGAACGTGCCTGCATCAATCGCCCAAATGAATCGTTTGACGGTGTCGGGCAAATTGATGAACGAAGGCCTGATTCAGGCAACCATTAATCTGCCTGTGGATTCGCTCTACGACTGTTTTACCATCGTTGGCACGCTTGGCACGATGGATGCGGTTGCTCTCAATGCCATCATCGAACCGCTTGCACCGCTGAAAATCAATCGCGGCTTTATTCAGGGCTTGGATTTTAATATTGAAGGCAATTCCGTGAAGGCAGATATTTCTATGTGTTTGCGTTACAATGATTTAGGAGTAAAAATACTCTTCCCCATCGGTGGACAAAACGTGGACGCCGGTCTGCTTTCTTCGCTGGTAACGGGCTTGATTCCACAAAATTATCCGCTGTCGAACACAGAGTGCCAAGTGCAGGCCGAATATGTACGCAATGCGCTTCATTCACCGTTTTACTACCTTTGGCACATCTATTTTGAAGGCGTCAAAGAAACGGCCGGTTTCACCCCGGAACTTCAGGAACGCGTGGAATGGGCATTGTCGTTGAAACACGAAAAAAAATAAAAATGATTACCTTTGCAAAAAATTGCACACATGACACCACACTATACAGCACACACGCTGCCTAACGGATTGCGAATCATCCACTTACCGACTGTTTCGCCGGTTTCTTATTGTGGTTTTGCGGTGAATGCGGGCACGCGTGACGAAACTATTGACCAGTTTGGCTTGGCGCATTTCGTCGAACATACGCTGTTTAAGGGCACACAAAAGCGCAAATCGTGGCACATCCTCAACCGCATGGAAAATGTGGGCGGCGAACTCAATGCCTACACCACGAAAGAGGAAACATTTATTTACTCGGTTTGCCTGTCAGACGATATTGAACGGGCGATGGAATTGCTGTCGGATTTGGTTTTCAACTCCCGTTTCCCCGACGCAGAAATTGACAAAGAGCGCGAAGTGGTCATCGACGAAATCAATTCCTATCGCGACAATCCCGCCGAACTCATCTACGACGAATTTGAAAATTTGCTGTTTCGAGGCAATGAATTTGGGCACAGCATTTTGGGCGACGAGGCGAGCCTCAACACGTTCACGTCTGCTTCCTGCCGCACGTTTGTTGATGCGTTTTACCATCCCGACAACATGATTTTCTTTTTTTATGGTCAAACGCCTTTCAATAAGATCATTCGATTGGCAAAAAAATATTTTGTGTCCGCACCCCCCCTACCATATTCGCCTGTAAAAAAACGCATCACGCCACGATTGATTCCGGCCGTCACAGAACAACGCGACAAAGACCTGCATCAGGCGCATCTTATCATTGGCAGTCAGGGATTTAGCTTGCACGACCCGCGCCGTATTGGGCTGTATTTTCTCAATAATCTGTTGGGCGGTCCGGGGATGAACAGCCGTCTGAATCTTGCCCTGCGCGAAAAACATGGATTGGTTTACACGGTGGAATCTGGACTTGGCTCCTACAGCGACACGGGCGTGTTCGACATTTATTTTGCCTGCGACCCGAAAGATATTGCCCGCTGTACGGCGTTGGTTCACAAAGAATTAAAAAAATTACGCGATAATGCGCTCACGACGTCCCAATTTCACACAGCTGTTAAGCAGCTAAAAGGACAGTTGGGTGTGGCGAGCGACCACAAAGAAAGCATCGCCCTCGGCATGGGCAAAAGTTTTCTGCATTTCAATAAATACGACAGTTTGGAAGACGTCTATCGCAAAATTGACGCCCTTTCGCCCGCTCAGTTGCAGGCGATTGCGCAAGAAGTGTGGGACGAAAACCGGCTGTCTCAGTTGACGTTTGTATAATGTAAGGGCAGGTAACCCCTGCCTCTACGAAATAAAAAAAATGGAAGTGCACCAATTTATTTTGTTTTTTGCGACTTGTTTCGCGGCATTGTTTCCGGTGATTGACCCCATCGGAAGCGGTATTATTGTCAATGGCTATTTTGGCGACGTTTCCGATAAAGAGCGCAAACAATACAATCAAGCGATTTTTCGAAATTGCCTGGTGATTGGCATTGTGACCGTTTTAGCGGGACATTTGGTGATGCTGATGTTCGGTTTGGCTGTACCTGCAATTCAAATTGGGGGTGGTGTTGTGATTTGCAAAACGGGATTGGAATGGCTCAACAATTCGGATGCCGGCAATGAAAAAGCGGACAAACAGGAAGGCGGTCAGGTGCGCGAAACCAACCTCACACGTAAACTTTTTTATCCGATCTCGTTCCCTATTTGTCTTGGTCCCGGTACCATCTCGGTCATTTTCACTTTGATGGCAACGGCCGAAAAAGCAGACTACCTCCTCACCGGCATCGATTACCTGATACTCATTGTCGCCATTATTTTGCAGCTCATTATCCTGTATTTGGTGGTGCGTGAAGGCTCAAAAATCAATCGCAAATTGGGTCCCGTCGGCATGATGATCATCAACAAACTCATCGCCTTCATCACATTCTGCATCGGCATCCAAATCATCCTTTCCGGCATCGGCAAAGCGTTTGGCATCACTGTCTTTTAAAATTTACGCAAAAAAACTCATAACTTATAACTCATAACTCATAACTATTTCGTAACTTTGCCGCATAATTAAACATTAATTAAGGAGATTGTGGGTCAAGCCCGCAATGACAAGACAATGAAAGAAACAGAAAAAGATGTGTCGACAGTGATTTTGAACCAGCGTTTTCATTTGAAAGATGTGCATGGTTCTATCTCGATGCCTATTTATGCCGGTGCTGCGTTTGAATTTGACACTGCGGAAGAGATGGAACAGGCGTTTCTCGGCAAATCGGGGATGCACACCTATTCGCGTATTTCTAATCCTACGGTGGAAGCGTTTGAGGAGCGCGTGAAACAAATTAGTGGCGCAGAGCACGTTCTCGCGGTATCTTCCGGTATGGCAGCAATCTCCAACACGTTTTTGACGATCGCTTATGCGGGCAGCAATATCGTGACGACCTCCCATCTGTTTGGCAATACATTTTCATTGTTTTACATCACGCTGAAAGCGTTTGGTGTGGAAGTGCGTTTTTGCGACATGCTGAATCCGGCGGAAGTGGACAAAAATATTGATGATAAAACGTGTGCCGTTTTTACGGAAATCATTACCAATCCACACATGGAAGTGGCTGATTTAAAGGCACTTTCGGAACTGGCTCACAAGAAAAATGTACCGCTGATTGCAGATTCCACGATTGTGCCGTGGCCGCAATTTAACGGCAAACGGTTGGGCGTAGACATCGAAGTGGCTTCCAGCACAAAGTACATATCAGGTGGGGCAACCAGCATTGGCGGATTGATTCTTGACCACCAAACATTCGACTGGTCTCACTCACCACGCTTGGGTGAACTGGCAAAAATGGTGCGCAAAACAGCCTTTACCATCAAATTACGCGGCGAAATTTCGCGCAATATGGGATCTTACATGGCTCCACAAACGGCTCATTTACAAAGCCTTGGATTAGAAACACTCGCTTTGCGCTTTGAACGCTCGTCGCATACATGTAAACAGTTGGCGGAATTTCTGCAAACCGTTCCGGGCGTGCACCATGTGAATTACAACGGATTGCCGGCCGACCCCTTTTACAAGTTGAGTTGCGAACAATTTGGTGAATACCCCGGTTCGATGTTGACGTTTGCGTTAAAAGACCAAACGGCTTGCTTTGAGTTTATGAATAAGCTGAAAGTCATCCGTCGCGCCACCAATATCTACGACAATAAGTCACTGATTATCCATCCGTTATCTACTATTTACGGTACATTGAGTGATGCTTTGAAAAAGATGGTTTGCGTGCCGTCCAACATGCTTCGCCTCTCTGTCGGCTTGGAAAATTTAGAAGATTTGAAGGCGGATATTTTGCAGGCGATACACTAAATTAATCCCGGTTAGAAAGAAAATACCGTACTCATGCGCACACCATCGTTTGGTGTGCCCGGATGATTGCGAAATGTGAGGCGTCGGACATAGTCGACACGCAGGAATTTGAAAATGTGTTCAATCCCAAAACTCAATTCCATGTAAGGCGTGCTGCCCATTCTGTACGTTTTTTCGGGGAAGAGAAACAGGGCATTTGTGGTTGTGGTTCCCGCCTGCGCGGGAATGACAATCGCCTGAGTGGGAATGACGGCTTGAGGATTATTTTTATCGCTCAAATCACCATGCCAAATTTGCAGTGCCGCTACTTCGTGCCATTTCAATTGATTGAATAGCGGGAGGCGATTAAACAGCAGACCATTCAGGTGATATTGCACATTCCACGAGACAAAACGATCGCTCATAAATTCCATCGGATCCAGCAAAGCAAACGCTTCCGACCCGGCAAGTGCATAAGCCAGACTGGTGCGAGGCATAAATAGCAATGGATACGGCACGTCCCCCCAGATTTGACCTGCTCGGCCGTGTATGTTTACAAAGCCGAACGCCGACAACTCCAACCGTTTATGAACGCTCAACTCGGTGCTATTGTATTGATAGTCAGAACCTAACACATTTTTTAGTGCAACGGTATTTGTCAGTTCAATCACCGTCGCATTCATCAACGAGTAGCGACGCCTGCGCGAAAAGCGAAATTTCTCATTGCGTGCCCACCGCAGTTTAAATTCGATCTCTGAAGTCCGGTAATGGTCGAGAGGAACGATTGACCCATCGGATTGAATTTCATTGAACGGCACATATTCTGTTGCCCATTCCGTCTGATGACGCGCCGCGATGCCGTAGCTCCAACCGTTGGAATACTCCTGAAAATAGGACAATTCTGCTGTCTGCGTATACGTTAACAGCCGGTCTGACTTGCGTTTAAGTAGCGAAAACACATTGTCATAACTTCGATCGACGTAAAGTTGTCCAATGGGGTTGACATCGTATTTATATTCTGCACGCAAGTAGTGCAACGGATATTCCCGGCGGTATTTTTTCTTCTTTTCAAACGCGTATTCCAGCAGCAAATCGCCTTTCAGTTTTTCATCGTCCAATCCATAAGCCAAGTAGCCCTCGGCAAACAGTTGACGATTTAACCGGACTGTGGTCGCCCCACCCAAGCGAAAACGCAGTCCTTCCAGCGCATTATGGCTCACCAGCGTGGTAATCGGACCCGCCTCAAAGCGTGCAGAATCGCCCACAACAGGAATATAATCGTTAAAAAACAGCTCCGCTCCACGCATCGTCCAATTAAAAACCGGTTTTTCGCGCATCTGCATCATCAGTTTGGAAGCAGGCAAGCTGTCTAACGGATTATTATCTGTATGCCATTGAGCAACAGCCGATTGAGTGCTGACGAACAGCACAAACAACACTAGCGTTATTGCATTCCTGTTTTTCATTCCGTTAGGAATGAATAGCTCGGTAGCAGGTGTCCCATGCGCTCTTTTTTGGTGCGCATATAGGCTTCGTTGTAGGGGTTGGGAGTGATTTCGATGGGGACGTTTTCGACAATTTCGAGTCCGTAACCTTCTAATCCTGCTTTTTTGGCGGGATTGTTAGTGATTAAGCGAATTTTGGACACGCCTATTTCGCGCAGGATTTGGGCGCCAATACCGTAATCGCGTTCGTCCGAATCGTGTCCGAGGTGTAGATTCGCGTCCACCGTGTCCAAGCCTTTTTCTTGGAGTTTGTAGGCTTTCATTTTTTCCATAAACCCGATGCCACGACCTTCTTGACTGAGGTAAACGATTGCGCCGCGACCTTCCTGTTCAATCATCTGCATGGACTTGTGGAGTTGTTCGCCACACTCGCAACGCATGGACGCAAAAATATCGCCCGTCATGCAGGACGAGTGCATGCGCACCAACACCGGCTCACCGGGTTTCCAATCGCCTTTCACCAAGGCTATGTGTTCCAGACCGGATGATTTTTGACGAAACGGGATGAGTTTGAAATGACCGAATTGCGTCGGCATATTCACGGCTTCGCCGCGTTCGATCAGCGATTCCTGTTTCAGGCGGTAGGCAATCAATGCTTCAATCGAAATGATTTTGATGTCAAATTGTTTGGCAACTTCCATCAACTGCGGCAAGCGTGCCATCGTGCCGTCGGGGTTGATGATTTCAATCAGTGCGCCGGCGGGATACAGTCCGGCCAACCGCGCTAAGTCAATCGTCGCCTCCGTGTGACCGGCGCGACGTAAAACGCCGCGAGAACGTGCACGTAATGGATTCACATGCCCCGGACGCCCTAATTCTTCGGGCTTTGTAGCAGGATTTGCCAGTGAGCGAATCGTTTCTGCACGGTCAAACATCGACACGCCTGTGGTGCATCCGTCCCCCAGTTTATCGACCGTAATCGTGAATGGTGTGTCGTAAATCGACGTATTTTTGGACGTCTGCATGTCCAATTCCAATTCTTGGCAGCGCTCCTCCGTGATGGGAGCGCAGAGCAGACCGCGACCGTAAGTCATCATAAAATTGACTTTCTCCGGCGTGATTTTTTCTGCCGCAATGATGAAATCGCCCTCATTTTCGCGATCTTCATCGTCCACCACAATCAGGAATTTCCCTGCCTTAAAATCTTCTATTGCTTCTTCTATTGTATTGAGTTTCATGGACACAAAGGTAGTTTATTTTTTTGAAATAGCCAAAGTAAGTTTTAAAAAAAGCGTCCAAATCACGATGCCGGCGGTCACAGAAACGTTGAGAGAGTGTTTGGTGCCAAATTGCGGAATTTCGATGCAGGAATCGCAGGCGTTCATCACGTCCTGATCAACCCCATGCACCTCATTACCCAAAACGATGGCGTATTTTTGGGATTGCGGGTCACGCCCGCAATGACACGGACTGTCATTCCCGCGCAGGCGGGAATCCCCCCAATGTTCGAGCGAAACGCTGTTTTCAGCCTGCTCAACAGCCGCCACATGAAAACCTGCCGCCTTCAGTTCGCGCACCGCCTCCAAGGTATTTTCAAAGTATTTCCAATCAACAGAATCTTCTGCGCCCAACGCCGTTTTGTGAATTTCAGCCTGCGGAGGCGTCGCCGTGATGCCACATAAATAGACCGCTGCCACCCGGAAAGCGTCGGACGTTCGAAACACCGACCCCACATTATGCAGACTGCGCACATTGTCCAATACCACCACCAACGGGATTTTTTCCGTCTGTTTGAAAGCTTCCGGCGTGATGCGATGGAGTTCTGTGATTTTTAGTTTGCGCATGATTGTTTGACCGGCGATTTAGTTAGCAGATTTACTTTTGAAAGCTAACGCGTAGAGTTTCATCTGTTTAAGCATCGACACCAAGCCGTTGGAGCGCGTGGGCGAAAGGTGCTCTTTCAATCCGATTGCCTCAATAAAATAGAGGTCGGCAGTAAGAATTTCGTCGGGCGTGTGCCCCGAAAGCACGCGAATAAGCAACGACACGATGCCTTTGACAATCACGGCATCGCTTTCGCCTTGAAACATCACTTTTCCGTCCACATAGTCGGCTTGCAACCACACGCGGCTTTGGCAACCCTCAATCAGGTTGCCCGGCGTTTTGTATTGCGCGTCCAACGGCGGCAACTCGTTGCCCATCTCAATCAGCAGCGCATATTTATCCATCCAGTCGTCAAACACCGCAAATTCGGCGATGATTTCGTCCTGTATTTGGTTGATTGTTTTCATCATTTTCAAAATATTTGTGCAAAGGTACGAAAAAAAAATAACTCATAACTCATAACTATTTCGTACCTTTGTGCTAAAATAATTTCTTTTTTCAAATGAAACACGTATTAATTACGGGAGCGAACGGACAATTGGGCAGCGAACTGCGAGATTTATTGGGGCAACAATCTGAATTTCAATTCATTGGAACAGATGTTGACACGTTGGATTTGACGAATAAAGAACAGATAGGTCAATTTTTGACAGAGCATAACATTGATTATGTCGTGAATTGTGCGGCTTACACGGCGGTGGATAAAGCAGAGGACGATGTGGCGTTGTGTTACAAAATTAATCGCGATGCCGTGCAAAATTTGGGAGAGGCGGCGCACGCACATAAAGCGCGCGTGATTCATGTGTCGACCGACTATGTGTTTGACGGTCAAGCACATACGCCTTACAAAGAGACGGATGCCGTGAATCCGCAATCGGTGTATGGGAAAAGCAAATTAGCAGGCGAGCAAGTACTTTTGAAGGCTTGTCCGGAGAGTATTGTCATTCGCACGGCGTGGCTGTATTCGGCTTACGGTACCAATTTTGTTAAGACGATGCGGCGTTTGGCAGCCGAGCGCGACACGTTGAACGTAGTGTGCGACCAAACGGGCACGCCAACCTACGCCGCCGATTTGGCGCAAGCGATTGTGTCTATCATTGCTTTTTCCGAACGCGAACAGACTTTTCCGGCAGGCATCTATCATTACAGCAACGAGGGTGTGACGACATGGTATGATTTCACGCGAAAAATCGTCGAATTAGCTGGTCTGGATTGTGACATCAAGCCGATTCCAACCTCAGAATACCCCACAAAGGCGGCGCGTCCGATGTATAGCGTCTTAGACAAAAGCAAAATCAAAAAGACGTTTGGGCTTGTTGTTCCAAAATGGGAGGAGAGCCTTGAGAAATGCAACTGAACATCGTAGGGATTGAAAATACGTTGGGGTGGCAAATGTTCAACCCCTACGTTTTAGTTGCGGGGACCGGACTCGAACCAATGACCTCCAGGTTATGAGCCTGGCGAGCTACCAACTGCTCCACCCCGCGATTTCGAGTACAAAGGTACGACATTTTTCCGGATAAACAAGTTTTTTGCACTTTTTTAACCACTTTTTGTATTTATTTTTTGCAAAAGCCAAATTTTGTCGTAAATTTGCATCATATTTGGACGATATGGAAGATGGTATAGTAGTAAAAAATACGAGAGATACGCTGATAGACGTGGCTCGCCGGTTGTTTGCAAAGACAGGGGTGGAAAATACGACTATGAACGATATTGCCATCGCGTCCAAAAAAGGTCGCCGCACGCTGTATACCTACTTCAATAGTAAGGAGGAAATTTATCACGCGGTGATTGAATCGGAACTGAAGCAACTCTATGAATCGCTGGAAGAGGTGGTAGATAAAGAAATGCCCGCCGATAAAAAACTCTTGGAATTTATTTATACGCGGTTTGAGGTTCTTAAACGGTTAGTGATTCGGAACGGAACATTGCGCGCTTCTTTTTTCCGCGATATTTGGAAAATTGAAACGGTGCGCAAAAGTTTTGACATCCGGGAAATAAATTACATCCAAGCCATTTTGAGAGAGGGCGTTAAGGAAGGCATTTTTTCAATCGAAGACATCGAATCAATGGCGTCTGTCTTGCATTACACTTTTAAAGGATTAGAAATCCCCTACATTCAGGGGACGCTCAAGTGGTTTACATCAACCGAAAAAACG
>JAISKM010000016.1 GCA_031261285.1 Candidatus Symbiothrix sp. | reverse complement strand
GCATCGGCGGTTGCTGGAACGTAGCGGTCAATCATCCGAACTGCGGGCGTTTTGCCGTGCAATTGGACAGCGACGACCTGTATGCCGCCGCAGATACGCTCAGGCGGATAGTGGATTGTTTTTATGAAACCCGTGCGGCAATGGTCATTGGCGCCTATCGTATGGTGGACTTCGATTTGAATGAATTACCGCCCGGAATTATCGACCATCGCGAGTGGACACGCGAAAACGGACACAACAATGCCTTGCGAGTCAACGGATTTGGCGCCCCCCGCGCTTTTTACACGCCGGTGATTCGCGAAACTGGCTTTCCCAATGTCAGTTATGGTGAAGATTATGCGGTAGCGCTGGCAATATCCCGCCGTTACACCGTAGGGCGTATCTACGAGCCTGTGTATTTGTGCCGCCGTTGGTGCGGAAATTCCGACGCGGGGCTTACGGTAAGCAAACAAAACGAATACAATCTTTATAAAGATGGCGTCAGAACCATTGAATGGTTGGCAAGAAGTATCAAACGGTTGTAAATACAGGTTATAGGTTGTTATAAATGGTTATACAGTTGTGATACCATTACGAACTATTTTCATGACCGTAGGGAATAATAATTGGCGTAATGGACAAATGGTAGGCTGAAAAACGCTCATTTTAGTCAAGTGGACAAATGGTAGGCTGTATTTTTTGCGGTTGCTTTTCAGTTCAAAAAAGTATGCGTAATTTTGCCTTGTCAAATTGAAACGGACACAGGCTCTGCTGGGGAGCAACCTGTCAGGGATAAATTTGACCTTATACAAATTGTAGTGATGGATTGCTTTTGGGGCAATCCTTTTTCACTATAATTTGGTAAGTCTTATGCCTTAAAAAACCCATTTATATACTTTATTTTACGCTGTTTAGACAGCCCATTATGGTTACGCAACTTGTTTTTCATATCAGAAAAATGCCCGTCCAAAGCGTTGGTGGTGTTGGGTATTTTTAAGTGAGGATAATCTTCAAAAGTAAACAGATAAGGCAAATGCCGCATCAGGCTCAAATGTGCGCTTCGAAGGCGTTTGTGCGTATAAACTTTGCGCTTTTTACCTGTCGTTTGTTCGTTCAAAAAGTCAGCCCATTTCAAATGCCATGTTTCCAACAGGTCCGTAAATTCAATTCTCGTGCTTTCCGTTAGTCTTAATGCAATGTTTCTCAATTCTTTGGCGGCATCTGTTTTGGGCTTGCGAGTCAAATATCTGTTCACAATGCGTATCATATGAAACTGACACATTTGCATCGGAATGTCGGGGAAAAGAGCAAAAATACCTTTCTTTCCATCACAGATAATCGACTGAATATCAATGCCTCTTCGACTGATCTCTTTTATGCCTGCCTCGTATAAAAGCAATGTTTCGTGTTTCACAAAGTCAAGCAAAAGCATCGTACCACTTAAACTGTCTTTGAACGCCATCACTCCAAAGTTCCTACCGAAGTAACTTGTGTCCATCACAACATTGACGCGAGGTGTAAATACATCGTTCTTAATGATTTGAATGCTGTCAATCTTGCGTTGAACTGTCTTTGCCGAACAACCAAATTTTGCTGCCAGTTCAGCATAAGTTTGCTTACCAGAACTGTACAAATGCCAAATTTCCTGTGCATCAAGGCGGGGAATATCTAAAAATTGCCGACCGCAAACATAACATTTGTACAACTGTTTGCCACCTTTTTTACCGTTTTTCTTGGTAATTTTACCGCCACACCAAAAGCAAATTTTTTACTCATTTCGTTTTTTGCCTGCAAAATTATGAAATTCAATGAATTATATCTATATTCAGCCTACCATTTGTCCATTACCTCTAATTTTTGCAAAAAAATGTTTTGAATAGAATTTTTTTCGTATATTTGTGGCGATTATTCATTTGGGATTAATAATATAATAGTATAGGTATGGGAAAAGTTTTCAAAAGTTTTTTAGGCGTGGCAGCAGTGTTTGCCATGTTTTCGTGCGGAAGTGGGAAAACCTCTCCGGCAGCGCTTTATGCGGAAATCGACCTCGCGGCAGCGCCCAATACGCTGACCGACAAAGAGAAACAAGCCGGATGGCAGTTGCTGTTCGACGGCACGAGTTTTTCAGGTTGGCATGGTTACAATATGCAGGGAATCCCCGATGTGTGGGCAATAGAAGACGGCACACTCACGATGGGCGAAACCGGCGGGCATGAATCGCAGGACATTATTACCGACCGCGTTTACCGGAATTTTGCGCTGACGGTGGAATATATGTTGTCCGAAGGTTCCAACAGCGGCATCGTGTTTCAGGTGAAGGAAGACGCCAAATATGAATTTCCGTACGAAACGGGACCTGAGTTTCAGTTGATTGATCAGGAACATTTTCCTTGGCCCACGCCGTTGGAAGACTGGCAGACGCATGGCGCCAATTATGCCATGTATCCGCCCAAGGCTAAGCCCTACAAGCCTATCAACGAGTGGAATCGCTTGCTGTTGGTGGTTGATGGCAACCATGTCACGCAATTAATCAATGGCGTTGAAACGGCTTCTTACGAAAAGTATTCGGACGACTGGACAACACGCCGCAATGCCGGAAAATGGGCGAAATTCCCCGATTACGGCAAGTTCGACGAGGGAAATATTTCCCTTCAAAACCACGGCACTAAATTATGGTATAGAAATGTGAAAATCAAACTTTTATAATCAATAAAAAACAATAAAAATGGAAAGACGAAATTTCATCAGAACGTCGGCAGCCTCAGTTGCCGGTTTCACCATCCTGCCTTCGCACGTAGTAAGCGGATTCGGCTATAAAGCGCCAAGTGATAAACTCAACATTGCAGCAGTAGGCGTCGGCGGAAAGGGACGCACCAATTTGGATATGATGACCACCGAAAATATCGTGGCGCTGTGCGATGTGGACTGGAAATACGCCAAAGGCACATTCGACGCTTTCCCCAAAGCGGAAAAATTCACCGATTGGCGTGTGATGTTCGATAAACTTGACAAGTCCATTGACGCCGTTTTGGTGGCAACAGCCGACCATACTCACGCGGTGATTGCGGCAAACGCTATCACCTTGGGGAAACACGTTTTTTGCCAAAAACCGCTGACACACACGGTTTATGAGTCGCGACTGCTCACCAATCTGGCTAAAAAGTACAAAGTAGCCACCCAAATGGGCAATCAGGGCGGTTCGTGCCCCGAAGTACGCGACATTTGCGAGTGGATATGGAATGGAGAAATTGGCGAAGTGAAAGAAGTTCATGCGTGGACGAACCGCCCCATCTGGCCTCAGGGTTTGCCCCGCCCTAAGGAAACACCTGCAGTTCCTGATACATTGTCGTGGGATTTGTTTCTCGGTACGGCGCCCTATCGTCCTTACCACCCAGCCTACACACCTTGGAACTGGCGTGGATGGTGGGATTTCGGCACCGGCGCACTTGGCGACATGGCTTGCCACATCATGGATCCGATAAACAGAGCGCTTGATTTGAAATATCCAATTAATGTCCATGCTTCTTCTACATCCATAAATATGGAATCGGCGCCTCAGGCGGAAGCAGTTCATTTTACCTTCCCTGCCCGCAAGAAACGACCTAAATGCGCTATGCCCGAAGTGAAAGTTTCGTGGTACGACGGTGGTATTTACCCGCAACGCCCGGTAGAACTGCTCGATGGCACAGCCATGCTGAACGATGACATGGGTGGACTTTTATTTGTTGGCTCAAAAGATAAATTGATTTGTGACTTGGCAGGCGTCAATCCACGGTTGCTGTCGGGACGCACGCCGAAAGTGCCACAAACACTGCGTCGCATAGACGGTTACAAGTACGGAGGCATTGACGATTACCCGCACGCACAAGACTGGATTCGCGCCTGCAAGGAATCGCCCGAAAACCGTATCGAAGCAGCCTCGAATTTCGATTATGCAGGACCATTCAACGAAATGATAGTGATGGGCGTGTTGGCAGTTCGCCTTCAACCACTTAACCGCATTTTGAAATGGGATGGAGAGAATATGCGTTTCACCAATATCAGCGACAGCGATAAATTCAAGTCAAAAGTAACTTCATTCAGCGTTAAAGATGGACATCCCACCTTTGATGACAAAATGATGGAATTTAATGCTCAACAATTTGTGTCAGAATTAATTAAACATAATTATCGTTCCGGATGGTCATTACCGGCTATGCCGTAAAAATATCGTTTGAATGTCAGTGCGTTATTAAATATTCCGCAAATATTTCATAAATATTTTTGCGGTTTTAAAAATAGTTCGTACTTTTGCACCCGCTTTTGGAGGAAGATATTTCTTTAAGGGCGGGTTCTTTGAAGCGGAGGTATCAAGAGTTTCGGCGGATTTTAGCAGAGGCTTCATCAAAAAAAGATGAAATTTTTGCAAAAAAGATTTGCGTTACCGAAAAAAGCAGTATCTTTGCGCCCTCAAAATTTGGTAACGGGTTTTGGGGAGGACAGAAGTTCTTTGAGTTTTATTTTTGGTTTTTGGATGGGAGAGTGTTTTTAGAGACGATGCAGCATTCAGGAATTGGGAATAAAAGATAATGATTAATGGTTAATTGTAAATGGTTAATGTTGCGAGACATTAATTAGTGCAAGGGGTTCGATTCCTCAAATTATCACATATTTGTATTATCATTGATAATTAATAATTAACAATTGATAATTAAAATAGCGTTCTTTGACATGATGGAAAAATATATACGAGAATAGATAAATCGAGGGTTATTCCCTGGTTGAAGCAATTTAATCAGGTCTGAATAATCGTAAGTAAAAAACCAAGAAGAAGTTGACGATGGAGTACGGTGAATCACAATTGAATCACAATCGTGTAACAATTGAATCACCAATGTATAACATTGAAGACGGAGTAAAAGGGTAAAAGAAATCAAGAGTAACTGAAGAAAGTAAATAAGGGCGTATGGAGGATGCCTTGGCTCTCAGAGGCGAAGAAGGACGCGATAAGCTGCGATAAGCTGCGGGGAGGAGCAAATATCCGTTAATCCGCAGATTTCCGAATGGGGCAACCCGGATGGTTGAAGACCATCCACCAATAAGGAGTGAACGCAGGGAACTGAAACATCTTAGTACCTGCAGGAAAAGAAAACAATAGTGATTTCGTAAGTAGTGGCGAGCGAACGCGAAACAGCCCAAACCGATGATGTTTCGGCATTGTCGGGGTTGTAGGACTGCGCCGTATGTATTCAAAAGGAAGTGGAAGCATCTGGAAAGTTGCATCACAGAGGGTGATAATCCCGTACACGTATAGTTTGAATATATTAGCAGAATCCTGAGTAGGGCGGGACACGAGGAATCCTGTCTGAATCTGCGGGGACCATCCCGTAAGGCTAAATACTCCTGAGAGACCGATAGTGAACCAGTACCGTGAGGGAAAGGTGAAAAGTACTTCGAACAGAAGAGTGAAACAGTACCTGAAACCATACGCTTACAAGCGGTCGGAGTCCCTATAGGGATGACGGCGTGCCTATTGCATAATGAGCCTACGAGTTGCTCTTCTCCGGCAAGGTTAAGTACCTAAGGTACGAAGCCGAAGCGAAAGCGAGTCTGAACAGGGCGCTTGAGTCGGAGGAGGCAGACGCGAAACTTTGTGATCTACCCATGACCAGGTTGAAGTTACGATAACACGTAATGGAGGACCGAACCGATAAACGTTGAAAAGTTTCCGGATGAGTTGTGGGTAGGGGTGAAAGGCTAATCAAACTGAGAGATAGCTCGTACTCCCCGAAATGCATTTAGGTGCAGCCTGTGGAGAGGTGTATCAGAGGTAGAGCTACTGATTGGGCAAGAGGGCTTCACCGCCTATCGACCCCAGACAAACTCCGAATGCTGATACATCATACATGGAGTGAGCCGTCGGGTGCTAAGATCCGGCGACGAAAGGGAAAGAACCCGGACCATCAGCTAAGGTCCCCAAATATATGCTAAGTTGAATGAACGAGGTATGACTGCAGCGACAGCTAG